>CAZMAK010000003.1:10927-54661 GCA_964564245.1 uncultured Ectothiorhodospiraceae bacterium | reverse complement strand
AGCTGAACCGGTGGTCGAGGCTTCAGTTCCAGTCGAGGCTGAACCGGTGGTCGAGTCCGCGGTCGAAGAAGCGGATACCGCCGAGGTCGCTGAGTCCGCCGTCCAGGACGTTCAGGACACGACGGTCGAGCCGGTGGCGAAACCGGAGCAGCCCACTATCATTACCGATGAAGGTGATGATGACAATGATCCGGACGGAATGATCGGCAGGAAACGCAGAGGGATTCGTCTGAAGCAGGATTTGAACTAGCACCTGTCCCGGAATTCGAACCGTTCGCCGGGGCGGGATCGAGCTTCAGTCTGATCGATTGATATGTACGACCATCGGGAAAGGTACATAAATATGAAGTCCATAACGATTTCGTCGGGGTTTGCAGTTCTTGTCCTGTCTATTGCGGTTTCGCCCGTGTTCGGGGAGGAACCGGTCCAGCCATATCATTACTCGAACGAGTGGTCACTGGTCTCGGCTCCACCGCCAGCCGGACCCTATCGCCCTGTGAATATCGACCCCCGCGTGCCGGGGCCGGGCTCGGTGGAACCGATGCGGATGTTTCCGCCGCGGCCGGTAACGGAGGCGCCGGCAGCCACCGTGCCGGCAAACCAGACGGCAGAGGAATACACGGCGGAGTCATCAGCGGCCAGCGTCGAACAGGAGATTTCGGCTGCGATTCCGGGCATGGCCCCGGCTGCCGGTATTGCGGCCCGGCAGGATGAGCCGGTTGCGCCTGCAGCCGCCGCGAAGGCCATGACACCGCCATCGGCGGGGGATACGGCCGGGTACGCGGATTACTACAGAAACGGGAAGCCGGGATGGGGTGCGATGGCACCGCACCAGCCGGTACCGGGCAACGACTGGCGCAGGCCGCCTCCGGTGTCCCGGAACTATAACTATCCGCAACCGGGCTACCCCTATCCGCCGATGTATCGAGGCAACAGGAATTTGCCGCCGCCTGGTTACTACAATCCGTCAGGGCGGGGGGATGCGGAGGAGGAGATACCACCACCTCCGATCTACGACGGAATGTACCGGCCTCGTCCTTACCAGGGGGCCGGCTGGTGAAGATCCGGCCGGCTGGCGGTCGCCTGCCCTGTGTCTCATGATCCGGGGACCAGGTTCATTTCTTCTAATCCGGTTAGTGTCTGGTATTTCCATCTCTATTGCCCTCATGCTGGCGAATGGCTGCAGTTCCGGCGATGAGGATATGAAACATGCGGTCCCGCAGCAGACCGGGGAACAAAACGATCCACCAGTAGTGGTCGAGTGGCATCCCGCACCGGTGATTCGTCAGCCACAACTGACATTCAATCCGGCAATACAACCCGGCGCGGGCACGCCGGCTGCGGGTCAATGGACGCAAACACAGCCTGCAAACCAGGCGACTACCTATCCGGCTACATCCGTGCCACAGGGGTGGATGCTGGTGCCCGTACCGGTTACCGGCTACACCGGGCAGTATGCCGGTGCGCCGAATGCAGGCGTCTGGCAGCAACCTGTACCGGTATGGAATACGCCTGCGCCACCAGCGCAAACCTATTCCCCACCGCAAACCGTACAACAGTATCCCTATGGCAGTGCGCCTCAAACCGTGTATATGCAACGCCCGTGGGGTGAGACAGAGAGCAAGAGCAATTCTGGCAACAACCAGGTAATCAACACATGGCCCAGTTACAGTCAGTTGCCTGTATTGGGCGCCCCGGGCTACAGTCCGGCACCGGCACCGGCACCGGCACCGGTACCGGCACCTGGCGTCGGCTACTACAACCCTTATCAGGCCCCGGTATTACCGGGCTACGTCTGGTAGCCCCATCCTGCAGGGGCTGGCGTGGACCCGGCCGAGGTGGCAGGGGCCGGTAAATATGCCCGTCCCCTCATGACGAGGGTCACCCGGCAGGCTGCCCTTTCACCGCGGTACAACGCACTGTCTGATCACGGATATCCGGCAGATGGATTGCAGTTGTGGATTCATGGTGTACCATCGGTTGCGGAGGCACCAGCCCGGTGGAGGCAGGAATGCCGGAGGCGACAGGGTGCCGGGCACAGTCCTGTGTCCGACCCGCCCCTGTTTGTTTATTCAGTATCATGCAATCGTTATCTACAGGTCACAACATGCGCTTCAAAGGTTTTTCGTTTGTTCTGTTTGTCGCTCTTTTTATCCCGTTACACACACAGGCCGCAATTGAGTTCAGTGCCGATACGGTCGACTCCCACCCGCAATACGGTGACCACAAGGGTCACATCTACGTCGGGCGGGACAGAATGCGTACCGATTACGAAATGAACGGGGAACAGATCATCCAGATCATTGATCTGGCCAGGCAGCAGGCGATCGTTATCGATCCGGCACGGAAATCCTACATGCGCAGGCAGGCCGGCAAGGCAGGCATGGGGGCACCTCCGGCGCCGGCCGGTGACATGAACCCCTGTGCAAACATGCAGAATCTCAGTTGCAAGGATGCAGGAACCGAGATGGTCAACGGACGCCGCACTCACAAGTGGGTCATCACAGGTGCCGGGCAGTCCGGTTCCATGGTGTTCTGGCTGGACGAACAGCGCAAGATACCGGTTCGGCAGGAAATGCCTGACGGTTCCCTGATGGAAATGCGGGAAGTCGGGAATGAAGTCGTCAATGGACGCAAGACGGAGAAGTGGGAACTGACCAGTCATCTGGCGAACGGACAGAGCCAGACATCAACACAATGGTATGATCCGGAACTGAATTTCAATATACGCGAGGAGCAGCCGGGTGGATTCACACGAAATCTGGTCAATATCAGGCCGGGCAGGCAGCCGGATAGCCTGTTCTCCGTGCCGGCGGGGTTTACCGAACAGTCCATGCCTCCGGAGACTGACCAGTAACGGGGTAACCTGCCGGAACACAACTCGAACGATTTGAACATCATGGAGGGGGTCGGGCTGGCGCGATGATAACTGTAATTGCAAACCTGAAGGGCGGGTCCGGCAAGAGCACGGTGGCGTTCAACCTGGCGGTCTGGCTGGAAAGCAATGGCCGCAAGGTGATAGGTTACGATCTGGATCCCCAGTGTACTTTCAGTGATCTGGGTATGCTGCGCCGGGAAATCGGGAACAGGCCGGAACTCCAGATTCATTCAGTCCGGGCCGTACTTGGCGAGCAGCTCATGGCACATGACGATTGCGAGGTTCTGGTTGATGTCGGCGCCGCAAACATGGCAGCCATGAAAGAGGCCATGTCCTCTGCAGACAGAATCCTGATTCCCGTACCTCCGAGCCAGGCCGATGTCTGGGCCACCCAGCGTTTCCTGCATATCCTCGGGCCGGATATGGAAGTGATCCGGTTGAATGGCAGGCACAGGACCATGGCGTTCGTGAACCGTGCGGATACCAACCAGTTTATCCGTGAGACCCAGGAGACAGAGGAAGCATTACGGATGTTGCCGGGTATTGACGAGGTCATGCCACAGTGTCTGAAAATGCGCACGAGTTTCCGTCGATCACTGAGTGAAGGACTGGCGGTATTCGAAATGTGGCCGCACAGCAAGGCGGCAGAGGAGTTCCGGGATTTCGCTGCCGCGCTGTACCCGGAGATCATCGGACAACTGAACTAAATTCTCAGGAGCTAGAGTAATGAACCTGTTCGCACGTATTCTCAGCCACGGATTTGCACTTGTTCTGGTAGCACTGCTGGCGGTCGGGCTGGTTTATCGTGGCGACCTCTTTCCCGGCATGAAATTACCGGGCTTCCTGGCAATGGATTCTGCCAGTGATCAGCCGGAAAAGGCTACTGCCGGCACCGCGGAAACCGCACAGCCTGCTGAAGCGGCCGCTCCGGACAGCGCGGGTAACCCGCCAGCGGCGGGAGAGCAGGCAGCATCATCCATGCAATATGAAGCTGCACCCGGATTGCCGGATACTGCACCGGCGTTAGCTGTGGAGCCGGCACCCGTACCCGCGTCTCCGGAGCAGCCCGCCGCAGAGGAACCGAGGGTCGACTCGTCCATACCGGCGGAGCCGGCAGAGTCCGGTACACCTGTGCCTGTCCAGGAGGGACCTGCCACACCGGAAGCCGCCATGTCTGCCCCGGCGGAACCTGCCGAAGCCGGAACCGTACCCGGTGAAGCTGCATCAGGAGAATCCGGAGAGAATGCCGCCGCACCGCCGGAGGCGGCCGGCAGCCGGGCCGTCCCGCAGGAGCCCGTGATGCCGGAAATCGAACCCCGGCCAATGGAAGAGCCCGAAGCGACCGGAGAGGTTGCGGCACCGGCGGTGCCGTCCGGGACGGAGAACGCTGCCATGATGCCTGCCGCTCCGGAGGAAGATGCCGGTATGGCGGCAGGTGGCGAAATGACAACCGCCCCGGCTACGGAGAGCGAACAGGCCGAGACAGGTGCGGAAGCCGCCTCGTCCGTACCGGCGGAGCCGGCGGAGTCCGAACTACCCTCGCCCGCTCCCGCGGAGGCGGCCGCTGAAACCGCCCCGGCGCCGGCCGCTGGCGAGGGTGAAACGTCGGGCAACAGTTCCTACCAGATACTGGCGGCGGCGCGGGAGGCCTTCTGGCTGAGGGACTACGCCACCGCCGAACAGCAGTACAAGCGGCTGATTGCACTCGATCCCGACAACCCGGACGGCTATGGTGAACTTGGCAACATGTATTTTTCACAGGGCGAGTGGGACAAGGCGTCCACCGCCTATTTCAATGCCGGTATACGCCTGCTGAAGCAGGGGCTTGTCGATGAGGCCCAGCAGCTGGTCGAGGTCATCCGCGGTCTGAACGGCACACAGGCGGACGAGTTACTGCAGAAGGTAAAGGAAGCCACAACGTCCACACAGTGACAAATCATTCCTGGAGGGAAACTATTGCATGATTAAATTCATCTGGAACTTGCTGGCACTGGTTGGACTGGCATTGGTGGCCGGGATTATCTGGCTGTCAGTCACATACGGTTTCGGGGTGCAGAACGTACAGGATCTCGGCAATGCCTTGTCATTTGATGACAAGGCGCCGGAAGTGTACATGACCATGCTCAAGGATCTGCTGCATACCGGCAACGCGGCGGATGCGACGGTCTGGAAAATACCGGTTGCCGACGGGCTGAGTGCGGCCGATGTGGAGCAGACCCTGCGGTTTGTGGCAAACGAGCATAACATCAAGAACGTGGGTGAACTGCCCTTGTCCGAGCAGGTGACTGCGATGACGGGGACACCGCAGCCGTACCTGAAGATCTACATGTTTTGCAATCCCCTGACTGCGGCAAAAATGGTCGAATATTCGGACGCCTATTCCGCCTATCTGCCGTGCAGGATATCCGTCGTCGAGGACAAGACCGGCAAGCTGTGGATCTATACCCTGAACATGGACATGATGATTCACGGCGGCAGCAGGCTTCCCCCGGAACTGTACAAGGAGGCCAACGACGTCAAGGACACCATCCTCGATATCATGAACCGTGGTGCGAAGGGGGACTTCTGATTACGAATTTCTAGCTTTTGGTTTATGGCGCCCCGGCGAGGCAGCCCGGTAGAATATTTCCAGGCTATCGGGCCCTGACCAAAAGGAATCATACATGATTGATTCAAAAGAAGAATTATTGCCGATCGGCGCGGAAGTCATCACCCGTGACATGGCGTCCTGCATGGACAAGTTTTCCCGCACCTTTGAAGCCAGTGCGCGGCGCTGGGAACTGGTGGTGTACCCGTCACTGCTGGCATTTATCGTGCTCGCGGCGTACGGTTTCTATCTGATCTACAACCTGACCAGTGACGTCGGACGGCTCGCCCGCAGCATGGAGACGATCGTGGTCTCGATGAATGACATGGCAAATAACATGAATGTGGTGACCAGGAGTGTCGCCAGCATGTCCGGCAACCTCACGACCATTTCCCAGGATGTCGGCACCGGTTCCCAGGACATGAATCAGCTGCTGGGCAAACTGGACGGCATCAATCGCTCGGTCGACGTGATGACCGTCCCCATGTACCAGATGAGGAATGACATGGGACAGATGAGCCATAGTATCCACAATGCGACCGGACCGATGAAAATGGTCAGCGGGTTGTTTCCGTACTGAACCGGATCTGCCACCGGCACTGTACTGCAGCCGGCCGTTGCCGTTATAACGGAAGTCGGGAGATGGCACGGTTCGGAGGGTAATGATGTCTGGTGCTGGAAAGACCATCAAGCAAAGGCTGCGCAGCCTCGAGGAGCATCTCCACAAGGAAAATCCGGTACTGGTTGCCTCGGTCCAGAGTTACCGGCACCTGGACCAGGTGGGCCGCGCGCTCGGGCTGCTCAATCCGGAACAATCCTTTGCTACACAGATCTCCTGGTGGCCGATGATCTCCTTGCTGGGAACCTTCTCCGCCGGCAAGTCCACCTTCGTCAACCACTACCTCGGTGAGGCAATCCAGTCCACCGGCAACCAGGCGGTGGACGACAAGTTTACCGTCATTTGTTACGGGAGCAGCCGGCATGCACAGGCGCTGCCCGGAACCGCACTGGATGCCGACCCCCGCTTTCCCTTTTACCAGATCAGTGAGGAACTGGAGAAGGTGGCACGCGGCGAGGGGCGCAGGGTGGACGCCTACCTGCAGCTGAAGACCGTACCCAGCGAAAAACTCAGTGGGCGCATCATCATCGATTCACCCGGATTTGACGCAGATTCGCAGCGTGATGCGACGCTGCGCCTGACCGATCACATCATCGATCTCTCGGATCTGGTGCTGGTGTTCTTCGATGCACGGCATCCGGAGCCCGGTGCCATGAGAGACACCCTCAAACACCTGGTCGGGCAGACCATACATCGGCCCGATGCCAACAAGTTCATGTTCATCCTCAACCAGATGGATACCACCGCACGGGATGACAATCCGGAAGAGGTGGTGGGGGCATGGCAGCGTGCCCTGGCCCAGGAAGGACTGACCGCAGGGCGATTTTATTGCATCTACAATCCGGATGCCGCCGTTGCAATACCCGAGGCGGCGCGTCGTGCACGCTATGAATCCAAGCGCGATCATGATCTCGGGGAGATCCACCAGCGTATCCAGGGGGTCAGCGTGGAGCGGGCATACCGCATTACCGGCACGCTGGAGAAGCTTGCCCATCACATCGAGGAAAAGCTGGTGCCCTGGATCAGTGCATACCGGGCATACTGGCGGAAGACCGTGCTACTGGGCGATGCGGTCCTTGCCGCCGCTATCCTGCTCCTGCTCGCGCTGGTGAACCGCTACCTGGTACCGGGTGGTCCGGGTGCCCTGCAGGGTTCCAGCTGGCTGCTGTCGATGTACCTGGGCATGGTGCTTGCCGGAACGGCGCTCTATGGCTGGTTGCATTTCAGGTTGCGTGCGTTCGCCGCATCCCGTGTGCTCAGGAAAATCGAACGAACCCATACCGCCGGCCTGGAAACCGATCGCCTGAAAAGCGCCTTTCTGCACAATACGCGACCATGGATCAGCATCTTCCTGGGCCACCCGGTGGGCTGGAACCGTACCAACCGGAATCGCCTGCACCGGGTCATTGCCGATGCAAATCGATATGTGCAGACACTCAATGACCGGTTTACCAGTCCTTCCGGCCATGCCGGATCCGGGCAGACCACCTCTGTGGCCGTGCCGCCGCAGACCGATACGGTACGGCACGGTCCAGATGAAACCGCAGACGGGACGCGTGCATCGCTCGACCAGGAAGCATAGGACGGCACAACGGCACTTATCCGGACAAAGGCGGCCGCGACCCAGGACCGGCGCGCACCTCGACGGGATGCCAGGCGCCGATATGGATATCGTAAATCATATAATAAACAGTACATTGCGAAAACTTCCTGATATGGTTGTATGATCCGTGGCATACGCGGTATCGATCCCGTGCCACGTGCAACACTTCCGGTGAACGGGCGTAAATGCCGGCCTTGGAGCGGGAATATTCGATGACTGATCCTCAAGCCAGTGACGAGCACGCGCGCGAAGCCATCGCCAGGCTGCTGGATGGCCGCAGCGAGGCGGACCGGCAGTTACTCGAGCGTGCGTGGCAACTGGCGCTTGACGCACACAGCGACCAGCGACGCGCCTCCGGCGAGCCGTACTATCTGCATTCACTGGCCGTCAGTGAGATCCTGAACTCCCTGAACCTCGATACCGAGACCCTGGTTGCCGCCATCCTGCACGATGTCGTCGAGGATACCGATATTTCTCTGGAAGGTATCCGGGCCGGGTATGGGCCGGAAATCGGCCGTATGGTCGATGGTGTGACCAAGATGGAAAAGATCGGGGAATTTCAGCATGCGGGGCAGGACGGGCAGAAGAATCACCCCCAGGCCGAGAGCCTGCGCAAACTGCTGCTTGCCATGGCGGAAGATGTCCGGGTGGTGTTGATCAAGCTGGCGGATCGTCTCCATAACATGCGGACCCTGGAACACCTCGATCCGGAACGGCAACGCAGAATTGCCCGCGAAACACTGGATATCTACGCGCCACTCGCCAATCGCCTCGGGATCTGGCAGATCAAATGGGAGCTGGAGGACCTGGCGCTGCGTTACCTGGAACCGGAGGCCTATCAGTCGCTGGCCAGGCAACTGGCGGAAAAACGCGAGGACCGGGAGCGCTACATCCAGCGAATTGTTGCGATACTGGAGACTGAACTGAACAAGGCCGGTGTAGCGGCCAGCGTCAGCGGCCGCCCCAAGCACATCAACAGTATCTGGCGAAAGATGCAGCGCAAGCGCCTGGACTTCGACCAGATCTTCGACACGCGCGCGGTGCGTATCCTCGTGGACAGTGACAAGGACTGCTATGCCGCGCTGGGAATCGTCCATGGCCTGTGGCGACATATCCCGAAGGAGTTCGATGACTATATCGCGAACCCGAAGGAAAACCTGTACCGATCCCTGCATACGGCTGTGCTCGGGCCGGAGGGCCGTACGCTGGAGGTGCAGATCCGTACCCATGAGATGCACCGTCATGCCGAGCTGGGTGTGGCGGCGCACTGGCGATACAAGGAAGGGGGCGGTTATGACGCGGGTTATGAGGAAAAGATCGCCTGGTTGCGGCAATTGCTTGAATGGCGTGACGAGGAGCACAGCGCCCGTGATTTCGTGGACCGGTTCAAGTCCGAGGCATTCCAGGAACGGGTCTATGTGCTGACACCCCAGGGCAGGATCATCGACCTGCCCTGGGGCGCAACCCCGCTGGATTTTGCCTACGCCGTTCACACAGAGGTGGGGCACCGCTGCCGCGGTGCCCGGGTGGACGGGCGGATGGTACCGCTGACCTGCCAGTTGAAGAACGGGGAACAGGTCGAGGTCCTGACTGCGAAACAGGGCAAGCCCAGCCGTGACTGGCTGAATTCGCACCAGGGGTATCTGGTCACCTCGCGAGCCCGGTCACGGGTACGTGCCTGGTTCAGGCATCAGGATCATGAGCACAATATCAGCGCCGGCCGCGGGATTCTGGACCGTGAAATGCGCCGGCTGGGTGTCAGCGGTCTGTCGAATGAGAAACTGGCTGACCGGCTGGGTTTTCGCAAGGTGGATGAACTGCTGGCGGGTCTGGGCAGCGGCGAGATATCCAGCGGTCAGCTGGCCGGTGCAGTCAACGACCTGGTGCCCAAGGAAGAAGTGCTCAGACCACGCACCATGCGTTCATCGGGCAAGGCCTCCACGGCCAAAGGTGGTGCATTCGATATTCAGGGGGTCGGCAACCTGCTGACGACCACTGCCCGCTGCTGCAAGCCGGTGCCGAACGACCCGATTGTCGGTTACATCACGCGTGGGCGCGGTGTGACCATCCATCGACAGGATTGCGGAAACATCCTGCGTCTGCAGGGGGATGACCGGAGTCGACTGATCGAGGTGAACTGGGGCACGCATGCCGACCATGCCTATCTCGTCGATATCGAGGTTGAAGCCTACGACCGCTCCGGCCTGTTGCGGGACATCACTGCACTGCTGGCCAATGAAAAGCTGAACGTCAACAGCGTGAACACGACGACCGACGACCGCGACGGTATTGCACGGATGCAGTTGACGCTGGAAATCGCCGATATCCGCCAGCTCAGCCGCGTATTGTCGCGGGTCGGTCAGTTACCCAACGTCATTCTGGCCCGTCGCAAGGTGTAAGGGGCGATGTAATCCAGTCGGATATCTGACAGGCGGGGCGGTCCATGCACACGCCCGCTTCCGGTGCAGGCCGCGCACCGGTTCTGCGGGCTGGACCATCCCTGGAACGCGGCCAGAATCGTGAAAAATGGTGCCCCGGAGACGACTTGAACGTCCGACCTGGCGCTTAGGAGGCGCCCGCTCTATCCAGCTGAGCTACCGGGGCAGGATCAGGACAACGTTTGAGTTGGTGGAGCCGAGGAGGATCGAACTCCCGACCTCTTCATTGCGAACGAAGCGCTCTCCCAGCTGAGCTACGGCCCCGGATTTGTACAGGTTGATCACCGAAGATCGCATTCTACACGTGGATCTGGTCCGGCGCTATCCGGCAGACCGGATGTGCAGTTTTGTCAATGCGGGAAGTATCCGTTCCAGGTCAATGAACTTGTCTGCGATCTGCGCATCGTCAGGCAGATACTCGTCTCGTCTGATTCGCTCGCGCAATGTCTCCAGACGGGCCTGCAGCGGTTCCTGGTAATGGGGGTGAAATTGTGGCATCGGCGGTTCAATGTCCTGGTATCCGGGGATTATGCGCCCCGTTCTGATTGTCCTGTTTCATCGATTTATCGTCCCCGCGCGGCCCGTATTGAGCCGGTTTTTGAGTTACGGAGCACACTCCGGGAAATTCTGTCCATGACCCCGATGGCCACCCGTGTGGGGGGCCGTGGACGGCCATGGGTGTGTCCGTGTGACCGGTTGTGGTGCACGTTTCACAGCTGCACCGGAATCAATCACAGGCGGATTTTTTGTTCATTACGCTGCGGGGAACGATCACTCTATGGCTTTGACAATCGACGGTTCCGATGGGTAACATCCTTGGCGGACAGGGGGGGAATAAAAATATCTTTAATAGTTGTCAGGTTTTTATAATAATCCCCGGCACAATATCCGAATTCGAGCAGGAACTTCGAATGCACAATGAACCCAAGGTCCTGATTATTGGCGCGGAGCCGGCAACCGGTGACGCGCTCAAGGCAGTCCTCACCTTTATCAATTACTCGGCATTGCAGGCTGAAGACCAGGAAGACTGGCGGGAATTGCTGCGTGGCGATGATGATCTCCTGGCTGTGCTGCTGGGTGATTGTGGTTCCGATTCACAGCGCACCGCGATGCTGGGCGAACTCCATCAGCTCAATGGCCAGATGCCGGTCTATCTGCTGGCCAGGAAAGGTGCCGAGCCCACGCTGAAAATCGACGCCGGATCCTGCATTCTCGGCCGCCTTGAACTGCCGGCAAACTATGCACAACTGACCAATGCATTGCACCAGGCCGAGGTCTTTGTCGAAGCCCGCCGCAGCCGGAACGCACATCAGCGGCCGGTGGATCTGTTCCGCAGCCTGGTCGGCAGCAGCCGTGCCATTCAGAATGTCCGCAAACTGATCGAACAGGTTGCAGACAGTGATGCCAATGTCCTGATCCTGGGCGAGTCGGGTACCGGAAAGGAGGTTGTGGCCCGCAACCTTCACTATTACTCATCACGGCGGGACAGGCCGTTTGTGCCGGTCAACTGCGGTGCAATTCCCAGTGACCTGCTCGAGTCCGAATTGTTCGGTCATCAGAAAGGGGCATTTACCGGGGCGATCAATGACCGGCAGGGTCGTTTCGAGATGGCCGAGGGCGGTACGCTGTTCCTGGATGAAATCGGGGACATGAGCCTGCAGATGCAGGTCAAGATACTGAGGGTCCTGCAGGAGCGAACCTTCGAGCGTGTCGGATCCAACGACTCCAGGAATACCGACGTACGCATCATCGCGGCTACCCACAAGAATCTCGAGGAGGCCATTCAGCTGGGCGAATTCCGCGAAGACCTTTTTTACCGTCTGAATGTCTTTCCGATCGACATGCCGTCCCTGGCCGATCGCGTCGAGGACATTCCACTGCTGATCAATGAACTCGTGCGCAGGATTGAGCATGAAAAGCGCGGCTCTGTACGGTTGACACCGGCTGCAATCTACACGCTCTGCCAGTACCACTGGCCGGGGAACGTCCGTGAACTGGCGAACCTGGTGGAACGTCTGGCGATTCTCCACCCCTGCGGTCTGGTGGACGCCGGGGATCTGCCGGAGAAATTCCGTAACGGCCCGGACGCCGGTTCGAGCGAACGGCTTGCCGATTCACTGATCGGCAGCCGGACGATTGCCGGTGATCAGGAACCCAGGCTCCCGCGTGACGGGATGAACCTGAAGGAACACCTGAGCTACCTTGAAGTCAATTACATCCGGCAGGCGCTGGAAGATTCCGGTGGTGTGGTTGCACATGCAGCCAGAAGACTGGGGATGCGTCGTACGACCCTGGTAGAGAAATTGCGTAAATACGGGATGCAGCGCGTGACCGAATAACAGGGCAGGGGTCAGCCTTCCTGGCTGGGCCGGCAGATCGCACACTGACATAGCCTTTGATTTGCCGTGCGGATTATGCTAAATTCCACTTAAATAATAAGGATTAGACCAACAGCCTGACTATACCTTCGCAAAGCAGGTTGTCACGAACCGCATGGCTGCCGGCAAGCCGTGCGCGGTCGATTGAAGCGTGTGCATCACAGGAGAGGTTTCCGGACTGCAATCGCAATAATAATCAAATCGTGCACAAACGATGTCAAACAGCGAATACGGGAACAGGGGGGGCGTCGGCGGGAACCAGACTGCTGACCAGCATCCTTACGTCCGCAATGGTGCCCTGTTCCGCGAATACAACTATATCCTGAAGCTGACTGCTGCAGACCAGGCAATCCTGGACAGACACCGCGAGATACTGGTTGGCTGTACCACCGGGTTTGCCGAAGTGTACTACGACTACCTGTTCGACCATCCCGATATTGCCGAGGTGCTGTATGCGTTCGAGCGTAATGGCGGTGACGTCGGGGTGCTGGCCCGTGCCAGCCTGCAGTCACTGCTCACCGGCCTGCACGGCGGGGAGGGGCGCATACAGGAAACCGCGCTGATTGCGGCCGGTAATACCTACCAGGAGCACGGATTCAAACCGCTGTGGATTATCGGCGCCTATCAGCTGCTCGGTGATTATCTGCGTGACATGCTGCCGGAGCAGGATATTCCGGCGGATGAAAGACACCTCCTCGAAGCGATCCTGTCACGCATGCTGTTGCGTGACCTGGGGGTAACGCTGGAAGCGTACTGGGGTGGCATGGAACGATTCGCGCAGACGGAATTTGCGCACCTGACCGCAGCACTCGGGGATGCAGAAGAAATCCTGTCAGGCATCCCGCACTATCTTTGGAGCGTCGATGTTCTGGACAACCGGGTAGGTTATGCGAATTACCCGTTCCGGACCCTGTATGAAGGCGGCCTGGATGCACCGATACCGGTACTGGACGAAGTACTACAGGATGATCGTCAGCAACTGCTGATGTTGTGGCAGGATGCGGTCAGTGGTCACTCGAACCATGCCGAAGTCCGTATGGCGCTTGCCGGAGGTGAATCGCACTGGTACCGGTTATCCATGTACCCGGCCACAGACCGCCAGGGTCGTGTCGTTACCGTGCACTGTGTGCTGGAGGATATCAATCGCCAGATCAACGAGCGCATGCAGCTGCAACAGCTCGCCACTACGGACCGTCTGACCGGACTTCCCAACCGGGCCATGTGGACCGATCACCTGAACATGGCACTGGCCGCGTCACGACGCGTACCCGGTTCCAGGATTGTGGTGATGTCGCTCGATATCAACCAGTTCAAGATGTACAACGATACACTTGGCATCGATCTGGGGGACCAGTTGTTGCGTGATATTGCCGAGCGCCTGAAATCCATCGTACGCGAATCGGATTCACTGGCGCGTCTGGGCGGCGACCAGTTCGGTATCCTGTTGCACCCGCTCAGCAACGTCAGGGAAGCAACCGAGCGTGTGATCACCAAGGTGCTCGACTGTTTTGATATTCCGTTTACCTGTCAGGGCAGGCAACTCTGTGTAAGCCTCACACTCGGAATCGCCTGTTTTCCGGAAGACGGCACTGGCGAGGAGGCACTGCTCACCAATGCAGAGAGCGCAATGCAGCGCGCCAAGCGTAACGGGTTGCCATACCAGTATTTCGACCCGGTCAATGACATCAGTTCGCTGCAACAGGTGCGCTACTCCGGCCAACTGCGCTCGGCGCTGGAAAACAATGAATTCGCATTGCATTACCAGCCACAGGTCAATCTGCAATCGTCCCGGATCACCGGCGCGGAGGCATTGTTGCGCTGGTGCCACCCCGCGGAAGGGATCATCATGCCGCAGCGAATCATCCCGGTTGCCGAACAACTGGGCATGATGACGCCGATCACCGACTGGGTCCTGGTAACGGCCCTGGCACAGTGCCGGGAGTGGCAGCAGAAAGGCCTGCAAATCCGTGTTTCGGTCAATGTATCGGCGCGCTCGTTCCAGAACCCCCGCCTGCTCGACAGGATCAAGGCTGCGCTGAGAACGGTGGACGCAAGCGGCTGGCTGCTGGAAATCGAGATTACCGAAGCGACACTCATGCAGGACACGGAGCGGGCTGCAAGGATACTGTCGAGCCTCAGCGACCTCGGAGTGACCATCGCCATCGACGATTTCGGTACCGGCTACTCGTCACTTTCCTATCTGAAGAAACTTCCGATCCACACACTGAAAATCGATCAGTCGTTCATTACCGATGTGGCGTTTGATCATCAGGATATCGCCATTGTCAGGTCAATCATCGAACTCGGCCATAATCTCGGCTACAAGGTAATTGCGGAAGGGGTCGAAAACCGCAACGCGTGGGAACTGCTTGCCAGTCTCGGTTGTGACACGGCGCAGGGTTTCCATATCAGCGAGCCACTCACGGAAGACGGGTTCGATCTCCTGCTGGCCGAGCGGGGATTCATCACGGGTTAAGCAGCCCGTTGTCATCCGGCCACCCGGCAGCCGCTGCATCCGGCCCTTCTGCGCACCGGGCCACACCCTGCTTGTTGTTCCGCCAGAACCCGGCCCTGTGGCGCCAGCATTGTGTCGCTCGACCCGGGCCAAGTCAAAACCGTGACGCACTTCCCGGTTTCGTATCTGATTCGCTGCTATTAATATTTCACTATTAACAACAGCAGCTTATCTGCTAATTACTGCTGTTTTTCCTGCTTTTTGCAGCATTGGTATGCAAGTTGCTATCTGGTGTACAGGCCGCACCGGATTCCCGGGGCCGTGAATAACGAAAGGTTGAACTGGCGGGCAGTCGGGAGCTTCAGACATATGCAATTTGCAGACTTCAAGCTGGATGATGGCGAACGTCCGGACCGGCGCGAATCGGATCCGGTGGTTCAGGTCATCGCAGTCACCAGCGGGCATCCCGGTGCAGGCAAAACCCACATTGCAATGAATCTGGCACAGGCCATGAGTCTGGCCGGGTGTCGCACCCTGTTGCTGGACGCGGATATGGGCCGGTCAAACGTCGGCCGGCTGTTTGGCCTCGATCATGAATTCACGCTGCTGGATGTGCTTGCCGGCACGAAGCGACTGGATGAGGTGATGACAAACGGGCCGGGCGGTGTGCAGGTGATCTCTGCAGCATACAGTCTGTCACAACTGTCTGCCCTTGATCTGTGGGAATGTGCGGGGCTGGTGCGCGCATTCAGCGAGATCACCACGCCGGTGGATGTGCTGGTCATCGATGCCGCTTCGGGCAGCAGCGAGTGCGTTGCCAGCATCTGCAGGGCGGCGGGTGAAATTATCGTGGCGGTGTGTGCTGACGACGCATCGGTCGAGGCCGCTACAGCACTGGTCGAATCCATGCAGCAGCACATCGGAATCAACCGCTTCCGCATATTGCCCAGTCGCGTGGCATCGGCCCGCGAGGCGGATGACCTGTTTTCCCGGATGTTGCAACAGCTCTCGGAAAATCATGATGTCATGCTTTCCTGCTGCAATTTTATCCCTGAAGACGCACACGTCGCTGAAGCAGCGCTGTCCGGATGCACCGTAACCAGTGCGTATCCACGCAGTCGTGCTGCCATGGCGCTGAAGAACCTGGCGAGCCAGGTCATGAAATGGCCCTGTTCCGGACAGGCCGGCGGGCATCTGGAGTTCTTTGTGGAACGGCTGATTCAAAACGAGAACATCAATACGGAGGTGAGGTCATGAAAGAAAATACAGCAAAAACACAGGATTTCTCCGGCAGCAACGAGCTGGTCATCCTGCATGAACCGCTGGTCAAGCGTATTGCCTACCACCTGATGAGCCGCTTGCCGGCCAGCGTGCAGGCGGATGACCTGATCCAGGCCGGCATGATCGGGCTGATCGAGGCATCCAGGAAGTTTGATCCGGACCAGGGGGCCAGCTTCGAGACCTATGCCGGCATCCGGATTCGCGGGGCCATGCTGGACGAGATCCGCCGCACTGACTGGACTCCCCGTTCCGTCCATCGCAAGGCCCGTGAAGTGGCGGAGGCGGTACGCAAGATTGAAAACCAGAAGGGCCGTGATGCACGCGATGTGGAGGTGGCGGAAGCCATGGGCCTGAGCCTCGAGGAATATCACAAGATTCTTCAGGACTCGACCGGCTGCCGCATATTCAGCTTCGAAGACCCCGGTATGCTGGGTGAGGACGGGGTGCCGGAGCCGGGACGACACGCGGACCAGCCTCTGGAGACCCTGCAGAAGAGCGATTTCAAGCAGGGCCTGGCAGAGGAAATCAGGGGGCTGCCCGAGCGTGAGCGGCTGGTGATGGCACTGTACTATGACGAGGAACTGAACCTGCGCGAGATCGGCGAGATACTCGGCGTCAGTGAGTCCAGGGTTTGCCAGATCCACGGTCAGGCGCTGATCCGCCTGCGCGCCCGTATGGGTGACTGGCTGAGTGACTGAGTCGTGGTGCCGTCGTGATTACGCGCGATTCCGGTTCGCAGCAGCACCCGGTAACGGGGACGGCTGACTGGTATACGCGACGTGAGGGCGTGATCCGTGGACCATTCAGTCGCGAGGTCGTCACCCGCTACATCCTGCTGGGCCGTATCCGCCTGACTGACCAGCTGAGCACCGATTGCCGGATCTGGCTGGAGGCAGGCAGGGTTTCCGGTATGGTGCCGGAGGTCATGAACCGCCTCACGGACCAGGATGAATTCCGGGAATACCTGGTGGCACGCACGCAAGCCGATGAGCGGGTTGCGGAGCGACGCCGCAGTTCGTGTACGAACTGCGGTAAATGCCGGCAGGAGAGACGGCAGCATACCGACCGGCGCAATGCGCTTTCCACGCCGGGCATTGTCGCCCCGGTGCCATCCGTATCCGGCACAAAACGTCGACACCCGGAACGGCTGCGAAATATCCTGTTTACCGTGCTGCTTGCCGCCCTGTTGCTGGTCTGGTTCTTCCCGGCATCCGCGTGACCGGGTGAATTGGTGCCGAGGGCGGGAATCGAACCCGCATGGAGTTTCCCCCGCTGGATTTTGAGTCCAGTGCGTCTACCAGTTTCACCACCTCGGCGTGGTTCGTGTGCAGTATTTCAAAGGCCGCTAGTATATGTCATCCCTGCCGGCGGGCAAGCGGCAATCCCGCGATCCTGTGCTACCATGCCGCGCCATGCGGCGTTCCGATTTCAGCTACCAGTTACCTTCCGAACGCATTGCAAGGACACCTTGCGATGTCCGCAGCAACAGCCGGTTGTTGCTGCTCGATCCGGTGAATGAGCGGATACGGGATACCCGGTTCAGTGCATTTCCGGAGCAGCTGGAGGCAGGTGACCTGCTGGTCCTGAATGATACGCGCGTCATACCGGCACGTCTGTACGGTACCAAGGACTCCGGTGGCCGGGTTGAAGTGCTGGTGGAGCGGTTGCTTGATGACGGCATGGTGCTTGCGCAGCTGCGTGCCAGCAAGCCGGCACGTCCCGGCACCCGGCTGCTGCTGGAAGAGGCGATCGAGGTGGAGGTTTGCGGCCGTGAAGGTGATCTGTACCGCCTGCGTTTTCCCGCCGGACAGGATCTGCCGGCAATCCTTGAGGCCCACGGTCACATGCCGTTGCCGCCCTATATCGACCGGGCTGATACCGAGATGGACCGGGACCGCTACCAGACCATCTATGCACGGAATCCCGGTGCGGTCGCGGCTCCGACCGCAGGCCTGCATTTTGATCAACCGGTACTGGAGCGGTTGTCGGCGAAAGGTGTCCGGACTGCCTTTGTCACCCTGCACGTGGGTGCCGGGACGTTTTCCCCGGTACGGGTGGACGAACTCGACCGCCACGTCATGCACCACGAGTCATTCGAGGTCAGCGCGGAAACCTGTGAGCTCGTGCAACGTACCCGCCGCGACGGTGGTCGCATTGTTGCCGTCGGCACGACCGTGGTGCGTTCGCTGGAGGCAGCTGCCGGCGGCGGTGAGTTGCAGCCGTACGCGGGTGAAACCGCGCTGTTCATCACGCCGGGGTTCCGGTTCCGCGTGGTGGATGCCCTGCTGACCAATTTCCACCTGCCCGAGTCCACCCTGCTGATGCTGGTGTGTGCCTTTGCCGGCCAGCGGCGCACCCTGCATGCCTATCAGCATGCGATTGCCGCCGGCTACCGGTTCTACAGCTACGGCGATGCGATGTTCGTTACCGCCCGGGACAGGGCGTGAGCATGCGATTTACATGCACCCATACGGATGGAGATGCCCGTTGCGGTACGCTGGAGTTTGCGCGCGGCACGGTGCAGACCCCGGCCTTCATGCCGGTCGGCACCTACGCTACGGTCAAGGCCATGACCCCGGAGGAGGTCAGGTCGACCGGTGCAGAAATTATCCTGGGCAATACGTTCCATCTGATGTTGCGTCCCGGGACGGACATCATTCGCCGGCACGGCACATTGCATGATTTCATGCACTGGGAGGGTCCCATTCTGACCGATTCGGGCGGCTTCCAGGTATTCAGCCTGGGTGCGCTGCGCAAGATCACCGAGCAGGGTGTCACCTTCAGGTCCCCGGTGAACGGAGACCGGGTGTTTCTCGGCCCCGAGGAGTCGATGCAGGTCCAGCGCGAGCTGGGTGCCGACATCGTCATGATCTTCGACGAGTGCACGCCCTATCCCGCGACTGGACAGGAGGCGCGCGCCTCCATGGAACTGTCCTTGCGCTGGGCACAGCGCAGCCGGGAAGCGCACGGCGACAATCCCGCGGCGCTGTTCGGCATCGTACAGGGCGGCATGTACCCGGCATTGCGGCAGGAGTCGCTGGCCGGGCTCCGGGAAATCGGGTTTGACGGTTACGCACTGGGCGGGTTGTCCGTCGGGGAGGGCAGGTCGGAGCGGGAAGCGGTACTGGATGCCCTGCTGCCATCCCTGCCGGCCGATGCACCGCGCTACCTGATGGGCGTGGGGACACCGGAGGACATCGTCGAGTCCGTATGGCGCGGCATCGACATGTTTGACTGTGTGCTGCCGACCCGCAATGCCCGCAACGGCCACCTCTATGTACACCACGGGGTGGTGCGCATCCGCAACAGCGCACACCGTAACGATACCGGGCCGCTGGACGCGTCATGCCATTGTTATACCTGCCGTAATTTCAGTCGCGCCTACCTGCACCACCTGGACCGATGCAATGAAATCCTCGCTGCCCGGCTGCACACCGTCCACAACCTGACCTACTACCAGGACCTGATGGCCGGCCTGCGCCAGGCGATCGGGCAGGGCCGGCTGGCGGAATTCCGCAAGGCCTTTTACCGGCAGCGCGACGCTGTGTAATAATGCGCGGGTTTTATTGGCAAAATTCATGGCGACAGGTACCCCGGAAGGGGTTGCGCCGGTGATTACCCCCAGGAGCGAGGCATGAACTTTTTTATATCCGATGCGATGGCTGCGGCACCGCAGGGACAGACAGAACAGCTGATGAGCTTTTTGCCACTGATCTTCATATTCGTGGTGTTCTATTTTCTCCTGATTCGCCCGCAGACCAAGAAGGCGAAGGAACACAAGCTCATGGTCGAGGCGCTGGCCAAGGGGGACGAGGTGGTCACGAACGGTGGTCTGCTGGGACGGATAACCCGGATCGGGGACAACTTTGTCGAACTGGAAGTGGCGGACCAGGTCAGTGTCAAGGTGCAGCGACAGGCGGTTGCGAATGTAATGCCAAAGGGAACCATCAAGGGCCTGTAGAACACTATCCAGAAGGAACCGCTTCAAGATGAATCAATATGCAACCTGGAAATATCTGCTGATCATCCTCATCATGGCGGTCGGGGCCGTCTATGCACTGCCCAACCTGTATGGCGAGGACCCGGCCCTGCAGATCTCCGGCGGGCGCGGCGCCGATGTGAATGACGCCACCCTGCAGACGGTCCGGCAGACACTGGAAAAGGCCGGCATCGGGATCAAGCAGATCGGGATCGACGAGACCGGCAAGCTGCTGGTGCGCTTCCACGATACGGATGCCCAGATGAAAGCGGCCGACTATGTCAAGGGTGCGCTGTCCGCGGTCAGCAACGGTTACGTCGTGGCCTTCAACCTGGCGCCGTCCACACCGGCCTGGCTGAAAAAATTCAACGCGTTGCCCATGTATCTGGGTCTGGACCTGCGTGGTGGTGTGCACTTCCTGATGGAAGTGGATATGCCGGCGGCGATCAAACAGTCCATTGAAAGCTACGCGACCGACATCAGGACCCTGTTGCGGGAAAACAAGCTGCGCTACACCCTGCTGCATGCCGGCGACAAGGGTGTGCAGATCGGCTTTGCCAATGCGGAAGACAATCAGCGCGCACAGGATCTGCTGCATAACAATTTTCGTCAGCTGTCCATCGTGCCCGTCGAAAATCCGGGCAAGTTTGAACTGATGGTCAGCCCGTCCGAGCAGGAAACAAGGGAAATCGAGGAGTTCGCCCTGCAGCAGAATATCCTGACGCTGCGCAATCGTGTCAACGAACTCGGTGTAGCCGAGCCGGTCATACAGCAACAGGGAGTGTCGCGGATCGTGGTTGAACTGCCGGGCGTGCAGGATACCGCGCAGGCCAAGCGTATCCTCGGCGCAACCGCTACCCTAGAGTACCGCGCCGTGGATATCGAGCATGACGTGCAAAAGGCGGTGGAAGGCCAGGTCCCGGCCGGTTCGCGGCTGTACTACGATCGCAACGGAAGGCCGGTGCTGCTGAAAAAGTCGGTGATTGCCACCGGTAACCAGATCATCAATGCACGCTCGGGCTTTGACCAGGCCTCGGGATCGCCCATGGTTTCCGTTACGCTGGATGCCAAGGGTGCCCGCAGCATGCTCAATTTCACCCGGGACAACGTCGGCAAGCCGATGGCCGTGGTGTTTATCGAGAATCGCGACAAAACGACGCTGGTGGACGGCAAGCCGGTGAACAAGCCGGTCAAGGTGGAAGAGGTGGTCAGTGTCGCGACCGTCCGTGATGTATTCAGCAAGCGCTTTCAGACCACCGGCCTCGACAGCCCCAAGGAGGCGCACGAACTGGCACTGGTGCTGCGCTCCGGCGCACTGGCCGCGCCCATCCGGATTATCGAGGAGCGCACTGTCGGTCCCAGCCTCGGCAAGGACAATATCGACAAGGGTTTCGAATCCGTGGTCATCGGTTTTATCGCGGTGCTGATCTTCATGGTGGTGTATTACCGTGTGTTCGGGGTTGTCGCGGACCTGGCGCTGGCCCTGAATGTGGTACTGATCGTGGCAATCCTGTCCATGTTGCAGGCCACGCTGACCATGCCCGGTATCGCCGGTATCGTGCTGACCGTCGGTATGGCCGTTGATGCCAATGTGCTGATCTTCGAGCGTATCCGGGAAGAGCTGCGCAACGGCAACAGTCCCCAGGCCAGTATCCATGCGGGTTATGAAAAGGCGTTCTCCACCATTGCGGATGCCAACATCACCACGCTGATCGCGGCCATCGTGCTGCTCGGCTACGGTACCGGTCCGGTCAAGGGCTTTGCCGTCACGCTGGCCATCGGCATCCTGACCTCCATGTTCACTGCGATCATGGGTACCCGGGCGGTGATCAATCTGGTCTACGGCGGACGCCGGATGGCACGGCTGATGATCTGACCGGATACGGGCTGGCCGGCACGCAGCGGCGCATGCTGCCTGACGCCTGCCCGATCAGGGTGTATCAGGGATGTTTGTCCAGGGGCGCAAACGGCACCACGTTATCCCCGGAACCGGTCCGGGTGTGGTCCGCCGGCTCCACTGCCTCTATTTGCAGGCCGGTTGCGGTACAGCCGGCACAGGCGTCTTCTGTAAACCGCATCATGCCCTGCAATACATCCTGCATGATCATTTCCAGTGCATCGCCCTTGATCCGTTTGTCTTTCAGGTTTCCGGTCATTGTAGTGTTCTCCTGATGATTCCGCTGCGGCCGGGTGCTGACGCGGCACGGTGGCGCCGTTGAGAACGGGATCGGCAGTTCACATCGGTACTTGAGCCGGCCGTGGACGTCCGCGCTGAGTTGCGGATGTGGCCGGCGGGCGTGTCTCAGTGACTGAGTTCGGGGCTGACGTGGGGACGGATTGCCTTCAGGATCTCGGCAAATACCTTCGGGTTACCGGCGACCAGGTTGCCGCTGGCGAGATGATCGTGACCACCGAGAAAATCGCTGGAGATTCCACCGGCTTCCTGGATCAGCAGTATGCCTGCCGCCATGTCCCAGATGTTCAGACCGATCTCCCAGAAACCGTCCAGCCGGCCTGCAGCCACATAGGCGAGATCCAGTGCCGCCGAACCGGGGCGGCGGATACCGGCGGTCTGCGGGAACAGTGCGCGGAACATTGCCAGGTAGGCGTCCAGGTGCTGCTGTGCCTTGAACGGAAAGCCGGTACCCAGCAGCGCACCCTCCAGGCCCTTGCGACTGCTGACCCGGATGCGCCGTTCGTTGAGGAAGGCGCCACTTCCGCGGGAGGCCGTAAACAGTTCCTGGCTGAGCGGGTTGTAGACAACCGCCTGCTCAAGCCGGCCCTTGTGACGCAGGGCGATCGAAACGGCAAATTGCGGGAAGCCGTGCAGGAAGTTGGTCGTGCCGTCGAGTGGATCGATAATCCATTCGTACCCGTCGCCGGCCTGGAGACCGCTTTCCTCCGCGAGGAATCCGTGTCCCGGGTAGGCCTTGTGCAGGATGCTGATGATTGCCCGTTCCGCCTGCCGGTCGACCTCGGTCACGAAATCGTTTCTGTCCTTGCTCTGCACGGACAGGCTGTCGAGCCGGTCGAGGCTGCGGACAATGATGTTGCCCGCACTGCGCGCTGCGCGGACTGCGATGGTGAGCATGGGCTGCATGGTGGCTGGCCTGGCGGTGAGCGGTGGAAAAAAGCGAGCGCATCATAGCAGACTTGGCGTACCGGCGACATCCGGCCCGGACGCAGCCGGTGTCTAGCGGTACTGTCTCTGTTCCCGGTATTTTTCCCGCAAACGCCTGCGTTCGTCCGGTGACATCTTCCGGTATTGCTCGCGCTTCTGCCGGACGGCATTGCGCGTGTCCTGGGGTAACTGCAGGTATTTCCGTGCACCGTTCAACAGTCTGGATTGTTCACCGCCGGACAGGTTCGACCACTCACGCCGGTGTTTCTGCAGCACGGTCTGCTCGTCCTGGCTGAGGTTGTTCCACGGGATTCCACGATCTGCCAGCGCGTTTGCCGTGGCAACGCCCAGCAGGATGGCGAGTGCTGTCGCGAGCATGACTGGTTTCATACGCATGTTCAGGTGTTGTTCGGACTGGTACGGGCCTGCTCGGAATGTCCCTCATCCTGGTTGGCAAGCCACAGGTAGAAGTCCAGATCCTCGTAGGTGTCGGGGATGACCTGGGCCGTCTGCGTGGTTGCCGACGGTGCGGGTACCTCGCCGGTGGGCAGGCCAAGAATCCCCAATGTCACCGCGGCCAGTAATGCAGCAGCGACGGCATACGGGACAAGCGACCGGTTCAGGGCGCCGGGCCTGGCCGCCAGCGCCGCCTGCCTGGCGCGTGACAGTTGTTCCTGCAGGGCTGCATGCTGCCGGGGCGACTCCATGAGGGAAACAAGGTTCCGCCAGTAGCCGGCCTGTGCCCGGCATGCCGGGCACCCGGCAAGGTGTGATTCCAGTGCGGCCTTTTCATCCGGGGTGTCATCCAGCAGGCCGGCACGCAGCAGGTCGAGGAGTTCCAGGTCAGGATGTGGCTGGCTGTGCATAATCCCATACCTCTGCAAGTTGTTTGCGCAGTTCGCGCATGGCCCGAAAATGGTGCTGCTTGATGCTGTTCTCGGAGCAGCCCAGAATCACGGCGGTTTCACTGATACTCATACCACGCCATTCCCTGAGAATGAAGACCTGGCGCTGGCGTTCCGACAGGGACAGCAGCGCGCGCTCGATGTGACCACGCAGTTCTGCGGCGAGGTATCCGGATTCCGGTGCCGTTACGCCATCGGTGCGCTCTGCGTCGGGAAGTTCGAACTCGGTATCCTGCCCTTCCTGCTGCCTTTGACCGCGAAACAGGCCGGTCAGGGAAACGAGTTTGTATTTGCCCTGTTCGATCATACGTCTCCGGCGGACATCATTAATGCGGCTGTTGAGGATCGTGTAGAACAGGGCGGACCATTCCGCGGCAGGCTTCTCGCGGTAGTACTCGACCAGCCTGAGCATGCTTTCCTGTACGGCGTCCATGGCGGATTCCCGGTCCCAGAGCGCCGCCTGGGCGATATGGAACGCCTTCTTCCCGTGTTCGGCAAGAAATGCGTCCATTGCCGTATCGTTGCGGTTTTCTGTGTCCAAGGAGGATCCTGGGGACCGGGTGACATGCACTTGTGAGAGCCTGTCGAGCATTTGCATGGTGGCATCAGGGCGGGTGTGGTAATCACCCGGTCGGGGTAATGACGTCTCGATGCCGCCGAGTATAGCGCAAGGCCGTGTCATGCGTTTCCCTGTCGCGCCTGTCCGGAATTGTCAGGCGTCTCCCTGACTGTTAACGCGGGGCTGCCCGGGAGGTTAACAGGGTGCTGGCGGTTTTCCGGTCGTTGCCGTCCCCAGGGTACTTCCCATTTTCACCGGCTCCCCGGTCTGTACCGTGCCGTCCCAGCAGGCCTGTCCCGGCCCGAACAGTACGATCACGGTCGAGCCCATGTTGAAACGGCCCATTTCCGCCCCACGGGCGAGCGCAACCACGGCCATTCCGGGCAGGTCATGGCGCTGGCTCAGCAAGCCGGGCCGCATGCCTGGATTGGCCACGCCGCCCCACACGGTTTCCATGCAGGAGACGAAGATTGCCCCGACCATGACAACGGCCATGGGTCCATTGCCGGTTTCGAACAGGCAGGCCAGCCGCTCATTGCGTGCAAAAAGCCCGGGAATCGCGCGGGTGGTGTGTGGAGCCACGCTGTACAAACGGCCGGGAATGTATACGGTTTCCACCAGGCGACCTCCCAGTGGCATGTGGATGCGGTGGTAATCCCGCGGTGACAGGTACAGCGTGGCAAAGTCGCCGCCCAGGAAGGGTGCAGCACGCTCCGGGTCGTCGCCCAGCAGTCGGGTGAGTGAATAGTCATGACCCTTGGCCTGCAGGATCCGGTCCTGGTCAAGCCGGCCGGCCTGGCTGACAAAGCCGTCCACCGGGCAGGCAATGGCAGCCGGTGCCTCCGGCAAGGGGCGTGTGCCGGGTTTCAGTGCGCGGGTAAAGAAGCTGTTGAAATCCGGATAGTCGGTGGCGGTGCCGGTTTCCGCATCCGTCAGGTCGATGGCAAACCGGTGCATGAACGCGGAGATGAGCAGGTTCTTCACCGGACGGATCCGGCAGCGGGCAAGGGCCCGCACCAGCCGTGACAGCAGCCGGTGGGGGAGCAGGGCAAGCGGCCAGGATTTCAGGTGGTCGAGCAGGGTGGCCTTGTCATCGGGCATATCGGGCAACGGCTCAGGTCTGCTGTTCTGCGCCGGTCCTGCGCAGCGCCTGCGCGCTGGTCTCGATACTGTCCCCGTCAGCCCGGTGCAGGCGCAGGGTGGCCCTGTCACCCTGGTGCGGTTCGTGGACGGGCCGGAGCAGCATCGGGAGATAACCGCCGGGTTGCAATTGCACGGTTTTTCCGGCCGGGATTTCCAGCGTCGGGACGGGGACCATCTGTGCCGTACCGTTAACCGTATGACTCAGGTGGATCTCGCCTGCCTCGAACTGCGGGCTGGATACCCCGGTGAAGGTCGCCGTTGCCGTCCCGTGGTTGGTCAGGGACAGGTAACCGGCGAGAACGGAAATCCCCGGTGGAGCCTCCCGGATCCAGGCATCATTGACCTGGATTCCCTCACCGGCGTTCGACACGGCCGGACAAGGGGTGACCAGCAGCAGGCAGAGCAGGGTGCTGCGTCGCAGGACGGGCATCAGTGATACTCCTTGACGATCTTGTGAAAGTCGGTGCTGATGGCATCGGCCGACAGTGGTGGCGTGAACAGTGCATGATAGTTTCCACGCGGGTCAACCAGGAACACGCTGGCCGAGTGGTCGACCAGGTAGTTTTCGGGATCCGCCTGATCGGGTACCTTCACGTGCAGGACACCGAGTTGCCCGGTGAGTTTGTCGAGCTCACCGTCGCTGCCGGTCACACCGATGAACTGTTTGTTGAAATAGCTGACGAACGAGGCCAGCTGCTCCGGTGTGTCGCGTACCGGGTCCACGGTGATGAAGACAAAACGCGCCGGCGGGCGGATATCGCCGGTCTTTTGTGCGACGGCATTCAGTACGGCCAGGGTGGTCGGGCACACGTCCGGGCAGTGAGTGTAGCCGAAAAACAGGAAGGTCCAGTGTCCTTTCAGCGTGTCGTTGTCGAAGGCATCGCCGTGGTGGTCGACGAGATGAAACGGCTGCAGTGAACGGGCGACGGGGAAGCGGCTGGCGGACAGGTCATCGGCCGGTGGTTGCAGGTGCAGTAATAGCCGTGCGGCCAGGATACCTGCGGTCAGTGCAACTGCGGCTATAATGATCGTCGGCAGGATGCGGACCGGCCGCCGGGCGGGTGGCTGTTCGTTCATGGCCGGGGATTATTTCACAGAGCCGGGGACGATTCACCCGGGACCGGAAATTCATGCAGACAGACAAACCGGCCGGACTCGAGGATGCCGGCACCGCGCGGGAACTCATCGTGGCCGGGTCGCGGCTGTTCGAAACGGCCGGACTGACCTTTGCCCATGGCACCGATAATCCGCTGGACGAGGCCGCCGTGCTGGTGCTGCACGCACTGGGTCTGGATTTCGGCGCGCCCGATTCGGCCCTCGACGAGCGGCTGGACCCGGGGCGAATCAACCGGGTGAAGCAGCTGCTTGACCAGCGCATACAGCAGCGCATGCCGGCCGCCTATCTGACCGGGGAGTCCTGGTTCGCCGGGATGCCGTTTTTTGTCGATGAACGGGTGCTGGTACCGCGCTCACCACTGGCGGAGCTGATCGAGGCCCGTTTCGAGCCCTGGATTGATTCCCGCAAGGTACACAGGGTCCTGGATCTGTGCACCGGCAGTGGCTGCATCGGAATCGCCTGCGCGCACTTTTTCCCGCAGGCGGAGGTAACCGTCACGGATCTCTCCCCCGACGCCCTGCAGGTCGCCAGGATCAACATCGAGCGGCACGGGCTGTCACGGCAGGTGACGCCGTTGTTGTCGGACGTATACAGTGCGCTTGAAGGACAGCGTTTTGACATCGTGGTATCCAACCCGCCCTACGTGCCGCTGGACGAGATGGCGGGGCTTGCCGAGGAGTTTCGCCACGAGCCCGAACTGGGCCTGGTGGCAGGACAGGACGGCCTCGATGTGGTGGTGCATATCCTGCGCGATGCCGCCACGCACCTCACCGCACACGGGATACTTGTCGTCGAGGTGGGGCACACGCAGGACCTGCTGGCCGGGCGATTTCCCGAGGTGCCTTTCCTGTGGCTGGACTTCGAGTTCGGCGGCGAGGGCGTATTTCTGCTCGAGCGCGACCAGCTGGTCTCCTGCCGGAAATTCTTCGATGCGGCGGTCCGGGACCGCACCGTGTTGTCACCCTGATTTGTGGAGTACACCCTGATGAGCGACCGTCCTGCGACCGCAGCACAGTATGTCGACCTGGTCAAACAGGCGATCTTCGAACTGGAAGACATTGTGGAGGCCCTGGGATTCGATTTTGACGAAATCGATGAACTACCGGGCTATCTGTCCGTGCTTCTCAGGGAATTGCGCGCCATGCGGTCCGCCATGGCGGATGGCAGTTACCGGTTCGACCGGCACGACCTGCCGATGATGCGCATCGTCAAACAGCATACGGAAAAGGAACTGCCCTGTATCCGCCTGCTGTACCGGATCAACGAGACCCACAAACTGGGCCTGGACATTTCGCAGAATTGAGCGGAGCTTACTTGGCCGGCCGGTAGATCAGGCCGGGGCGGATCAGCACTTCTTCCTTGCCCAGTTGTTCGAGCGGGAATTCGCCATCGATGTACCGGGCAATCCGGTCGAAGACATAGGTCATGTTATGAGCGGTGATGGTTTCGAAGATCGGTTGCCCGAGAAAATTGCCGATCCGCGATCCTTTCGGTGAATGTGGTTGTGACACGACACGCTCCTGGTGGTAACGAACAGATGACTGTACGACCCTGTCGGCCAAACGCCGCAGTGCTTTAATCAGGGGGCGACGCTTGCGGGAAGAGTCGCTACAATATCGCCATGTCAGGCAACAGCTTCGGGAAATCGTTCACGGTAACCGGCTTCGGCGAGAGCCACGGGGTCGCGCTTGGCTGCGTGGTGGACGGCTGTCCTCCCGGACTGGAACTGACCGAGGCCGATCTGCAGGGAGACCTGGATCGCCGCAAGCCTGGCCAGTCCCGCCATACCACGCAGCGGCGTGAGGAGGATGCCGTACAGATCCTGTCCGGGGTCTTCGAAGGGCGCACGACCGGCGCGCCAATCGGCCTGCTGATCCACAATACCGACCAGAAATCGAAGGATTATGCCAACATCCGGGACCGTTTCCGTCCCGGCCATGCCGACTATACCTATCAGCAGAAGTACGGGTTGCGCGATTACCGCGGCGGCGGCCGGTCCTCTGCCCGGGAAACGGCCATGCGCGTCGCCGCCGGTGCGATTGCCAAAAAATACCTCAACGAACGCTACGGAATCGTGGTCCGTGGCTACCTGGCCCAGCTCGGCCCTATCCGGCTGGAACTGAGGGACTGGTCGGCAGTCGGGACGAACCCGTTTTTTGCACCGGACCCGGAGCGGGTGCCGGAGCTCGAGGCATTCATGGATGCCCTGCGCAAGGAAGGGAATTCCATCGGGGCACGCATCAATGTCGTGGCCAGCGGTGTCCCGCCGGGGCTGGGCGAGCCGATCTTTGACCGGCTGGATGCCGATATCGCCCATGCATTGATGAGCATCAACGCCGTCAAGGGAGTGGAGATCGGTGCGGGCTTTGCCTGTGTGGAGCAAAAAGGTACCGAGCATCGCGACGAGATCACGCCCGGCGGATTCCTCGGCAACCAGGCCGGCGGCGTACTGGGCGGGATCTCCAGCGGGCAGGACATCGTGGCCAGTATCGCGCTCAAGCCGACCTCCAGTATCCGCATACCGGGCCGCACCATCGATCGCGCCGGCAATCCGGTGGAGGTGGTCACTACCGGGCGGCATGACCCGTGCGTGGGTATTCGTGCCACCCCGATCGCCGAGGCGATGCTGGCAATCGTGCTGATGGACCATGTGTTGCGCCACCGCGCACAGAATATGGACGTCACCCGGGAAACCCCGGTGGTGCCGGCCGCCGCAGCCGACTAGCCTGTCGGGCAAACGCCTATGTGTGTCCGGATGCCATGATCTACTGGCGCCTGTCGGGTTTTTATCTCTGCTATTTCATCTCGCTCGGTGCGCTGGTGCCGTACTGGAGTCTGTATCTGAAGTCGGTCGGTCTGAACGTGACCGAAATCGGGGAGCTGTTCGCGGTACTGATGGCCAGCAAGGTGGTGGCCCCGAATGTCTGGGGCTGGATCGCCGACCACACCGGTCATCGCATGACGATCGTGCGCATCGCCTGCCTGCTGGCGGTCGTGGTGTTCAGCGGGGTGTTTTTCAGTCACGGGTTCTGGTGGCTGGCACTGGTGATGGGCGGTTTCGGCTTTTTCTGGAACGCCGCCTTGCCGCAGTTCGAGGCTACCACCATGAATCATCTGGGTGACGAGGCCCATCGCTACAGCGGGATACGCCTGTGGGGCTCGGTCGGTTTCATCGTCGCGGTGACGACGCTCGGGCCGGTGCTGGAGCACCACGGGGCCGCGACCCTGCCGGCTATCCTGTGTGTGATGTTTGCGCTGATCTGGCTCAGCAGCCTGACGGTGCCGGAATCCGCCGCCGGTCACCTGCCGATGGGCCAGCAGTCCCTGTTCAGTGTGCTGAAACGGCCGGAGGTGTTTTCCCTGTTGCTGGTCTGTTTCCTGGTGCAGGCCAGCCACGGGCCGTATTACACGTTCTACACGCTCTACCTCGAGGAATACGGATACAACACCGCACGGATCGGACAGCTCTGGGCACTGGGGGTGGTGGCCGAGATCGTGGTCTTCCTGTTCATGCCGCGCCTGCTGTCGCGTTACAGCGCGCGTCACCTGTTGCTGGTGACGGTGGCATTGACCTCCCTGCGCTGGGTCATGATCGCCTGGCTGGTACGTTATCCCGCCATGGTCGTCCTTGCCCAGATCCTGCATGCCGCCAGCTTCGGCCTCTATCACGCCGTTGCCATTCACCTGATCCACCGGATGTTTACCGGGGTCCACCAGGGGCGCGGTCAGGCACTGTACAGCAGTGTCAGCTTCGGCGCGGGCGGTGCGCTGGGCAGTATTGCCAGCGGCTATCTGTGGAGCGGCCTCGGACCGCAGTCCATGTACACACTGGCTGCGGTAACGGGCCTGGCCGCACTGGCAGTAGTATACCTCGGCATCCGCACCGAACCGGCCGGATGAGAGAATGGATAGCTTACGTCGGTGCAGCCCCCTATAATCACCGGTTTCCAACGCCCGCTGGGCGATCAGGCACGGACTGGTGTGATGTCAGGCAAGACCCTCTATGACAAACTCTGGGATGCCCACTGTGTGCGGCGGGATGAGGACGGTACCTCGCTGATCTACATCGATCGGCATCTGGTACACGAGGTGACATCGCCACAGGCCTTTGAAGGCCTGCGCATGGCCGGGCGCAAGCCGTGGCGCACCGGTTCCATTCTCGCAGTGCCCGACCACAACGTACCGACCACGGATCGTGCGTCGGGTATCGCCGACCCGGTCTCACGCATCCAGGTGGAAACGCTGGATCGCAACTGCCAGACACTGGGCATCACCGAATTCGGCATGAATGACCCTCGCCAGGGGATCGTGCACGTGATCGGTCCGGAACAGGGCGCGACCCTGCCGGGCATGACGGTGGTCTGCGGTGATTCGCACACCTCCACCCATGGGGCGTTCGGTGCGCTGGCCTTCGGCATCGGTACCTCGGACGTGGAGCACGTACTGGCCACACAATGCCTGATCATGCGCAAGACCCGGTCCATGCAGGTCAGGGTGGAAGGCTTGCTGGCGCCGGGGGTGTCGGCCAAGGATGTGGTGCTGGCCATCATCGGTCGCATCGGCACCGCCGGGGGTACCGGTTATTCGATCGAATTTGCCGGATCGACCCTGCGCGATCTGTCCATGGAAGGCCGCATGACGGTCTGCAATATGGCGATCGAGGCCGGCGCACGCGCCGGCATGGTGGCCGTCGACGACAGGACCCTCTCTTATCTCCGTGGCCGGCCCTATGCCCCGCAGGGGGCACTGTGGGAGCGTGCGGTGCGGGCATGGGCGGAGTTGCACAGTGATGATGACGCGGCCTTCGATAACACGGTGACGCTGGATGCGGCACAGCTTGCCCCGCAGGTCACCTGGGGGACCTCGCCGGAAATGGTGGTCGCGGTGGACGGCGTGGTGCCGGACCCGGACCGCGAGCCGGACAGCGTACGGCGCGCAGGCATGCGCAAGGCCCTGCAGTACATGGACCTGGTTCCCGGCATGGCGATCACGGCAATCCGGCCGGACCACGTGTTCATCGGTTCCTGTACCAATGCACGTATCGAGGACCTGCGTGCCGCCGCCGCCGCCATCCGCGGGCGCAAGGTGTCTGCCACCGTCAAGCAGGCACTGGTCGTGCCGGGCTCCGGTCTGGTCAAGCGTCAGGCCGAGGCGGAGGGACTGGATCGCATCTTCCGTGAAGCAGGCTTTGAGTGGCGCGAGCCCGGCTGTTCCATGTGTCTGGCCATGAATGCGGATCGCCTGCAACCGGGGGAACGCTGTGCCTCGACCTCGAACCGGAATTTCGAGGGCCGGCAGGGACCGGGCGGACGTACCCACCTGGTCAGTCCGGCCATGGCGGCCGAGGCGGCGGTACGTGGACATTTCGCCGATATCCGGCAATCGGTGGAAGCGGGGTGATTGCGATGGACAAATTCACGATCGTGGAAGGGATTGCCGTGCCGCTGGACCGGCCGAACGTCGACACCGATGCGATCATCCCCAAGCAGTTCCTGAAATCCATCCAGCGCAGCGGATTCGGCCCCAACCTGTTTGACGAGTGGCGTTACCTGGACCATGGCGAACCCGGACAGGACAACCGCGCGCGTCCGCTGAATCCGGACTTCATATTGAACGACGCGCGCTACCAGGGTGCGCAGATCCTGCTGGCGCGCGAAAACTTCGGTTGCGGATCCTCGCGCGAGCATGCGGTGTGGGCCTTGCTGGATTACGGCATACGCGTCGTGATCGCACCGGGCTTCGCCGATATATTCTTCAACAACTGTTTCAAGAACGGGGTGTTGCCCATTGTATTGCCGGCCGAACAGGTAGAGCAGCTGTTCCGTGCCACACTGGCCACGCCGGGATATGTGTTGACCGTGGATCTGCCGGCACAGCAGATTCGCACGCCGGACCACGCCGTTCTGGATTTTGCAGTGGATGCCTTTCGCAAGGACTGCCTGATACGCGGCCTGGACGATATCGGACTCACCCTTCAGCATGCGGATGAGATCCGTGAATTCGAGCGGGCACGGCGTCGGGACGCCCCCTGGCTGTTTGAATCCTGATTCTGAAAAAATATTATAACTAATTGTAATGACATACAAAATAGCAATATTGCCGGGGGACGGGATCGGTCCGGAAATCGTTGCCGAGGCGGAAAAGGTACTGACCGAGCTGCGCTCCGGTTTCGGCCTGTCGGCAGAAACCGGGCAGGCAGCGGTGGGAGGGGCGGGCTACGAGGCCTGTGGTCACCCGTTGCCGGAATCGACGCTGGCGCTGGCACGCGCTGCGGATGCCGTCCTGCTGGGTGCCGTCGGCGGTCCCCGCTGGGAAGGTCTGGAGCGTGCACTGCGACCGGAACAGGGCCTGCTGGGTCTGCGCGCGGAACTGCAGCTGTTCTCCAACCTGCGGCCGGCTATCCTCTACCCGCAGCTGGCGAGTGCCTCGACCCTGAAGCCGGAGGTCGTCAGCGGCCTGGACATCATGATCGTCCGCGAGCTGACCGGTGGCATCTATTTCGGCCAGCCGCGCGGGATCCGGGTGCGGGAGGATGGCAGCAAGGAGGGCTATAACACGCTGGTGTACAGCGAACCGGAAATCGAGCGGATCGGACGATCCGCCTTCGAGATCGCGCGCAAGCGCTCCGGCCGGCTGTGCTCGGTGGACAAGGCCAACGTGCTGGAGGTCAGCGAACTGTGGCGAGCGGTCATGAACCGGATCGCGAACGATTTCACGGACGTCGAGCTGTCACACATGTACGTTGACAATGCCGCCATGCAGCTCGTGCGCGCGCCCAGGCAGTTCGACGTCATGGTGACCGGCAACATGTTTGGCGATATCCTTTCCGACGCCGCTGCCATGCTGACCGGTTCCATCGGTATGTTGCCGTCCGCCTCGCTGGACAGCCGGTCGCGCGGGATGTACGAGCCCATTCACGGCTCCGCCCCGGATATCGCAGGCAAGGGCATTGCCAACCCGCTGGCCACGATCCTGTCGGTGGCGATGATGCTGCGCTACAGCCTCGGGCAGGAAGAACTGGCCGTCCGGGTGGAACAGGCCGTTGGGCGGGTACTGGATGACGGACTGCGCACGCCGGACATCGCCACGCCGGGCACCCGTGAAGTCGGCACCCGCGAGATGGGCGATGCCGTCGTGGCGGCGTTGCGCAGCAGAAATTGATGACTAACTACAGGTGAACAGGACTCATGTCAGGTAAATATGATGTAGCCGTGGTCGGCGCGACCGGCGCGGTGGGTGAAACCATGCTGGAGATCCTCGAGCAGCGTGATTTTCCGGTCAACCATGTCTATCCGCTGGCCAGCGAACGTTCGGCGGGTAAAAGGGTCCCGTTCCGGGGCAGGCATCTGACCGTGGAGGATCTCGCCACCTTCGACTTCTCGAAAGCACAGATCGGCCTGTTTTCCGCCGGGGCCTCGATTTCGGAACGGTTTGCGCCGATCGCCGCGGCCGCCGGCTGCGTGGTGATCGACAACACCTCGCAGTTCCGCTACGACGACGAGATCCCGCTGGTCGTGCCGGAAGTGAACCCGCAGGCCATTGCCGACTATCGCCGGCACGGAATCATTGCCAATCCGAACTGCTCCACCATCCAGATGCTGGTCGCCCTGAAGCCGCTGCATGATGCGGCGGGGATCGAGCGCATCAATGTCTGTACCTACCAGGCGGTGTCCGGCACCGGCAAGGAGGCCATCGAGGAACTGGCCGGCCAGACTGCCGCGCTGCTGAATGGCCAGGACATCAAACCCGCTGTCTATCCGCGCCAGATTGCCTTCAACGTGTTGCCACAAATCGATGTATTTCAATCCAATGGCTACACCAAGGAAGAAATGAAGATGGTCTGGGAAACCCGGAAGATCATGGGCGACGACTCGATCCAGGTGAACCCGACGGCCGTCCGGGTCCCGGTCTTCTACGGGCATTCCGAGGCGGTGCATATCGAGACCCGGGAGAAGCTCGGCGTGGAGCAGGCCCGGGAATTGCTGCGCGCGGCCCCCGGGGTGGTGGTGCTGGACGAGCGCCGGGACGGGGGGTATCCGACGGCGGTATCCGAGGCCGCCGGCCACGATTCGGTGTTTGTCGGACGGATTCGCGAGGATATATCCCATCCGCGGGGTTTGGATCTGTGGATTGTTGCCGACAATGTACGCAAGGGCGCCGCGCTGAACAGCGTCCAGATCGCCGAAATATTGGTCAAGGAGTATTTGTAGGCTATAGTCTGCGACCAACTCGGTCGGCGGTTGGCAGCGCTGCTGCAATCTCGGGAAGGACCAACACAGGGGACTCCGGAATGCTCAGAAAATTGGCTATCACAGCGGTTTTCCTCGTTTTTGCCTCGCCAATGGCGATGGCGTTGGGATTGGGCGATATCGATATGCAATCGGCCCTCAACCAGCCAATGCAGGCCGTCATAAAACTGACGTCCTCGGCCGGGACCCGGCTGTCCGATATCAAGGTATCCCTGGCCTCCCTTGAGGCACACCAGCGGGCCGGCCTGACCAAAGCCCAGGTACTGACCAGTTTTCACTTCAACGTGGAAAAGGACACCGCCGGAAACGCGGTCGTGCATGTGACCAGTAGTGACCCGATCCGGGAGCCCTACCTGGAATTCCTGCTGGAGCTGGACTGGCCGAAAGGTCGCCTGTTGCGCCAGTACACCGTGCTGGTTGACCCACCGGTCACCATGCCGGCGGCCGCCCCCGTCACGTCTCCGGCACAAAGCCGCCCGGCGGTTGCGACTCCCGCCCGCTCACAGCCGGAAACCATCCGTCCGGCTCGCGTGGTACCGGCTTCTGTCGCCACTCCTGCGGCGGCGGCGGGGACCTATGGTCCGGTCCGGCGCACCGATACCCTGTGGACGATTGCCCAACATGTACGACCGGATCGCAGTGTATCGGTTTACCAGGTCATGCAGGCGCTGCTGCGGGCAAATCCGGACGCATTCATCGACCACAACGTCAACCGGATGAAGGCCGGTGTCACGCTGAACCTGCCTGACATGGATGAAATCCGTGCCATGAGTTCACGCGAGGCCTTTGCCGAGTCGAAGCGCCAGTACGAGCAATGGCAATCGGAAAATGCCACCGGGACCGGCGCCGCGACGGCAGCCACAGGAACGTCCGAACCCCCCGGTACCACCGGAGGGGACACCACGGAGTCCGGCAGTCAGTCCCCGGCTGAGCCCCGGCTGTCACTGGTGGCCCCGGAGGAAGGCGAGGGTGTGGACGGGGCGGCGGTGCCTGGTGACAGCACGCAGGCAGGAGCGGCTTCCGGCAACCGGGATTCGGTAAAGCAGCAACTTGCACTGGCGACCGAAGAGGCCGAAGCCAGTCGTGCACAGTCGGCGGAATTGCAATCCCGCGTCGATGATCTCGAGCAGCAGGTCGAAACGATGAAGCGCCTGCTGGAACTGAAGAATCATGCCCTGGCCGAGTTGCAACACCAGTCTGAACAGGGGACGGCCGTAGCCGAGACGCCTGCACCGGATACACAGGCTGCCGCCACACCGGCTGACGCCACACCCCGGGTATCGCCGGCACCCGTCACGCCCGACACGACGGCCACTGCCACGGCCACGGCCATCATCGGCAAGGTGCTGGGCAACCCGCTGCTGGCAGGGGGGATTGTGCTGGCTGCGTTATTGCTTGGCGGATTTCTCTGGGCGGCGAACCGGCAGAGAAGCCTTGCGGACATCGATGACGACCTGTCACTGGAGTCCCGACTGGCCGGAAAAGACGACACCCTGTTCCGGCCTGCGCCCGAGTTCACGGTTCACGACGAGCCCCGTACACAGCGTACCGAGCCTGTGCATGCCGCCGCTCATGACAGTGACCCGCTGACCGAGGTGGATGTGTATCTGGCCTATGGCCGGGTACAGCAGGCAGAGGACCTGCTGCGCGCGGCAATCCAGGATGACCCGGACAGCGATGCCCTGCGGATGAAACTGCTTGAGGTGTATCACTCGGCCGGCAATGCAACCGCGTTCGAACAGGCAGCCAGTGACTTCCGGGATGGTGTGGCGGAAAATGACGGGCGCTGGATCAAGGTGGCCGGGATGGGGTATACGCTGGATCCCCATAACGAGTTATACCGGGCCGCGTGGCCGGATGTGGAGCCTGTGGCCGAGGAGATGCACGACGCGGCAGTGCAACAGGACGTCGCGGACAGCCAGGACAGCCAGTACGGGGAGGACACCCTGCCGGATACCATGGAATTCATCCCGGACGATTACCACATTGAAATCGAAGACGAGATGGAAGGCGTGCTGGCCACCGAGGATGAGATCACGACCAAGCTGGACCTGGCCCGTGCCTACATCGACATGGACGACAAGGACAGCGCGCGCAACATTCTGGACGAGGTCATCGAGGAAGGTAACACCGACCAGAAGCAGGAAGCCGAGCGCATCATTGCGAAACTGGCCTGACCCTCTGTCACCGGTCCTGCCGCACCGGATCGCCCGGGCCTGAGCGGCGGGCGCGAGCCGGGGCGTTGCTGTACCGTACCCGCTGTGCATTTCCAGAACAGCCTGTCTGCCACTGTTACCGGTAAATCATGCGAATCGCGCTGGGCGTGGAATACGATGGTTCGGATTTCTCCGGCTGGCAACGGCAGGCGAACGGAAGAACGGTGCAGGCCATCGTGGAAGCGGCACTGGGCCGGGTGGCCGATACGCCGCTCGGGGTGGTGTGTGCCGGCCGGACCGACACCGGTGTGCACGCGACCGCACAGGTGATTCATTTCGATTCAAGCGCACGGCGTAACCGCGAGAACTGGATCCGCGGGACCAACAGCCATTTGCCGGAGGATGTGTGTATCCGCTGGGCCATGCCGGTTCCGGACGACTTTCATGCGCGATTCTCGGCACGTCGCAGGTGCTACCGGTACGTGATCTGGAACGGGGTGACGGCACTGGCCCTGCTGCGACGACGCGCCTGTCACGAACGCCAGCCACTGGATGCGGGGACCATGCGACAGGCCGCGGCCTGTCTGATCGGGGAACACGATTTCACCTCGCTGCGTGCCGCCGCCTGCCAGGCGAAAAGCCCGGTGCGAACCGTTTACCGCCTCGAGATCGGCCGTTCCGGTGACTGGTTGTACATCGACATCGAGGCAAACGCCTTCCTGCACCATATGGTGCGCTGTATCGCCGGTATGTTGCTCAGTATCGGACGTGGCGAGCAGACGCCGGACTGGATGGCTGAAGTGCTTGAGGCGCGTGACCGCACCCTGGCCGGGGTCAATGCCCCGGCTGCGGGCCTGTACCTGGCCGCGGTTCACTATGATCCGGTGTATGAAATCCCGGCCGCCGGATGGCTGCCATGCTACGGATAGGCTTCAAGCGCCGGGTCCCGCTCCCGGAAACTTTGTATATTTGTGATTTCACGGATATTATGACCCGAGTATCAGGATGCGTACCCGAGTAAAAATCTGCGGTATCACCCGTCTGGAAGATGCGAACGCATCGGTACGGGCCGGCGCGGATTCCATCGGTCTGGTCTTTTATCCGGAAAGCCCGCGCCACGTGGAACTCCACCGGGCTGCCGCGATTGCCGCTGATGTAGCACCGTTTGTTACCGTGACCGGCCTGTTCGTGAATGCCGCGGAGTCGCTGGTGCGCGCGGTGCTGGCCGAGGTGCCGCTCGGCCTGCTGCAGTTTCACGGCGATGAATCTAACAGTGAATGCCGGCGCTATGCGATGCCGTTCATCAAGGCCGTTGCCATGCGTCCCGGAGCGGATTGTGCGCGCATCATGGCGGAGTATCCGGATGCCAGTGGTTTTCTGCTCGACGCCTGGCAGGCGGACACCCGGGGTGGCGGCGGCAGGACGTTTGACTGGGGCGCGGTGCCGGCCGGCCTGCCGCGTCCGGTGATACTGGCCGGTGGGCTGAACCCGGACAATGTAGCGTCCGCCATCCGCCAGGTTCACCCTTACGCGGTCGATGTCAGCAGCGGGGTGGAGTCCGCGCCCGGCATCAAGTCGGCGGAACGAATCCAGGCATTCATGACAGGAGTACAGGGTTGTGACACAGACAGCGGGAACAGGCGGTAACACAGCCAGGGCCACCTTGCCGGACGAGAACGGCCACTTCGGTGTATACGGCGGCCGCTTCGTGGCGGAAACCCTCATGCCGCCGCTGGAGGAACTGAACGAGGCCTACCACAGGTACCTGCAGGACGCCGCTTTCCTCGCCGAACTGGATGCCGACCTGGCGCACTACGTCGGCCGCCCGTCCCCGCTGTATCTTGCCGAACGACTGACGCAGCAGGCAGGGGGCGCGCGTATCTACCTCAAGCGCGAAGACCTCAATCACACCGGTGCACACAAGATCAACAACACCGTTGGCCAGGCATTGCTGGCGAAGCGGATGGGCAAGACACGCATCATTGCCGAGACCGGCGCCGGCCAGCACGGGGTCGCATCGGCCACGGTCGCGGCCCGGCTGGGCATGGAGTGCGTGGTGTACATGGGCGAGGAGGACATGCGGCGCCAGGCGATCAACGTCTATCGCATGCGCCTGCTTGGCGCTCGGGTGGTCGCGGTGAGCTCGGGCTCGAAGACCCTGAAAGACGCCCTCAACGAGGCGTTGCGCGACTGGGTGACCAATGTCGACAACACCTTCTACATCATCGGTACCGTGGCGGGTCCGCATCCCTATCCGGCCATGGTGCGCGACTTCCAGTCGGTGATCGGGCGGGAGACGCGTACCCAGATCCTCGAGGCGGCCGGGCGCCTGCCGGATGCACTGGTCGCCTGTGTCGGCGGGGGCTCCAATGCCATCGGCATGTTCTATCCCTTTATCGAGGATGCCGGGGTCGCGTTGCACGGTGTCGAGGGCGGTGGTGACGGTGTCGAGACCGGACGCCACGCGGCACCGCTGACGGCCGGCAGTCCGGGGGTGTTGCACGGCAACCGGACCTACCTGATGGAAGACCGGGACGGCCAGATCATCGAAACACATTCCATCTCGGCCGGCCTCGATTATCCCGGGGTCGGTCCGGAGCACGCCTGGCTGAAGGACACAGGACGGGCGCAGTACTGTGCCGTCACCGACCAGGAGGCCATGCAGGCCTTTCACCAGCTGACCCGGGTCGAGGGGATCATGCCGGCACTGGAGTCCAGCCACGCCGTGGCGCATGCAGTGAAGCTGGCGGCGACCATGGACCCGGACCGGATCATCGTCGTGAACCTGTCCGGGCGCGGCGACAAGGATGTACATACCGTGGCGGCACTGGAGGGCATCCAGGTATGAGCCGTATCGCCGATCGCTTTGCGGAGCTGGCCGGTCAAGGGCGCAAGGCACTCATCCCCTATATCACGGCCGGCGATCCGGAGCCGTCTGTCACCGTCTCGCTGTTGCACGCGATGGTCGCCGCAGGTGCCGACCTGCTGGAGATCGGTGTGCCGTTCTCGGATCCCATGGCCGACGGACCGGTGATCCAGGCTGCCTGCGAGCGGGCTCTCCGGCACCATGTCAGCCTCCACATGGTGCTGGACATGGTCAGCCGCTTCCGGGAAACGGACCGCACGACCCCGGTGATCCTGATGGGGTACCTGAACCCGATCGAGGTCTGGGGCTACGCGGGCTTTGCCGAGGCCGCGGCTACGGCCGGGGTGGATGGCGTGCTGACGGTCGATATGCCACCGGAAGAGGCAGAGGCGCTTGCCGCTGCCCTGCGGACCCGCGGTATCGACATGGTGTTCCTGCTGGCGCCGACCAGCAATGCCCATCGCATGGACCTGGTGAGCAGGCTGGCCAGCGGCTTCCTGTATTACGTGTCCTTCAAGGGTGTGACCGGGGCCAACCGCCTGGACGTCGGTGCAGTCAGTGACAAGCTGCAGGAATTGCGCCGGCATACCCGGTTGCCGGTCGGGGTCGGATTCGGTATTCGCGATGCCGCCTCCGCGGCACAGGTTGCCGCCGTTGCCGACGCGGTCGTGGTTGGCAGTGTACTGGTCAGCCAGGTCGCGGCGCTTGCCGGTGAACCCGAAAAAATTGCACCGGCCCTGGCCGCCACGGTGGCTGAAATGCGCGCAGCAATCGATGCCGCCACCCGGAAGGCCTGAAATGGCAATTTCATACCGTTCTGTGCAGCAGGTACAATTCGCGCCATGAGCTGGTTCAGCAAACTCGTTCCTTCCAAGATCCGCACGGTCGGTGGCAACAAACGCACCGTGCCCGAGGGGCTGTGGGTCAAGTGCGATGGCTGCAGTGCAGTCCTGTACCGCTCCGAACTCGAGCGCAACCTGGATGTGTGCCCCAAGTGCAGTTACCACATGCGGATCGGGGCACGCCTGCGTCTCAACATGTTTCTCGATGAAGGCTCGGGCGAGGAGATCGGCAAGACAATCGAGCCGGTCGATATCCTCAAGTTCAAGGACAGCAAGAAATACCGGGACCGGCTGACCACCGCCCAGAAGGCCACCGGGGAGACCGATGCGCTGATTGCCATGCGCGGCAACCTGCATAGCTTGCCGGTGGTGGCCATGGCATTTGAATTCCGCTTTATGGGCGGATCCATGGGCGCCGTGGTGGGCGAGCGCTTTGTCCGTGCGGCAGACATCGCGTCGCAGGAAAAGCGCCCGTTGATCTGTTTCTCCGCCAGTGGCGGCGCGCGCATGCAGGAGGCCCTGTTTTCCCTGATGCAGATGGCAAAGACCAGTGCCGCGCTGGCGAAGCTGTCCGAGGCCGGTGTCCCGTATGTGTCCGTGTTGACGGATCCCACCATGGGGGGCGTCTCTGCCAGTTTCGCCATGCTTGGCGACATCAATATTGCCGAACCGCATGCCCTGATCGGCTTTGCCGGACCGCGCGTGATCGAGCAGACCGTGCGGGAAACCCTGCCGGAAGGATTTCAACGCAGCGAGTTCCTGCTCGAGCACGGGGCCATCGACGTGATCATCGATCGCCGCGAGTTGCGCGACCGCGTCGCCGGCATCCTGTCCATGCTGACCCGCCAGCCCGGGCCCGAGGCCGACTGAACCGCGGCCATGCCGCACACACGGCCGCCTGTGGACACAGGCAAACCCCGTTTCAGCCGGCTGTGCGACTGGCTGGCGTGGCAGGAAACGCTGCATCCCGCGAAGATCGATCTCGGGCTGGAGCGCGCCATGGCCATCGCAAGGCGCATGGGGCTGCTGCCGTTGCCGTGCGCGGTGATCAGCGTCGCCGGTACCAATGGCAAGGGCTCCAGCGTGGCCATGCTGGAATCCATCTACCGGGCGGCCGGATATCGCACCCTCTGTTACAGCTCACCACACCTGCTGCGCTACAACGAGCGTATTCGCATCGACGGCCGGGAGGCCGGTGACGATCGGATCTGCGCGGCCTTTGCCGCCATCGATTCGGCCCGGGACGGCATTTCCCTGACCTATTTCGAGTTCGGAACGCTTGCCGCGCTGTATCTGGCGCGGCAGGAGGAGCCCGACGTTGCCATCCTCGAGGTGGGGCTGGGCGGGCGGCTGGACGCCGTGAATATCGTCGATGCCGACGCTGCCCTGGTGACCTCCATCGGTATCGACCATGTGGCGTGGCTGGGCAATGACCGGGAGGCCATAGGCAGGGAAAAGGCCGGCCTGTTCCGTGCCCGCCGTCCGGCGGTTTGTGCGGACCCCGCACCGCCACACAGTCTGCAAGCGCGTGCGCTGGAGATCGGTGCCGACTGGTATGCGGCAGGCAGCGGGTTTACCCGGCAGCAGACCGGGCAGGAATGGTCCTTCCGTGGCCGTCAGCACCGCTGGGGAGACCTGCCCCGGCCGGCCCTGGCAGGCCAGCACCAGCTGGACAATGCCGCCGGTGTGCTGGCCGTGGTCGAGGTGCTGCTGGGACGGTTGCCGCTGGAACGGGAGGCAATCTGCCGGGGGCTGTCGGCAGTCCAGCTGGCCGGTCGTGCCCAGCACCTGCCGGGGCCGGTCGAACTGATCGTGGACGTGGCTCACAACCCTGCCGGCGCGGCATGTCTGGCCGAGTTGCTGCGCTCACGCAGGCCCCCTGGTCGTACCTGGCTGATCCTGGGCATGCTGGCGGACAAGGATATCGGTGGATTCTGCGCTGAACTCGGGCCGTGCATCGACGAGTGGTGCCTGGCGAGCCTGGCGACGGAACGGGGTGTCGCTGCCGCCACCCTGCAGCAGCACATGGGGAACGTGCCCGCCTCCCGTCCGGTCCGGCTGTTCGACTCGGTTGCACAGGCGTTGCAGTTCGTGCAGTCTCACGCAATGCCGGATGACCGGATCGTTGTGTGCGGTTCCTTTGCAGTCGTGGCAGAGGTGCTCGCAAGTCAGGTATAGTTTCAGTGCATCGAGAAGATGCAGTTCTGCTGCCGGACGGGGAATCCATGGAGCAACAACTCAAGCAGCGATTGATCGGTGCTGTGGTACTGGTTTCGCTGGCGGTCATCTTCATTCCGGTCATCCTGGAAGGCCCGGATGATGAGTGGGTGCCGCGCGCGCATGATATTCCCGCACCACCGCAACTGGATTACCGGGCCTCCATGGAACTCCAGTTGCCGGAAAGCGGTACGCCTGACTCCGGCCCTGACGCTACGGCACCGGCCGCACCGGAACCGGCGTCACGACCGGAACCCGCGCCGGCGGCCGCCGGCACGCCGGTTCAGCCGGTTACCCCGGAGCGGCCGGTTACCCCGGAGCGGCCGGAACCGGCCGCCCCT
>CAZMAK010000003.1:0-10827 GCA_964564245.1 uncultured Ectothiorhodospiraceae bacterium | reverse complement strand
GCCGGTTACCCCGGAGCGGCCGGTTACCCCGGAGCGGCCGGAACCGGCCGCCCCTGCGGCCGTACAGCCGGCTGCGATACCGGCGCCGGGCTGGTATGCCCAGCTTGGCAGTTTCAGCCAGCAGGCGAATGCAGCCAGTCTGCGCGACGAACTCAGGCAGGCGGGTTTTGCGGTACAGATACAGCGGGCGGACACGGCCAAGGGCCGCAGCTACCGCGTACTGGCCGGACCTGAAGCAGACCGCAGCAGGGCCGAATCGCTGTTGCGCAAGGCGGGAGCGAAGGTGAAGGCGACCGGTATCGTGATCGAGATCGGTGCCGGTGGCCAGTAGGCAAATGGCGCAGCGCTGCGCTTATCTGCTAAAATGTTCGCTGATTCCGGGACCTGGATCAGGTAGCAGAATACCGGGACTCCCCGGTCACACCATCGAGTGAGGATGTTATGCAGATTGCCTGGATTGATATCGTAATTATCGCGCTGATTGCCCTGTCTGCAATCCTCAGTCTGTTCCGGGGATTCGTCAAGGAGGCGCTGGCACTGGCCAGCTGGCTGATCGCACTCTGGGTGGCAATGACATTCTACGAACCACTGGCCCAGTGGCTCGGGACCTGGATCACGGTGGTCTCGGCGCAAAAGATCACGGCCTTCGCTGTACTGTTCATCGCCGTCCTGCTGCTTGGCGCGGTCGTCAACTATCTTGCCGGCAGGCTCGTTTCAAGGACCGGTCTGAGCGGCACCGACAAACTGCTGGGTATGGTGTTCGGGGTGGCCCGTGGCGGCCTCATCGTGGCAATCCTCGTGCTGCTGGCCGGGCTGACGCCGTTTCCGCAGGATCCCTGGTGGCAACAGTCCCAGTTCCTCGGATATTTCCAGGAACTCGCCCTGTGGATGCGCGACTTTTTGCCGGGCGAGATTGCCGACAACATCAAGTACGTGTGACCAGCCGGGCCGGACGCCAGCGGAATCCCAGACATGTGCGGCATCATCGGTCTCGTTGCACACAGCCCGGTCAACCAGTCAATCTATGACAGCCTGACGGTACTGCAGCATCGCGGGCAGGATGCGGCCGGCATCATGACGTGTGACGGCCAGCGCATGTTCCTGCGCAAGGACAACGGCCTGGTCCGCGATGTGTTCCACACCCGCCATATGCGACGCCTGGCAGGCAACATGGGTATCGGGCATGTCCGTTACCCGACCGCCGGGTGCGAGAGTTCCGCAGAGGCGCAGCCTTTCTACGTCAACTCCCCGTACGGGATCTGTCTTGCGCACAACGGTAACCTCACCAATGCCAACCGGCTCAAGCAGGAGCTGTTCCAGGAAGACCTGCGCCAGATCAATACGGATTCCGACTCCGAAGTCCTGCTGAATGTGTTTGCACACGAGCTGCAACGGCATGCGGAGCTCCGCATGGACGTCAGTCATGTATTCAACGCGGTTGCCGGTGTCCATCGCCGGTGCCAGGGTGCCTATGCGGCAGTCGCCATGATCACCGGCTACGGTGTGGTGGCATTCCGGGATCCGTATGGCATCCGTCCACTGGTGTACGGAAGGCGCGAGACGGCGGACGGCGCGGATTACATGATGGCATCCGAAAGTGTGGCACTGGATGCACTGGGTTTCGAACTGGTCGATGACGTGGCCCCGGGCGAGGCCATCTTCGTCACCATTGACGGCAAGATACACCGCCAGCAATGTGCGGAAAACCCGTCCGTTTCGCCCTGCATTTTCGAATACGTGTACCTGGCCCGTCCCGATTCCATCATTGACCGGATATCGGTCTACAAGGCGCGCCTGCGGATGGGAGAAAAACTCGCCGCCAAGATCCTGCGGGTGTGGCCCGACCACGATATCGATGTGGTCATCCCGATACCGGATACCAGTCGTACCTCCGCCCTGCAGCTGGCCAACAACCTGGGTGTGAAGTACCGGGAAGGGTTTATCAAGAACCGCTATATCGGCCGTACCTTCATCATGCCCGGCCAGCAACAGCGCAAGAAGTCCGTCCGGCAGAAGCTCAACGCCATCGATCTGGAATTCCGCGACAAGAACGTGCTGCTGGTGGATGACTCGATTGTCCGTGGTACGACATCGTCCCAGATTATCGAGATGGCGCGCGACGCTGGCGCCAACCAGGTCTATTTTGCCTCGGCGGCCCCGCCGGTACGTTACCAGAATGTCTACGGTATCGACATGCCGAGCAGCGCGGAGCTGATTGCCGCCGGATGCAGCGAGGACGAGGTCGGCAAGGCCATCGGTGCGGACTGGCTGCTGTTCCAGGATCTCGAGGACCTGATCAAGGCGGTCGGCAAGGGTAACCCGGAGATACTGGCGTTCGATACCTCCGTCTTCACCGGTGAGTACATCACCGGGAACGTGGACGTGGGATACCTGAGCGATCTGCAGAAGTCGCGCAGTGACGCGGCCAAGAAGGGACGGCGTGACAAGGATGGCGGTGTGATTGACCTGCACAACACCGCCTGAATCCGCAGCCGGTATTGACAGCCACCGGGTTATCCTCTACGTTCTGTACGAGTTGCGCCGATTTGAATTCAGCTTGCGGGCGCCTGATAAATGCAGCTAAAGCGATGGCACCTGCTTTCGCGTAACTGCAAGCGGGTTTTTTTGTGCCCGTGCCTGTTGAATGCAGCCGGAATGCCGGGAGAAGAACATGTCCTTTGAAGAGTTTGAATTCGAAACGCGTGCGGTCCGGGCCGGTCAGCAACGCAGCCCCGAGGGCGAGCATGCCGAGGCAATCTTTCCCACCTCCAGCTACGTGTTCGGCAGTGCCGCCGAGGCCGCAGCACGGTTTTCCGGTGAATCACCCGGCAATATCTACTCGCGTTTCACCAATCCCACGGTACGCACCTTTGAACAGCGGCTGGCCTCGCTGGAAGGCGGCGAGCGTTGCGTAGCAACCTCGTCGGGCATGGCCGCCATCCTGGCGACCTGTGCCGGGCTGCTCAAGGCCGGTGATCACATTGTTTCGTCGCGCAGTATCTTCGGTACCACAACGGTCCTGTTCAGCACCTACCTGGCCCGGTTCGGCATTGAGACCACGTTCGTGCCGCTGGACGACGGCAGCGCCTGGCAACAGGCCATACGGCCGCAGACGCGGCTGTTTTTCCTGGAAACGCCGTCCAACCCGTTGACCGAACTCGCCGACATTCGTGCACTCTCGACGCTGGCGCATGACCATGGCATTTTGCTGGCTGTCGATAACTGTTTCTGCACGCCGGCACTGCAACTGCCACTGGCGCTCGGTGCGGATATCGTGATCCATTCCGCAACCAAGTACCTGGACGGGCAGGGGCGCTGCATCGGTGGGGCGGTGGTGGGCGATGCCGAACGGGTGGGCAAGGATATCTACGGCTTCCTGCGAACCGCCGGGCCGACCATGAGCCCGTTCAACGCCTGGGTGTTCCTGAAGGGCCTGGAGACGCTGTCCCTGCGCATGCGCGCCCACAGCGACAGTGCGCTGGAACTGGCGAACTGGCTGGAGCAGCAGGACGCCGTGGCGCGGGTCTATCACCCGGGACTGGCGTCACATCCCCAGCACGAGCTGGCAAAACGGCAGCAGACCGGTTTTGGCGGGGTACTGTCCTTTGAACTGCATGGTGACCGCCGGCAGGCCTGGAACTTCATCGACGCGACCCGGGTATTCTCGATCACCGCCAACCTGGGGGATACCAAGAGCACAATCACCCATCCGGCCACGACCACGCACGGTCGATTGACGCCGGAGCAGCGCAGCGAGGCGGGGGTATCGGATGGCCTGATCCGTCTTGCGGTCGGGCTGGAGTCGGCGCATGACCTGCGCGCCGACCTTGCACGAGGTCTTGCTGCGGCAGCCGGCTGAAGCGGTACGATCTGTCGGCCAGCCGGAATGAGCCTGCAAGCGATTGCCTCGGCCCGGCGGCAACTGGAGGAGATGTTCCGGCAGGGTGTACTCGCCGTGCAGGGTAGTGCCAGTGTGTCCAGGGCCCTGCAGGCCCGGCCCGTAGCCGGTGAAATCGCCGCAATCGCCATCGGCAAGGCCGCGGCGGCCATGTTGCAGGGTGCGCGGGCGATGCTGGATACGCGGCTGGAAGCGGCGCTGCTGATCGGCAAGGCCGGGCATTTCAATCCCGCGACTGACTGTGGCGGTCCTGTCGCCTGTGTACAGGGTGGCCACCCGGTACCGGACGAGAACAGCCTGCGCGCCGGCGAAACGTTGCTGGCATTCATTCGCCGGCAGCCGTCGCATCGCACCCTGCTGTTCCTGATTTCCGGCGGTACTTCCAGCCTCGTGGAGATATTGCGTGAGGGGCTGGACCTGCAGGACCTGCAGCGTGTCAACCGCTGGTTGCTGGGCAGCGGGCTGGACATCGCCGCCATGAACGGGATCCGCCAGGCGCTGTCGCGGATCAAGGGCGGGCAACTGTTGTCGTACCTTGAAGGGCGCCGGGCCCGGGTGTTGCTGATCTCCGATGTGCCCGGCGATGACCCGGCCATCATCGGTTCGGGCCTGCTGAGCCCACCGCTATCCACCAGTCTGGCACCGGGATTGCCGGACTGGCTGGTGCAGCTGTGCCGGCGCGACGCCTTGCCGGAGTTCGATGCCGCCTGTGTGGAACACACGATCGTGGCTGATCTTGCCATGGCGCTTGACGCCGCAACGGTGAGTGCAAAACAGTTCGGCTGTCACGCATCGGTTGTTTGCGGGGACCTGGCCGGGGATGCCGAGGAAAATGCCGGGCAGATTGTCCGTTATCTACGCGCGGCCCGGCCCGGCGTGTACCTCTGGGGGGGTGAAACCACCGTGCTGTTGCCACCGGATTGCGGGCAGGGTGGACGCAATCAGCAGCTTGCGCTGCGTGCCGCCGTGGAGCTGGCCGACGTCCCGGATGCCCTGCTGCTGGCGGCAGGTACGGATGGCAACGATGGCAATACGCAATACGCCGGTGCGATCGTGGACGGGCAGACGGTGGAGCGGGCTGCGGCACGCGGATTCGATGCCCTGGACTGCCTGCGCAGGGCGGATGCCGGGACCTGCCTGGCCGCCAGCGGAGACCTGCTGGTCACCGGTCCGACCGGGACCAATGTGATGGATATGATCATCGGGATGAAACTGCCGGCAGTGGGCACGGATGACTGACCTGTTTACACAGGCCCGGGCGTGCCTGGAAGAACGGGACCCGCAGTGCAAGGTCGGGATGACACTGGAAGTGGCTCGCCGGTTCGGCCTGTCGCGCCAGTCACGGGTTCAGGTGCCTGACACCAGGCCGCTGGCAGCGGGGCGCCCTGACCGGCCCGAGCTGGTGCATTACTCGCGCCTGCCGCGGCGCAGGCTGACGACCGCCGAGGGACGGAGGGCGTTTCTTCATGCATTGGCCCATATCGAGTTCAATGCCATCAACCTGGCCTGGGATGCGGTGTGCCGCTTTCCCGGCATGCCGGCTGATTATTACCGGGACTGGAGCCATGTGGCCGGGGAAGAGGCCCTGCATTTCGGCCTGCTGACCGACCGTCTGCTGCAACTGGGTTGCCGCTACGGTGATTTCCCCGCGCATAACGGCCTCTGGGAGATGGCGGAAAAAACCGCACATGACGTTCTGGTCCGGATGGCACTGGTACCGCGGGTGCTCGAGGCGCGCGGCCTCGATGTCACCCCGGGCATGCTGGAGCGGCTGAAGGCGGTCGGCGACCGGCCCAGCATGGCGATTCTCGAACGCATCCTGGCCGACGAGATCGGACATGTGAAAACCGGTTCGCGCTGGTTTGAACACCTGTGCAGGGAACGCGGTCTGGAACCGGTGTCGACCTTTGCGCGGCTGCTGGCGGAGCATGGTGTGCATTCCGTCAAGCCACCCCTCAACCGGGTTGCGCGGCGCCAGGCCGGATTCAGTAACCGGGAACTGGAGATGCTGGAGCACTGGACCGGAGGGCATTCATGAAACACCGTTTCCTGCACGGTATGTGGTTGTTGCTGGCACTGGGGACAATTTTCCCGGCTGCCGGTGATACCGCACGTCCGTCCGGGTCAGCGGCATCCACCGTGCATGCGACGGTACTGTGGTACGAAGTACAGGAGCCGGGGACAGCCGTCTATCCGGTGAAAACCACGGTCACCGACAGCTACGTGAGGATGGACGATGACGATCCGGAAAGCGGATATATCCTGTTTGACCGGGACAGACATGCTGTCTACAGCGTGAATCACGAGGAAAAATCCATTCTCGAATTTTCCGCAGCACCGGCAGCAATCCGGCCCCCTGCTTCCCTGGGGACAGACGAGGTCATCGTGCCGGACAAACGGGCGCCGCCGGTCGGTGGCAGGCAACCGGTGCATGTGCAGTTGCAGGCGGGCGGGTCGACCTGCTACGAGATCGTCGTGGTGCCCGGCCTGCTGGCCCCGGCTGCCGCTGCGCTGGCCGGGTACGCACAGGTCCTGGCTGCCCGGCAGCTGAAACACCTGGACGAGGTGCCGGCGGATATTCGTACGCCCTGTTATCTGCTGCGTTATGTCTATGGTGCGGGTCTGCCATATCGCAGGGGCATGCCGATCCGCGAATGGGACTCGAAAGGATACCGTCGGGTACTGGTCAATTACCGTGAGAACATGCCGGTTGATGCCGGCCTGTTTGTCCTGCCGGCTGGCTACGAGCGCTACCGCATGGACAGCCGGCAGGATACCGGGAGCGACACAGGTGGTCCGGCAGACCCGTAGCGTATCGGCGCGATACGCGATTATTCCGGCGTATTGCTGATGTTCGCCGGTCAGGATATTTCCCGGCAGGTGTCAGGAAGCCGGTAAGGCCAGCACCCGGAGTGTGCATCCCTGCGGTGTGCATTCCAGTACACTGCCCTGTTCGTACCAGTCACCCAGCACCATGCGCTGTGCCGGCCTGCCGGCCACCTGCAGATTGTGAATGGCGGGCCGGTGCGTGTGCCCGTGAATGAGCCGCAGTGCGGAATTCCCCTTCATCGCTTCGGTCACTGCAAGGCCGTTCACGTCCATGATGACCTCCGCCTTGCCGCTGTTCTCCTGGCGGCTGGCCGCACGCATTTCGTTCGCCAGGACCCGGCGTTCCTCCAGCGGTCTTTCCAGCAGGGCGGCCTGCCATTCCGGGTTACGCACCTGAGCGCGAAACTGCATGTACGCGTCATCGTCGGTACACAGGCTGTCCCCGTGCATGAGCAGTGTCCGGGTGCCGTAGAGATCGATCACGGCCGGGTCGTCCAGCAGGATACAGCCGGACTGCCGGGCAAAGGTTTCACCCAGCAGAAAGTCGCGGTTCCCGCGCATCAGGTAAACCGGCGTGCCTCCTGCTGCACATTGCCGGATTGCCCCGCTGACAGCGCTACCCAGCGGGGCGTCGTCATCATCACCGATCCAGGCCTCGAACAGGTCTCCGAGAATATACAGGGCGTCGGCATTCGCGGCCTGCTCGTCGAGGAACTCGAGGAACAGCCCGGTCAGCGCCGGGCGTTCCGGGTCGAGATGCAGGTCGGAGATAAACCGGGTGACAGGCATGCTGCAGTTGCCGGTCCTGCCTATTCCTCGACAGTAACCTTGCGGATGACGACTTCGCTGAGCGGAATATCCGACATGCCGGATTTGTGACCGGTATTCACTTTTTCAATCTTCTCCACGGTGTCCATGCCTTCGGTTACATGTCCGAATACGGCATAACCCCAGCCCTGCGGGGTGGAAGACTTGTAATCGAGGAAATGGTTGTCCGCGACGTTGATGAAGAACTGGGAAGAAGCGGAGTCGGGATCACTGGTGCGCGCCATGGCGATAGTGCCCTTGACGTTTTGCAGGCCGTTATCCGCCTCGTTCCTGATCGGCGAGCGGGTTTCCTTGAGTTTGGTATCGACGGTGTAACCGCCTCCCTGGATCATGAAACCGGCGATCACGCGATGGAAGATGGTGTTGTCGTAGAATCCTGCCCTGGCGTACTCGACGAAATTTGCGACCGTCAGGGGTGCCTTCGTGCCGTCGAGTTCCAGCTTGATGATCCCCTTGGTGGTTTCCATTGTGACCTTGACCATGCCTGTTTCCCTGTTGTTGGATGGAGTGTCCTGCGTGAACCCCGCAGCCGGCGACAGCGCAAGCGCCAGGGCCAGCAACAGGAAGTATGGATTTCTCATGGAATGCTCCGGTTATTTCAATGAGTTTGCCAATGATATAAGCTCTGCCGGTCATTACAAGGGCGGCTGCCGGGGGGAGGACGTCAGTCGCGCGGGCGCCTGTGCGACCGCTGCTGGTCCCGCGGGTTGCTCCATGGCCGGTGCCGGGCAGCCGGTGATAAAGACTAGGATCCTGCGATGTTGAAGATCTACAACACCCTTAGCAATCAGAAAGATACCTTTGTGCCGATCGAGCCCGGCAAGGTCAGGATGTACGTCTGTGGCATGACGGTGTACGACTATTGCCACCTGGGTCACGCACGGGTGATGGTGGTATTCGACGTCGTGGTGCGATACCTGCGGGCGCTCGGGTATGCGGTCACCTATGTACGCAACATCACCGACATCGACGACAAGATCATCCGCCGTGCCAACGAGAACGGCGAGGACATCCATGCACTGACCGGTCGCTTTATCGCCATTATGAATGAAGATGCCGAAGCACTGGGCGTGGCGAGGCCGGACCTCGAACCAAAGGCCACCGAATCCATGGATGACATTATCGCCATGATTGCCGCGCTGGTCAGGAACGGTTATGCCTACCAGGGGGCAAACGGTGATGTCTATTATGACGTCAGCCGTTTCGAACACTATGGGCGGCTCTCCGGCAGGAACCTGTCCGACCTGCAGGCAGGAGCCCGCATCGAGGTCGACGAGTCAAAGGAGGACCCGCTGGATTTCGTGCTCTGGAAACGGGCCAAGCCCGGTGAACCCAGCTGGGAATCTCCCTGGGGCGAAGGCAGGCCGGGCTGGCATATCGAGTGTTCCGCCATGTCGACACGCTGCCTGGGTGCGCACTTCGATATCCACGGTGGCGGGATGGATCTGAAATTTCCCCATCACGAGAATGAAATCGCCCAGTCCGAGGCGGCAACCTGCAAACCGTTCGTGAATTACTGGATGCACAACGGATTCGTGCGCGTCGACGACGAAAAGATGTCCAAGTCGCTGGGCAATTTTTTTACGGTACGTGACATCCTGAAACGCTACCGCGCAGAAGAGGTGCGCTATTTCATCATTGCCAGCCATTACCGCAGTCCCCTGAACTATTCACAGGAAAACCTGGACAGCAGCAAGGCGGCGCTGACACGGTTGTATACGACCCTGCGCGGCATTGAACCAGTGACTGCCGACAACCAGGAGGCGGAACGCTACCTCGCCACCTTCAATGCCGCGATGGATGACGATTTCAATACGCCGGAGGCGATTGCCGTTCTGTTTGAGCTGGCCAGGGAAATCAACAGGTGCAGGGCGGGGGATCCGCAACGCGCGGCCCGGCTTGCCGGCCTGTTGCGGAAACTCGGCGCCGTGCTGGGTCTGTTACAGGCCGACGCTGAAGCCTTTCTGCGCGAATCGGCCGCCGGCCCCGCAAGCGCTGATGCACTTACCGACGGAGAAATCGACGCACTGGTGGCCTGCCGCATCAAGGCGCGTGGCGAGAAAAACTGGGCCGAGGCCGACCGGATCCGCCGGCAGCTGGAGCAGCAGGGCATCCTGCTGGAGGATGCGGCGTCAGGCACATCGTGGAGACGCGCCTGAACGATGCCCGGTCAGTCGTGCAGGTATTCCGCGGCGAACAGGGTGTTTTCCAGCAGGGTGGCAATGGTCATCGGGCCCACGCCACCGGGTACCGGCGTGATCCATCCGGCGCGTTCCGAGGCCGCCTCAAAACCGATGTCGCCGGCAAGGCGGCCGTCTTGCAGCCGGTTGATACCGACGTCAATCACGGTGGCGCCCGGCTTGACCCATTCCCCGTGGACCACGCCGGGCTTGCCTACCGCCGCAATCAGGATGTCGGCTGTGCCGACAAGGTCAGCCAGATTCTGCGTGAACCGGTGACAGGTGGTGACCGTACAGCCGGCCAGCAGGAGTTCCAGGGTCATCGGGCGTCCGACGATATTGGAAGCGCCGACCACGACCGCCGTCCGGCCGTAGAACACTTCGCCGGTGTGCTCCAGCAGCGATATGATTCCGCGCGGGGTACAGGACCGCAACGAAGGCCGGCGTAATGCCAGCCGGCCGATATTGCAGGGATGGAAACCGTCCACGTCCTTGTCCGGGAGAATCCGCTCGGTGACCTTGTCGGCGTCGATATGTCCGGGTAGCGGGGATTGCACCAGGATGCCGTCGATGGCCGGGTCGTCATTGAGCCTGCCGATCAGGTCAAGCAGTTCCTGCTCGGCAGTGTGCTGCGGCAGGTCGTACGAGGTTGAAAGCACGCCGGCCTCGTCGCAGGCCTTGCGCTTGTTGCGAACATAGATTTCCGAAGCCGGATCGGTTCCGACCAGGATGACGGCGAGTCCCGGAATGCGCAGTTGTCTGCGCCTGCGCTCCTCTATCCTGGCGCGGACAGAACACCGGATGCCGGCCGCGATTGTCTTGCCATCGATCAGTTTTGCTGTCATGAGGAAATGTGGCCGTGCCGGCTGGGATGCAGGCGGCAAATTCTCGCATGCGGCGCCAACCAGGGACAAGCGAAGCGCGGTCCGGATACCGGTCCACCGGTGAGGCCCCGGCCCGGCCATTATTGACCGTTTATATGGCACCACGTATTATCGCTTGGCTCAGCAGTGTCGTCTGGTGATGCCACTGGTGTTCGGGGTATAGCGCAGCCTGGTAGCGCGCCTGCTTTGGGAGCAGGATGTCGGGAGT
>CAZMAK010000002.1:88639-115434 GCA_964564245.1 uncultured Ectothiorhodospiraceae bacterium | reverse complement strand
AGCGCACGGTCGATTAGCGAAGCAGCGGGATCGGTGCGCCATGCCCGGCAACCTTCCGGCCTGGCCGGACTGTCCTGGAAGGCATCCGTGCTGTACAAGCACAGGCGCCGGTGAGGGGCACAGACTGCACCGTTTTCAGAACGAACCGGGTGAATTTCCGGGAAAGCGGCAAGGACCTGGGCCATACTGGGCTTGTCCGGACCGCACGCCGGGGAACACCCTGCGCCGTTGACGGTCAATCCGTGTGTGAACACTGCGAGAGAGGGTTTCCGTGGCGACGATACGACGCATCCACAGTCTGCTGGAGTCCTTTGAATTCCCCGCTGCCTGGCTGACGCCGGGTTCGCTTGGCCTGAACGATGCCGCGGACCCCGAGCCGCTGTCGGGACGTCGAGCGACACGGGGAACCGCCCTTGCTCCGGACAGCACGCCGGGCACGGTGGGCGTCAACGACCACTCCAGCGCACTCGGAAGCGGGCCCCTGGTCCTTTCCGCGGGCAACCGGACTGCCGGCAATACCCTGAGCCCGATGGAATTCATGGAAGGGTACCGGCAACTGGGCGTCCGCTACGTGGATCCCCACTCGCAGCGCCACTGTACCGTGCTGGCCGATGTCCATGCCTACGTCAACCAGTCGCCGTCACTGCCTGACCGGCACTCGGACCAGGACGAGATGGAGGCGCTGCAAAGCGCCGTGCGCCGGATGGCCCGCCAATACCGGCACAGCCGGTCGGCGCCGATTGCGACGGACCGCGGTACTCACAACCTGGCGATCCGCTATGCCTATGAAGGCAAGGGACTGCCGGAGGACTACGCCATCTATCTCGGATATGCACTCACGCTGGGCAGGGTCTCGCCCGCGGGCCTGCGCCGGTATTGTGACCACTCTCCCATGCTGGGGCTCGATTGCAGCGGGTTCGTCAATTGCTATTTCATGTCGACGGGCCGCCTGGCGCATGCACAGAATATTTCGGAATACCTGCGCCGGGGCGAGCTTCAGCGCAGGAACTCGTATGCCGAGATCCAGCCCCTCGACGTGCTGATCTGGCAGGACGAGGACGGCGGTGCGGTCGGGCATATCGCCGTGGTGGACAGCGTCACCCAAAACAACCGCATGTGGGTGGTGGAATCCTCGGGCAGCAAGGAAGGCCTGGCCGCGACCGAGTACGCGGTACTCGAAGTGAGTAACGGCGTTTTCCGGGTGGATCGTGGCTTCGATGCCCACGGACACCCCGACGACTCGACTCACGTGGTGATCGTACCGGTCGCGTGAACACTCCTGTCTCCACTCCCTTGCGCGTCCCCCCTGCCGGCCCGGATCGATGCGAGCGCCTGATTTATCGTGAAAGATGACAGCCAACGACCGGCACTGCCACCAGCGGAGGTGCACATGAGCCACACCCACGGAAAACCCGGTTCAATTCCGGCCGGTCTTGATGTGCATCATGGACCGACGCGGTCCGACCCGAAACAATGGGGCATCATGAGATCCCGGACTGTGGGCATGAATCAGGTACTTGCCATGCTGATGCTGCTTGCGCTGGCGCAGCCTGTGCCGGTCGCGCAGGCCGCTGGCCCGGACTACCGGCTTGAGGGCGGTGGCCAGGTGGTGGTCGACCCGGCCACAAAACGCGCCACGGTCACCCATGACGGGGTCACGACGCCCCTGTACGACGGTACCCACCGTGCGGAAGACGGCACGGTACTGATCATCCGCAACGGCATCGCCACCATTCCCAATGAGGCACCTCCGCCGCCGGCAAGGAAGGCGGAACCCCCGGAACAGTGGGAAGGTGCGCCGATCATCGGTTTTTCACCCTGTGAAAAACTGGTCCACCGGAGCTGCGGCCTGCAGGAACAGTGCGCCAATGCCGAGGGTTGCAGCCTGGCGCGGCAACTGCTTGGCATGGAAAAGGAGGAACGCAAGGCCAGCGACCGGCATAACCGCATGACCTATACCAGTGGCCAGTGCCAGGAATCCATGAAGGATGTGGTGCTGTTTCCTGCCTGCAGTCCCTCGTCCGTGCAGGGATCGGAGCAGTAGGTCTTCCTGACGGGACGGGGCGGACCCGAGTCCGGGTGGCTGCATACACCTGCACGTTGAAAATTTGACGGCCTGGCGCCGAAAATGGCCCCGGCAGTGCAGATGCCGTATATTCCGCTTCTGAAATTCACCCTTGGAGATAACCATGAAACGAGTGATCGCAACAGTTTCCATCGTATTGCTGATCTCCGGCTGTGCCGGATTCCCCGGTGGCCATGGTGCAGCCACAACCGCCGCCACGGGAAGTCACACGGCCACATCCGGCATGACCGAGCGTGGCGACGTGGACACGAGCCCCGACGAGAGCGGTGCTGGCGGCGCCATGAGCCCGCCGGTGCAGGCGGGTGTACATGAACGCAACGTGAATATCGGCAACTGGCGCGTCGACTGCCTGTACGAGGAGACCCGCTTCCAGACCCAGTGCAAGGCGGAGACCTACGGCAAGGTCCTCCAGTTCATCGGTGACGAGGTCTATGAGCCGACCCCGGTCCTGTGGATCTCGTGGATGTCGAAAGAAGATCCGGACAAGCGCACCGTGTGCATGCTGGGTCATGATTACCCGGTGAATGCGGTCAGTTTTCGCGTCGACAACCACGCTCCACTGCAGCTGGCTGCCGGTACGGCCAGCGGCTGTTTCATCGCCAGCCAGACCTTTATCAACCAGATTCGCAAGGGCAGTCAGCTGGTGGTGAGTTTCCTGCGCTTCCCGTGGGGCGAAACGAAGGTCGGCTTCGATCTGCACCGTTCCAACCGCGCACTGGACGAACTGAAAAAGCTGGTCGCCTCACAGTGACCGCCAGCCGGCGGCGTCTGCACACCCCGTCACCCGCCGGGACACCGGCGTGATGACGGAGGCACTGCCCTGACGGCCGCCGTTGCCTCATGTCCGTCCACCGCGCGCTGGCGCTGCCGGGCCCGGCGCTGATCCATGACCGGGTACCGGCCGCACGCAGACCCCCGATTGCACGGAACTTTTCCGTCGCCGGCGGGTTCCATGCAATTTCCGGCCAGCGGCCGTCGAAGGCTGGCCGTGGCTGTCACATCCCTGTATAAATACGTCGGTGCAGAATCACCGGATCCCGTTCCTTGTCACCAGATGAAGCCGTAACATGAGAATCCACCGGCGCATTGCCACCCGACTCTCCGCCATACTCGTGGTGATTGTCTCCGCGAACGCCATTCTCATGGGACTGGCGATCACCCGTTCCGGCACCGACCTGCTGGTCAATGCCGCTACACAGCGACTCGCCCAGCAAAGCCGCCTGGTGTCGGTACGGCTGCAGGACGTCCTCGACGCAGTGCAGAAAGATATCCGGTTTGTCGCCGACAGCCCGGCAGTCGCGGAAATGGTCACTACCATGAACAACGAGAGCGGCGGCAAGGAGCAGATGCAGCGTGCCTTCCTCGCCAGGAACCGTCTGCAGGACATGTTCGCCGCCCTGCTGAACAACAATCCCTGGTACCTGCAGATGCGCGTGATCGGCGTGGCGGACGAGGGCAGGGAGGTGGTGCGCGTGGACCGGACCGCCGGCGGCATCAGGCGGGTACGCGAGGCCGACCTGCAGCACAAGGGCAAACGGCCGTATTTCCTGAAAACGCTCGACGAAGTGCCGGGCAAGGTCTACTGGTCCTCCATCGAGCTGAACCGGGAGCACGGCAAGATCTCCACCCCGTTACAGCCGGTACTGCGCGCCGCGATGCCGCTGGCAGGCAAATACGGGTCACCGATCGGGATCGTGATCGTCAACCTCGATATCCAGCGCGTGTTCGACGCAGTCAGCGAGGTGCTCGCGCCCGATACCACCCTGTATATCGCGAACGAGGCCGGCGACTATCTCTACCACCCGGACCCGAGCCTGACCTTCGGCTTTGAACGTGGCCAGCGCCACCTGATCCAGGACGATTTCACCAGTTCCGCGCTCGACCAGGTGGGAACGGAAAGCCTGGTGCTGGAGGATGTCACGCCATCCGGTGCAACGGAACCGGTGATCGCACACCTGAGCCAGTTATCACTCAAGGCCGCACCGAGAGACAAACTGCTTATCGCACTGACCCAGCCACGCTCGCTCATCCTCACGGACGTCAACCAGGCGCGGCATGACAGCACGGGGCTGATCGTGCCGTTCCTGCTGGTTGCACTGGCCGTGGTGATCTGGATGGTGGAGCTGTTCACCGGGCCGCTGGAACGCGTCACGCGCGAGGTGAGCCGTTACGTCCCCGGCCGCAAGCTGCACCTGAGCGAGGTGGGGCGCAAGGACGAGGTCGGGCAGCTGGCACAGGCATTCGCCCGTATGGCCGCACGCATCGACCAGCAGGTGATGCAACTGGAGGAACATGGTCAGCGTTTCATGAGCCTGTTCGAGTCGGTCCCGGATGCCGTGATCATCCTCGATGAAGACGGCAGCATGGAATATACCAATCCGGCGGCGAAGCAGCTGTTTGGCTATTCCGACGAGGAGTTGCAGGGCCACAACATCCGGATGCTGATGCCGGAACCGTATCGCAGCCATCACGACCAGTACATGGGCCGCTACCTGGAAGGCGGCGAGGCCCACATCATCGGCATCGGGCGCAGCGTCGAAGGCCTGCACAAGGACGGCAGGACCATGCCGCTGTACCTGTCGATCGGTGAATTCAGGTTGCGGGGCCGGCGCAAGTTCACCGGCATCCTGCACGACATCTCGTCACAGTCCGCCTAGCGGCACATGGAGTCGGGGCGGACGGTGATTTAATATCCCGGTGCCTTTGCGCGAACCGGTTTACCCCGGCACAAGAACCGGGCAGCGATTCCCCGGGCAGGGAATCGGGCTTTCAGTAGACGTCGGGTGCGTTCCCGGTGGCCTTGCGCTGCACGATTTTCTGCAGGGATTGCTCGTTGTTGCAGAAGTCGATGTTCTCCGGCGAGATCGTACCGTCCGCCAGTCCCTCGTCACACGGTCCGATGTTGGTGCATTCGCTGCAACGCTGCATGTGCTGGTGAATATCCACCACGCGTTCGCTGGACAGATAGGTCTCGATGTCGATCCCCAGTGCCGCGAGCATCCGTCCCAGCCGCAGTGAGTGAAGACGATCCGCCAGCGCGGTACGGTATTTCATACCGGCATGAAAATTGAAAACAATCGCCGATGCCAGCAGGACAATAAAGGCAACCAGCGTGATGACCAGCACGGAGAACGGGATGAGGGTGAACAGCATGTCCATGGACGGATTTCCTTGTTACGGGCCTGCAGATACGCATAGCGTGGGCCGGAATCGCCCCGGCAGCCTTGATCCATGTCAATAAGTTACCGGCTGTCCCGCCCTAAAACAGCTTGTCGACCATGGTAATTACGATCTCCGCCACGATCAGGATCACGATATACCACTCGACCCGCAGCGACTGGCGGTTGTGAATGTAACCCAGCAGGGTTTGCGCGGTCTTGGAAATCAGTCCGAGCTTGCGGTCGATGGCGGCATGACGCTCCGCCAGTTCGAACTCGTCCTCCAGCCGCAGGTACAGGCGTTCATATTCCGGGTAGTCCCAGATCAGTTCCGGTTTTTCCGATACCTCGATGCGCCCGGTCATCTTCGCCTCGATCAGCAGGCTGTCGCCGATGTTCTCCAGCAACTTGCGCCCCTTGGGCATACCGGCACGGCCGCCTTCCCTGAGTCCTTTCGACAACGGCTCGATGTGTTCGAAATGCTCGCGCAGTACCACCTCGTAATGCGCCAGCACCGTGCTCTTGGCCAGCACGTCGGCGACAATCAGCAGGCCCTGGAGACTGTGTGAGCGCAACCGGATCCGGCCCTGATCGATGCCTTCCGGCCGGTCGGGACTGAACAGGATTTCGAAACTTTCCTGTTCCGGTTCGTCGAACGGCTCACTGACCAGGTTGAGAATGTCAGTGGTGAATCGCACCACCTCGACCGCCTGCATGCCGAGCAACACCACCACACCGTAACGAAACAGCACGGCAACGCCATCCGTGCCGGTCGTGACCGCCAGTGGAGAAGTGGCCAGCAGGGTATCCTGCGGGAATCGCCGCAGGTCCAGCTGCTGACCGAGGTAGATCGCGACACCGCCAATCACGTCGTGCTGTTCAAAAAATTGTCTGAGCAAGCACTACACTCCCTGTATCCGGTCCGGCGCGCTTACCTGAAAATCCGGGTGAGAAAATCCTGCAAGGCCTGCCAGGACTCCCGGTCGGCATCCGCATTGTACTCCAGCGGCAGGTTGAACTTCTTTCCCAGCGCCGTCGCCCCCGGGTTGGTGAAGCTGTGCTTCGCACCCGGGTAGTTGATGAACCGGTAATCCACACCGGCGGCGTCCATGTCGTCCCGGAACATCCTGACCTGGTCCGGCGGATTGAAGGGGTCGTCGGCCCCGTTGGCCACCAGCACCTTCGCCGTCACGTGATGCGCAATCGGTCCCAGCCCGCTCAGGCTGCCGTGGAAACTGGCTACGCCGGCCAGGCTGGCACCGGACCGGGCCATTTCCAGCACCACGCTGCCGCCGAAACAGTAACCGATGGCGGCGATCCGTTTGGGATCCACCGTATCCTGTGCCGCCAGCAGCTTGCGTGCGGCATTGAAGCGGGCCGTCATCAGCGGCAGGTCCCTGCGCACCGCGCCGGAAAACTTGCCGGCGTCGGCCGGATGATCCGCCGTCTTTCCGTCGCCGTACATATCCAGTGCCAGCGCCGTGTAACCCAGCGCGGCAAGCATGTCGGCGCGCTTGCGGGCATAGGCGTTCTGGCCCCACCACTCATGAACCACGAGCACGCCCGGACGCCTGCCGTGAACCGCATCGTCCCAGGCCAGGTAGCCCTTGAGCTCGGTCGGGCCCGCATGGTAGAGGACTTCCTTGCCGACCACGGCGGCGTGTGCGCCCAGGCTGGCTGACAACAATAACAGGGCGGTGAGGTAGCGTAACATGGTGCCTCCGGCAAACAGGTGAATCGATTCCACCATATTAGCTGAAAATCGTGTCATTCACCCGGCTACCGGCGGATTTCACAGCGCCACCGGTGGCGGCCCCGGCCATCATCCTGTATACAACAAGCACCATGAAACGCGACTGGCCCGCTATCTTCCCGCAACTGCTGGAGTCCGCGGAATCCGGCCTGGACAGCGGCCTGTCCGCGCTGCTGGACTCTGCGGCCGAGGCCCGGCTGCCGGCGCGGTCCACCGTGTTCCGGCAGGGTGACCAGTGCAGCAGTTACCTGCTGGTCATCGAGGGCACGGTCAGGGTCATCAGCCGTGCCGACAATGGCCGCGAGATCGTCCTGTACCGGCTGGGTCCCGGCGATTCCTGTGTGCTGACCACTTCCTGCCTGTTCAGTAACCGGCGCTACCCGGCCGAGGGGGTGGCCGAGACCGCTGTCACCGCGCTGGCCATCCCGGCCGGACAGTTCAACCGGACCATCGAGCACTCCACCGCGTTTCGGCGTTTCGTGTTCGCGTCCTTTGGCGAGCATCTCGCCAGCCTGATCGGCCTGGTCGAGGAGGTCGCCTTCGGACGCCTGGACGCACGACTCGCCCGCCACCTGCTGGAACAGACCGTCGCGGGCGATACCCTGCAGGCTACCCACCAGGAACTGGCGACGGAGCTGGGGAGTGCACGTGAGGTCATCAGCCGGCAGTTGAAGGAGTTCGAACAGCGTGGCATGGTGAGCCTGCAACGCGGCAGCCTGACCGTGCTGGACCGGACGGGACTGGACAGGCTGGCCGGTAGCTGAACCGGGCATGGCCGGAATCCCGGGCGTTGTGTGACAATGTCACTGAGTATCAGCACACAGGCGGGTAAAGTGCCCACCAGATCAACCAGGCAAGGAGAACAACATGTGCAACGTAGGTGGAATCGACCGCGCGCTGCGGATCATCGTCGGGCTGGCCCTGTTGAGCCTGGTATTTATCGGCGACAGGATACCCTTTATCGGCCATAACGTGGTGTGGGGCTGGGCCGGCATCGTGCTGCTGGGCACCGGTATTTTCAGTTTCTGCCCGGCCTACGCCCTGTTTGGCATCAAGACCTGCCGCAGCAAGTAACGACTCCGGTTGGTCTTGCCGGCGCGTGACGGGGTGTGCCCCGCCATCGCCGGCCTTTTTAACCCGTGCCCGCTTCCAGCCCGGCCCTGCCGTCACCACCGGTCAATCGGCTGTCGACCAGCCGCCCCGGAACACCGTGATGATCCGCCTGCCCGCCACCCTGAAGGCCTGGGATACACCCGCGTTTGAATCCGTCCTCAGGCAGGAGACGGAACAGCTTGGTCTGGACGCGCTACCACTACAGCAGGGGCTGGTGTCCGGCAGCCATGCGCTGGCCGAGCCATTGCAGGTGATCCACCTGTCCAGCCGGGCCACCGCGCAGGCGCTGGTGATCCGCATCGGCGTGTATTTCACCAGTGTCGTGGCCGGTTGCAGCTGCGCCGACGATCCCACACCTCTCGACCGCCTCAACGAATACTGCGTACTGGAACTGCACGTCGACACCCGCACGGCATCGACCACGATTGCACTGCAACCCCATTGAGGCTGTAACATACCCCGGCTTGACCCGGCCGGCGAAACACACAACCATACGTGGCAATTCCTGCACCGGTCTGCGCCGCCACGTGATCGTCCTGTTCAACAAACCGTTCCACGTACTCGCGCAGTTCACCGGCGCAGGTGACAGGGCCACGCTGGCCGACTACATCGACATCCCCGCGGTGTACTGTGCCGGACGGCTGGATTACGACAGCGAGGGCCTGCTGGTCCTGACCGACAATGGCCGGCTGCAGCAGCGCATTGCCAATCCTGCCTTCGGCAAACGGAAGGGCTACTGGGTCCAGGTGGAAGGCATCCCGACGGAACAGGATCTGGACGCCCTGCGTCGGGGCGTACGACTCAGGGACGGCATGACCCTGCCGGCGCAGGTGTCGCGTATCGACATGCCTGAACCCTGGCCGCGCATCCCGCCGATCCGGGAACGCAAGGCTATCCCGACCAGCTGGCTCGACCTGGCCCTCGCGGAGGGCCGCAACCGCCAGGTGCGGCGCATGACGGCGGCCATCGGTTTTCCCACCCTGCGGCTCATCCGTTACCGGGTGGGTGACTGGACGGTCGATGGACTGGCGCCGGGGAGCTATCGCACGTTGCGCGGTTGAGAACCCGGTCTGTCGAAGGGTGACGAAGGCAACGTGCAACCGCTGCCGCCGGGTATGTGACTCGTGCACGGTCGTCTTTACCGGTCTCCTGCTATCTTTTCCGGGCAAACCCGCTGTGGAGATCCACCATGAGATACCGACTGCCGGCCCTGTGCCTGACGCTGCTGACCAGCGTGCCCGTCCATGCGGAAAACCGGCTTACCCTCGGTGGCGACTACTGGAACTTCAACATCTCCGGCACGGTGCGCTACCAGAGCAGCGACCCGGCGGACGACGTCGACGTCGTCCGCGACCTCGGCTACCGGGATGGCAGCCTGGGCAGTTACTACCTGGAGTTGCAACATGACATACCGCTGCTGCCCAACGCACGACTGGGCCGCACATCCGTGGACCAGTCCGCCTCCGGTTACCTGACACACGACATCAGTTACGGCGGCAGCAGTTTCACGGTCGGTGAGGACGTCAGCAGCACGACGGCGATCGAGCAGACCGATGTGATTCTCTACTACAGCCTTCTCGACTCGGTCGCCAGCCTGGATGTCGGTGTGGACGCGCGCCACCTCGACACCCGGGTGACCCTCGACGGCGCCGTATCGGGCGCGGAGACCGCCAGTGCCTCCGGCTGGGTCCCCATGCTCTATGCACGCGCAGGGGTCGACCTGCCACTGACCGGTGTGTCCATCGCCGCGTCCGGATCGTTTGCCGGTTACCAGGGTGATCGCCTGTACGAACTCGACCTGCGCGCCAGTTATACGAGCCGCCACCACCTCGGCGCCGAGGTCGGCTATCGACGCATTCAGCTGCAACTGAAGGATTTTGACAGCACCTGGGCGGACCTCGACTTCGACGGCCCCTACGCAGGGATCCTCGCCTCTTTCTGAGGACGCGTGCGCGTCCGGCAGCTCGCAGCCGGTACGCGCATGGGGCGTTTACGGGGCATCAGCAATGCAGGGTGCGGCGCCCGCACCGGGGGAGCAACGGTCAGGTATGCACGTGGATCCGCGTATCGCCTCCACTGGCGTCCTCGCCGGTGACCAGCCCGGCACGCAGTCCCGGGAACGCACTGATGATCGAAACCAGCACGGATGCCAGGTAGGGCACCGACTGCACGAGCAGCACGATAATCCACAGCAACAGATCGAGCATCCCGGTGTCGTTCTGCCAGGCCAGGCCGGCCGCCGCCAGCCACAACGCCAGGGCCAGCAGGCCTTCCTCGCGGGCCGAGTCCAGTGCCCGTAACAGGGCGGAGGCCTGTTCCAGCTTCGGGGTGCGCAGGAACGGGCGACTGCGGGTGATCAGGCCCAGCAGGATAGCCCGCGAGATCGTGTGGGAAAGCGAAAGCCCGGCCAGCGCGGCGGCCAGCGTCTGGCGCGCGGTGCCCACGATGCGTACGCCACGGTAGACATAGAGCACCTTGGCCATCTTGAAGCAGAACAGCACCAGCGGCAGGATCGAGAAGATCATCAATGGCGGGTCCACCCGCAACGGCGCCACCAGCATCGCCAGCGACCAGCACATCGCAGCCAGGTTGAACAGCAGGTTCATCCCGTCGGCGATCCACGGCAGCCAGCCGGCGACAAAGTGGTAGCGCTGGCCGGCGCTGAGCTTGCTGCGAACCAGTCCCAGCAGGTCGCCGGCGTGATAGCGCATGATCTGCATCGATCCATAGGCCCAGCGAAAGCGCTGGTTCTTGTAGCCGCTGAAGGTATCCGGCATCAGGCCGCGGCCGTAACTGCGCGGGATATACAACGCCTGGTGCCCGGCGCGCAGGATCATCAGCCCGAGTTCGGCATCCTCGGTGATACACCATTCACTCCACCCGCCCACGTCCGCCAGCACACTGCGCCGGACCAGTGTCATGGTGCCGTGCTGGATGATGGCATTGCGGTCATTGCGCGTCACCATGCCGATATAGAAAAAGCCGCGATACTCCGCATAGGTCATGGACTTGAAGGCATTCTGGCGCGCATCACGGTAATCCTGCGGTGCCTGCACGATGGCGATTTCGTGGCGTGTGAATTGCGGCACCAGGTCGTGCAGCCAGTTCGGCTCGACGACATAGTCGCTGTCGATGACACCGATGATCCCGGCATCCGGCGCAGTATGTTTCAGGGCGTAGTTGAGGGCGCCGGACTTGAACCCGTCGAGCGGATCGACATGGAAGAAGTGAAACCGCTCACCCCGTTCCCGGCACCACGCCTCGACCGGCTGCCAGACCGCCGGGTCCTTCGTGTTGTTGTCGATGACCACGACCTCGTAGCGCGGATAGTCGAGCCGGTCCAGCGCAGCCAGCGTCTCGATGAGCATATCCGGCGGCTCGTTATAGGCGGGTACGTGAATCGATACCATGGGCAATTCCGCCTCTTCGTACGTCACGGGCATGAAACCGCGGCGCCGGGTATTGGCCCACAATGCCTCGGCCCACTCATGCGCCTCGACCAGCACCACCATCACCACACCGATCATGCCGACCAGCATCAGGACGCCCACGACAATGGCGCTCCAGGACAGGTATTGCTGCAGGTAATTGTGGATGATCAGTACCGCCGCCGTGGCCAGCGCATAGGCAATGACGGCCAGGAAACTTCGTCCCCGGTGCTGCAGGGTGACGCCGTCGGAGGTCAGCAGGGCATAGGTGATCAGGGCCACCAGCACGGAAATGGCGGCCAGCAGGCGCCATTCCGGGATGCCGACAATGGGCTCCGAGAAGGCGAATTTGGGTTTGCGCATCACGTCGAACACGCCCCAGTAGGCACCGACCGCGCCCTCGAATTCGGTTTTCCAGGGCTGATCGAAGGCCTCCATCACGTAGTAGATGTAGCCTTCCTGTTCCGCACGCTGCAGGAAACGGCGCAGAAACGTTGCTTCATTGTATGAAGAGGCCTCGGCACCGTGCCGGGCCCGGCCGTTGCTGGGCCAGCCAACCTCGGCGATCACGATGGGCACGCCGGGGAACCTGGCCTTCAGCTGGTTCATGCGGTTGACCACATAGTCGACCGCCTTGCCGATGGGAATGCCTTCCCAGTACGGCAGCATGTGTACCGCGATGTAATCCACGTGCTTCACCAGCTGGGGGTTCTTCAGCCAGATGTGCCAGGGTTCCGCGGTACTGACCGGCATGCCGAGTTCCTTGCGCACGTGGTCGAGGTGGGCATACAGCTTGTCGATGGAGATGTCATTGCGCAGCAGGACCTCGTTGCCGACGATCACGCGTACCACGTTGCGCTGGTTCCGGTGGGCGATCCGGATCAGTTGCTCCACCTCCTGCCGGTTGTGCGCCTCGTTCCTGTCGAGCCAGGCACCCAGGGCAACGTTCAGCCCGTGCTTGCGGGCCAGCGCGGGAATCTCGCCCAGTGTGCCACTGACGGTATAGGTTCTAATCGCGTTGGTGGTGCCGGCCAGCAGGGCCAGGTCTTCGTCGATCTCCTCGACCGTGGGGTACTCCTGACGGTTCGGATTCTCGTTGAAGCGCATCGGGGAAAACGAGAATCCCTGGATCACATCGGGCCAGGCCGGTTCCTGTTCCGGACGATTCACCAGCGACCACATGCTGATGAAAATCGCCGCCACGACCGAGGCGATAATGATGTTGATGCGCGTCATGTTTGTCCTGGGCGGAATGAGTCACATGACTTCCAGCATAGGCCAGTGGGCTTTCGGAACAAGTCCTCCCCGCGGCGGGGGGAGCGGGTGCAGGCTCGATCCAGGAAGTCCGGGAGTCATGTAAATGACACTCGATCATAGCCCAGCCGGCGCCTGACTGTCGACTGAACGGTGTTGTCATTTGGCGACGTCGGCGTGCAGATCCGGCCCTGGCAACGGTAGCGGAAACCCTGCAAGCCGGATGACAGGTCAGGCCGTGTGTCTGAAAGCGGTAGCCCCGCGTCATCCTTCCGGGGGGGCAGGGGAATTACCCGCATGCAAGACCGGCCACATTCAGTACAATGGAGCCATGGAAGATGCGCCGGAATTCTTCGCGGCCAGTGCCAGCGGCACGGACTGGCAAACCCTGGTCGGGAACTGCCTGGACAACGGGGAACCCATACCGGACGGCGCCAGCCTGGGATTCATCTACCTCACCGACCCGCTGGCGCCCTGGCTGGACAACATCCTGCAAATGTTGCGTGAGCGAACGGGGGTACAGACCTGGACCGGTTGCGTGGCCTCCGCGATCTGCGCCACGGCGCGGGAGTATTACGACGAGCCGGCCATCGCGATCATGCTGGCAAACCTGCCGCCGGACAGTTTCCGGACCATACCCGCCGGAATTGCCGAACTGTCGGACATGCTGAGCGCAAGCCGGCACTGGCTGGATGAACACCAGGTACACTTTGGCATCGTTCACGGGGATCCGCGCAACCGCTATCTGCCGCAGGTCATCGAGTCCCTGTCCACCCAGCTGGATCCCGGCTTCCTGGTGGGCGGGCTGTCCTCCGCCGATCACGAAGAGCACCTGCAGCAGGTGGCAGGCACCATCCAGCAGGACGGACTGTCCGGTGTCCTGCTGGGCTCGGACGTGACCGTCATCAGCAGCCTGACCCAGGGCTGCACCCCGCTGGAACACAAGCACACCATCACCCGCTGCCAGGGCAACATCCTGGCGGAGCTGGACCACCGGCCGGCACTGGACGTGTTTCGGGAAGACATCGGCGAGGTGCTGTCCAGAAACCTGGGGCGCGTGGCCGGCTATATCTTTGCCGCCCTGCCGATCCCCGGTTCCGATACCGGTGATTACCTGGTGCGCAACCTGATCGGCATCGATCCGGACGAAAAACTGCTGGCCATCGGTGACAACCTGGAGGACGACGCACAGCTGATGTTCTGTCGCCGGGACGGGGATGCGGCACGCGAAGACATGCAACGCATGCTGGCGGACCTGGCCCGCCGTTCCGGCGGAAACATCCGGGGTGGACTGTATTTCAGCTGTGTGGGGCGGGGACGCAACCAGTTCGGCGAGGATTCGGCTGAACTGAGGATGATCCGCGACCAGCTCGGTGAATTTCCGCTGGTCGGGTTTTTCGCCAACGGCGAGATCTCGCACAACCGCCTGTACGGTTATACCGGCGTGCTGACGCTGTTCGTGTAGCGCATGAATCGCCGGCAGGCAGGCTCCCGCAGGTTCTGCACAACATCGTGGTAGCCGCCCTGGCGGCAAACGGATCCGGTATCGACGAAGTGGTTCGCCTGCAGGTCTGGCTGCACATCGCGCCGCAGCCTGCGGCACTACCCGGTATTCCTGACGGCTACTGCTTCCAGTACTGCTCGGTCGTGATCTGCCCGGGTTCGCGGCGCCGGTGCTTTCTCAGGCCCCTTGCCTCCAGCGCCGCCTGGGTATCGCGCACCATGCCGGGATTGCCACAGATCATCACCTGTGAACGCTCCGCTGTGAGTGGCAGCCCGGTCTCACGTTCCAGCAACCCGTTTTCTATCGCTGCCGTCACCCGTCCCGGCAGCGCCGTGGCGACCGTCTCCCGGCTCACGAACGGGATGTACTGCAGCTGCCCGCCGTGCCCCGCCAGCAGCGCCTGGATCCGGTCGATATAGGTCAGCTCCGCTGCCGTGCGCACCGCGTGCACCAGCACGAGCTGGCGGTAGTTGTGCCACGCCGCGTCCGTGCTCAGGATGGAGAGAAACGGCCCCAGCGCGGTGCCGGTCGACAGCATCCACAGGGTGTCTGCGGCCGGCACCTCCCCGAGGGTGAAGAAACCCGCCGCCCGGGGGGCGATATACAGCGTGTCACCGGAGCGGAGATCGATCATGCGCGCCGTCAGCGGTCCACCCGGCACCCGGACGAAGTAGAATTCATGCACCGGGTCGCCCGGGCCGTTGACGAAGGAGTAGGGCCGGGCCACCATTTCGCCGCCGATCTCCAGCGCCAGGCGCGTGAACTGGCCCGCCGCAAACGGTGCGATCTCCGCGCGCAGCTGCACCGAGTACAGCTTCTCCGTCCAGCGCCGCAGGTTGACGACCTCACCGGCAATCCAGTTCGTCATCAGGATGTGACCGCGGGTTCATTCCGCCTTGCCAGGATTTCATCGATGTCATTCATGGTGTTGCTTCACCCGCTGGCTGTGTTTGCCTTATGATAGCGGAATCCGGTACGGATTGTGGCCGGCCCGAACCGGGGAGTTACCGAACAAGCGCATGCACTCGATCAACTGGACAGCCATCCTGCTGGCAATCATGGTACTCGTGATGCTGGTCCGTTCCGGACCGGGCATCCGCGCCCTGCTGGAACGCAGCCGGCAGGCGGAGATACGGGACTGGACCGGTTTCCTGGTACCCATTGCGCTGGTTGTGCTGTTTGTCCTGTTGCTGATCCATTCGGTTCGATCATGACACCGGCGCTCTCGATTCGTGACCTGAAAAAAACCTATCAGGGTGGTCATGTTGCACTCAAGGGTGTCAGCTTTGACGTGGCACCGGGTGACTTCTTCGGCCTGCTTGGCCCGAACGGGGCCGGCAAGACCACCATCATCGGCATCATCACCTCGCTGGTGAACCGCAGCAGCGGCGCCGTCTCGATCTTCGGTCACGATCCGGCACTGGAGCCGTCCGTCGCCAAGGCGTACCTGGGTCTGGTACCGCAGGAGTTCAACTTCAACATGTTCGAGCCGGTCGAGGAAGTGGTCTCCAACCAGGCCGGCTACTACGGGATTCCGCGCGACGAAGCGCGCCGCCGCGCGGAACTCTGCCTGAAGCAGCTCGATCTCTGGGACAAGCGACGCATGAGGTCCCGTAACCTCTCCGGCGGCATGAAGCGGCGCCTGATGATCGCCCGTGCCCTGGCGCATCAGCCGCGCCTGCTGATCCTGGACGAACCGACGGCCGGGGTGGACATCGAGATCCGTCGCTCGATGTGGAAGTTCCTGCGCGAAATCAACGATGCCGGCACCACCATCATCCTGACCACGCACTACCTGGAGGAGGCGGAAAGCCTGTGTCGCAACTTCGCCATCATCGACGAGGGCGAACTGATCCGGAACACCAGTACCCGGCAACTGCTCAACACCCTGCATATGGAGACCTTCGTCCTGGATATCGAGACGCCACTGGAGGCGCCACCCGGTGTAGAGCGCTACACGGTGCGGCTGGTCGACCCGAACACGCTGGAAGCGGAAATCTGTCGCGGTGAATCGATCAACGACCTGTTCAACGAGCTGTCCGGCCGGGGCGTCCGCGTGCTCAGCATGCGCAACAAGACCAACCGGCTCGAGGAACTGTTCATGAACCTGGTCGAGAACGGCGGCCGGCAGAAGGTACCGGCATGAACACACACGGCAAGCTGATTGCACTGCAGGCCATCGCCACCAAGGAAATCCGCCGCTTCATGCGCATCTGGGTACAGACGGTGCTGCCGCCGGTGATCACCACTGCCCTGTATTTCATCATCTTCGGCAACCTGATCGGCCCGCGTATCGGCAGCATGGAAGGCCATCGCTACATGGAGTTCATCATTCCCGGCCTGATCATGATGGCGGTAATCACCAATTCCTATGCCAACGTGGTGTCGTCCTTCTACGGATCCAAGTTCCAGCGCCACATCGAGGAGATGCTGATCTCGCCGGTCCCGAACTACGTCATCCTGCTGGGATACATCGCCGGCGGCGTGGCGCGCGGGCTGACCGTGGGTACCGCGGTGACCCTGGTTTCGCTGGCGTTCAATCCGCTCCACATCCATAACCTGCCGGTGATCATCAGCATGGTGGTGCTGACCTCGATCCTGTTTTCACTGGCCGGGCTGATCAACGGCGTCTACGCCAACAGCTTCGACGACATCTCGATCATCCCGACCTTCGTGCTGACGCCGCTGACCTACCTCGGCGGCATCTTCTACTCGATCAGCCTGCTGCCCGACTTCTGGCACAGCGTGTCGCTGGTGAACCCGATCCTGTACATGGTGAACGCGTTCCGCTACGGCTTCCTGGGCATCAGCGACATCAGCCTCACCACGTCCTACGCCATCAGCATCGGCTTCATCGTCGTGCTGTACGTGTTCAGCCTGTACCTGCTGCGCACGGGGAAGGGGATACGGACGTAACCGGGTGGTAAATGCCTCAATTTCCTTCGCGGCCGCCAGCCGCTCCTGCAAGGTGGGCGTTGTTTGTAGCAGTGTCTGATTCGGTTGCAGGAGCGCCCTGCGGGCGCGATCAAGCTCGCTGTAAAATCCATCGCGGCTGCCAGCCGCTCCTACAGGACCAGCCGCCCGTCGCGCACGGTCAGGGCCAGCTTGCCTTCCAGCAGTAGCTGCAGACGCTCTCCGATCAGCCGGCGACGCCAGCCCTGCATCACACCACCCGTGTGATCGCCCAGCACCAGCGCCTCGAGCTGCTTGCGCGTGGCGAGCGTGGCGTGATTCAGTGAATGTTCTTCCGCACTGATGCGCACCACCGCCATCATGACATCGACCAGCGCGTCCTGGTCGGGATCGAGCCGGTCGCGGGAACCGGTTTCGGGGAAGGGTTCGGGCCTGCGCTGCGCGGCCTGCTCGATCAGCAACAGCAGTTCCGGTCCATTCCGCTGGACCAGGCGTTCACCCAGTCCGCGAATCGCGGCCATGGCCTCCTGCGTCGCCGGGCGCTGGCGCGCCAGGTCGATCATCACGTCATCCTTCATCAGCCAGCCGCGCGGCAGGTCCTTGTCCTGTGCCAGCTGTTCGCGCCACGCGGCGAGTGACTGCAGGGCCGACAGCGCAGGACCCTTCAGACGATTGGCACCCTTGACCTTCAGCCATGCCCGCTGTGGCGGCGATTCGTACAGCTCCGCGCTGGCCAGCTGGCGGAAATCGTCCTCCAGCCAGGCCAGCCGGCCCTGCTGTTCCAGCCGTTCACGCAGGCGGAGGTAGACATCGACGAGATAGATCACGTCGTCGGCGGCATAGCGCAACTGGTCGTGCGTCAGCGGACGCAACGACCAGTCGGCGCGGGTGTGCAGCTTGTCGAGCGTCACACCCAGCACTTCGCGCACCAGGTTGGCGTAGCCGATCTGGTCGGCATGGCCCAGCAGCGGTGCGGCCAGCTGGGTATCGAACACGGGGGCCGGCGGCACGCCGGCCAGGTGGTAGAAGATTTCCATGTCCTGGCGGCCGGAGTGCATTACCTTCGTGATGTCCGGGTTCACGAGGAGTTCCAGCAGGGGCGCCAGATCGGGCAATGCCAGCGGATCGATGCAGGCGGCCTCGGCTGGCGTGGCGATCTGCAGCAGGCACAGCTTCGGATAGTAGGTCTTCTCGCGCAGGAACTCGGTGTCCAGGGCGAACCAGTCCGCCTCACGCAAACGGGCACAGAACGTTGCCAGGGCGTCCGGGGTGTCGATGTAGAGCACATCGGCGGGGCGGTTCATCGCCGCATCCACGCTCGCGGCTGGCTCAAACGTCACCTTCCACTTCGTCGACGTCTATCTGGCCGGTCAGGCGGCGGCGGATGTGCGACCAGGAGATACCGACTGCCAGGATGCCGCACAGGATTGCCTCGGTAAACCAGGTCATGGCCTTGACACTGTCGGCTTTCAGCAAGCCGAGGTAGATGAACAGCCAGAGCAGGGTACCGAAAAAGGCCGCGGCGAGGATCAGTCCGAACAGCCCGAGCGAACGCAACGTCGCACGCAGGTAGATGGTCCAGCCAATCAGCAGCAGGATGCCGGCCAGCGCCACCCACGGGGTGAACCGGCTCAGGTGCGTGACCCAGTGAAAGAAGGAATATTCGGTGGGGTTATAGGTGGAAAACACCAGTACCAGGGCTGCGCAGAGTCGCAGCAGGAACCCGACTGGTGTAATGCCCTTGGATGCCGCCATGTGATTGTCCGGGGTTGTGCTGGAACGGAAAGACGTGTTGCGTGCATGCGCATTCTACAAGCATTTCACCGGCAGCTACAGTTACGGTTCCGCCGCCCAAACGCGCTACAATGCAACGTCCTCCCGGGTCTGTGGTCTGTCACTGTAACGGACGCGGCCCGCCACTGAAGCTGATTCTTCAATATTCATACATCTAACTGAATATTAATATAAATATTACTCATGAAAATTACGCTGGTCAGCCCCTATGAACTGGGCCGTCAACCGTTCGGCCTGGTCGAACCCGCTACCTTGCTGCGCCAGGCCGGCCACCGGGTGCGCTGCTGCGACCTGTCCATCCAGAAACTCGACAACCTCATCGATGCAGACACGGAGCTGGTCGCGATCTACATCGCCATGCATACCGCCACGCGCATCGCCATCGAGGCGCTGCCGAAGATCCGCCGGCTGGCACCGCAGGCGCGGCTGTGTGTGTATGGCCTGTATGCACCCATGAACGTGGACCTCTTTCGCGCGCAGGGGGTGACTGCGTTCATCGGCGGTGAATATGAAAACGCCCTGCTGGAACTGGCCACGCAGACAGATCGCGGCACCGTCCCGGACGACGTGCGCCCTGCGATACGGCTGGAAAAGACCGCGTTCGTGGTACCCGAGCGCGACACGCTGCCGGCACTGGAGAAATACGCCTGCCTGATCCTGCCCGACGGCACGCAGCGCACCGTGGGCTTTACCGAGACCACGCGTGGCTGCAGGTACTTCTGCCGGCACTGTCCGGTCGTGCCGGTGTACGAAGGCAGGTTCTTCGTGATCCCCGCAGACATCGTACTGCAGGACATCCGCAACCAGGTCGCGGCCGGCGCACAGCACATCTCGTTCGGTGATCCGGACTTCTTCAACGGTCCCGGCCATGCCCTGCGCATCGTGCGTGCACTGCATCGTGAATTCCCCGGGATGAGCTTCGACGCTACCATAAAAATCGAACACATCGTCCGCTATCCGCACGAGATCCGGGAACTGGCCGCCAACGGCTGCCTGTTTATCCTGTCCGCCGTGGAATCGGTCGACGACGAAATCCTGGAACTGCTCGACAAGGGCCACAGCCGCGCGGACCTGCTGCGCGCACTGGACATCATGCGCAGCGCCGGCGTCGATCTCGCGCCCACCTTCGTCGCATTCACGCCCTGGACCACACTGGAGCGTTACCGCACGCTGTTGCACGATATCGCGGTACTGGGGCTGATCGACGCCGTCGCGCCGGTGCAGCTGTCGATCCGGCTGCTGATCCCGGCCGGCTCGCATATCCTGCAGATCGACGGGATCGACGCCTTCGTCGGCGCTTTCGATCCGCAGCTCCTGGGCCATGCCTGGCAACATCCGGACCCGCGCATGGATGCGCTGCAACAACAGGTGCAGACCCGGGTCATGCAGGACGAGGCGGCCGGCCGGCCGCGTCATGAGATCTTTCAGGCGGTCTGGCAACTGGCCTGGCAACTGGACGGCAGCACCGCCCCGTCCCTGACCACGCCCGGCACGGAGCACCCGATCGCACGGCTGTCCGAAAACTGGTATTGCTGTGCAGAACCGACCTGTGAACAACTGGCGTCGTTCTAGCCGGCTGTAGAAAAATTCCGTGGCCATTCACCAGGATTCCGGTTCAGGAATGTGCCATTCCCGCATGCTGGTTTTCCAACAGCCAGCCAGGCTGCAAACCCCGCACAGGCCGCCGCCATGAACCGGATCATCTTCGTCCCGGGCAAGAATCCGAAGCCACCGGCCCGGATACACCGCGCACTGCTGTTGCGCTGCCTGCTGGAGGGGGTGCATCGCATCGATCCGCGGACGGCGGCCGCAATCGCAGCACAGGATATCTTTACCCTGGTGGGCTGGAACCGCGAGTTCTACGGCTACGACCGACCGGCCGATGAAGACACCCCCTGGGTGGAGCAGTTGTTGCGACAGGGCCTCTGGCACGAGGATCACGAGCGTGGCGCGCGCCCGGTGCGTTACCGCATGGCCCGTGCCATGTACCAGGTCGGAGACCACCTGCCGTGGCTGATCCCGCTGATTCCGGATCAGCGGGTCAAGTTATCCATCCAGGAGACCGAAAACTATTTCAGCAATCACGGTAATCTCGGCAGCCGGATCCGCGAACTGCAGAAGCAGCCACTGCGCGAGGCCGTACGCAAGGGTGACCGGGTGCTGCTGATCGGGCACAGCATGGGATCGATCATTGCCTACGACTCCCTGTGGGAGCTGGACCACCTGGAAGGCATCAACCCCTGCGTCGACTGCTTTCTTACCATCGGCAGCCCGCTCGGGATGAATTACGTGCAGAAACGGCTGATCGGCATGCAGGAAGGGCACCGGCGCATCTACCCGGGCAATATCCGGCAGTGGATCAACGTCGCCGCCCGCGGCGACCTGGTTGCACTGGACCCGTCACTGTCCGATGATTTCCGCGACATGGTCAGGAACCACGACGTCGACAGCATTACCGACCTGCGTGACGGTATCTACAATCACTTCCGCGACAACAGGGGGCTGAACGTGCACAAGTCTTACGGTTACCTGGTCAACCCGAACGTCGCGCGCGTCATCGCCGACTGGTGGAACGGGGCATGAGCCACATCCTGGTTGCACATCGAGGAGAACCCGAACGCCTCCCGGAAAATACCCTGCCGGGCTTCCGCGCCGCTCTGGAGGCCGGCGCCAGGCTGCTGGAAACCGATGTCCAGCTCACCGCGGACGGCATCCCGGTGCTCAGCCACGATGACAGCCTGATCAGGATGACCGGCCGGGATGTGCGTGTCACGCAGTCGCGCTGGGAGGAGCTGCGCGACCTGCCCGCCAGCCAGCCGGAACGTTTCGACAATGCGTTTCCCGACTCGCGGATCGCCAGGCTGGCGGATTTCGTAGACCTGCTGGCACGCTGGCCGCAGGCGCAGGCCTTCGTGGAAATCAAGCAGGAAAGCCTGGATGCCTTTGGCACCGACCGGTTCATCGGGAAGGTGGTGGAATGCCTGGCACCGGTACATGACCAGTGCGTGCTGATCTCGTTCAACGCGGACGCGATCCGCCACGCACGCGGTCGCATCCGCACCGGCTGGGTGCTGGGTGGCTGGAATGACGCGGTCCGGGAAACGGCCACGCAGCTTGCCCCTGATTTCCTGTTTGTCAGCCGCCGCCACCTGCCGCCCGATGCCGTTCCGCTCTGGCCGGGACCCTGGCAATGGGCGGTGTATACCGTGAACGAAGCCCCCGAGGTGGCACGCTACCTGGCGCGTGGCGTGCACCTGGTGGAAACCAACGTCATCTGTACCCTGTTAGCGCTGCCGGAATACCGCGGACCCGGACATGGCTGAACCCTACGATGTCGTCGTCATCGGTGGCGGCATCCACGGCGTCGGGGTAGCCCAGGCCGCCGCCTGCGCCGGCTGTTCGGTGCTGCTGCTGGAACAGCGCACCCTGGCCGCCGGCAGCTCAAGTCGTTCCAGCAAGCTGATCCATGGCGGCCTGCGCTATCTCGAAGGCCACGACTTCGCGCTGGTGCGGGAAAGCCTGCACGAACGTGCCACCCTGCTGAAGATCGCGCCGGACCTGGTCCGGCTGCAGCCGTTTCACATCCCGGTCTACCCGGACACCTCGCGTCGTCCGCTGACCCTGCAACTGGGGTTGTCCCTGTATGCGCTACTCGCCGGGTTCGGACCGGGCAGCGGATTCCGCCGCCTGCGACGCGGTGAGTGGAACGAACTCGACGGACTGGATACCACGCGGCTGCAGGCGGTGTTCCGGTACCATGATGCGCAGACCGACGATGCGGCGCTGACGCGTGCCGTCATGCACTCGGCACAGCAGTTCGGCGCCGAACTGGCCTGTCCGGCAGAATTCGTCGCGGCACGGTTGCAGGACCGGCACTGCGAGGTGCAGTACCGTGAACAGGGAGTCGAGAAACATTGCCGGGCCCGGACGCTGGTCAACGCCGCCGGTGCGTGGGCCGGTATTGTGGCCACGCTCATCCATCCGGCGGTGACGACCGTTCCGGTGGAGCTGATACAGGGCGCCCACCTGCTGCTGGAGGGTGCGCTGGCCCATGGCTGCTACTACATGGAAGCCCCGCAGGACCGGCGCGCCGTCTTTCTGCTGCCGTGGGGCGGACATTGCCTGCTCGGCACCACCGAGCGTCGCTATCGCGGCGATCCCGACGCGGTGCAGGTCCTGCCGGAGGAGGAACAATACCTGCTGGAGGTGGTGCGGCGGTATTTCCCGCAGCGGCCGGAGCGTGTCATCGACCGCTTCGCCGGCCTGCGCGTACTGCCCGCCGCCGACGGGGCGGCATTTTCGCGTTCGCGCGAGACCCGGCTGGCCGTCGACCGGGAACAACAGCCGCGCGTGGTGTCCATCTACGGTGGCAAACTGACCGGTTACCGGGCCACGGCACAGAAGGTGCTGCAGCAACTGGCCGGCAGCCTGCCGGCGCGCAGACCGGTCGCCAGCACCGCGGACCTCCGGCTGGTTCCGGTCGACTGATGGCCGGGCAACTGCTTCTCGCGGTCGACCAGGGCACACACGCCACCCGTGCCATCGTATTCGACCGGCAGGGCAGGACCCTCGCCACGGCGCTGCAGCCCGTCGCCCTGCATCGACACAATCGCGACGAGGTGGAACAGGATGCCGCGGAAATCCTGGCCTCGCTGCAGCAGGTCGTCGCCGAGGTGCTGGCCGCACCCGGGATATCCGTGCCGGACATCGACGCCGCCGGTCTCGCCACCCAGCGTTCCAGCGTGGTGGCCTGGAACCGGGTGAATGGCGCGGCCCTGGGACCGGTACTGAGCTGGCAGGACCGTCGCAACGCGGCCCTGATTGACGAACTTGCGCCCCGCCAGGGCATGGTGCAGGCGAAGACCGGTCTGCGCCTGTCCGCCCACTACGGCGCCAGCAAGCTGCGCTGGTTGCTGGAACGGAACCCGGCCGTGGCACAGGCTGCGACCTCCGGTGAGTTGGGGATGGGGCCGCTGGTGTCGTGGTTGCTGTTTCACTGGCTCGAAGGCAACCCGGCGCTGGTCGACCACGCCAATGCCTCACGCACCCTGTTGTGGAACCTGCACACCCGCGACTGGGATGCGGAGCTGCTGGCACTGTTCCGGGTGCCGGCCGGTGTGCTGCCGGCCTGCCGCCCGATCCGCGCCGAATACGGCGTGACCCGGCCTGGCGGGATTCCGTTACGCGCCGTCAACGGCGACCAGACCGCCGCGTTGTTTGCACAGGGCCGGCCGGCGCCGGGGACGATCATCGCCAACCTCGGTACGGGGGCGTTTGTGCTGTTGCCGGTGCCCGGGATTCAGCAGCGTCCGGACGGGCTGCTGGCCGGCATCGCGCACAGCCACGGCGGGCATGCCGACTACTACCTGGAGGGCACCGTCAACGGTGCCGGTGCCGCACTGGAGTGGGCCGCCCGTCAGCTGGCACTGCCCGCCGTCGAACCGCACCTGCCGGGCTGGCTGGCCGGCATCGAGGATCCGCCACTGTTCATCAATACCGTCGGAGGCCTCGGAGCGCCCTGGTGGCAGGCCGGCCCGGAACCGCACTTCCACACGCAGCCGGCGACACCGGCGCACGGCATGGTAGCGGTAGTCGAAAGCGTGCTGTTTCTGATGCAGGTAATTATCCAATCTTTACAAACACATGCCGGCACAATTTCCGGTATCCAGTTAAGCGGCGGGCTGGCCCGGCTCGACGGGCTGTGTCAGCGGCTCGCGGACCTGTCCGGGTTATCCGTGCGGCGACCCGCAGAGGTGGAGGCCACCGCGCGCGGGATCGCCTGGCAGGCCGCCGGCTGTCCACAGGACTGGCCGGCAGGCGGGAATGCGGATGTCTTCCAGCCGCAGCCGAACCCGGCGCTGCGGACCCGTTACCACGATTTCATCCGGCTCCTGAAACAACAGCTGTAGGAGCCTGCCCGCAGACGACAGCTTACGTGTTATGGCAGTGCAAACAGCCAGAGATAACCGGCGTTGTAAAAGGCATGCAACAGGATCGGGGCTATCAGCGCATCCGTGCGTTCTTTGAACAGGCCGAACACCAGGGAGGGAAAGAACACCAGTGCGGCCGCCAGTGGCGGGTGGTAAATAAAATGCGCACCGGCAAACAGCAGGCTGGTCACTACATTGGCAACCGACAGCAGGCCGAATCCGGCCCGCGAAAGGTGATCGCGCACCAGTTCCTGCAGCAGGCCACGGAACACGATTTCCTCCACCACCGGGTAGAGCAGCGCCAGCTTCAGAAACCACCCGGGATGGAGCAGAGGCTTGTTCCATAGCAGCGGGGGGGTATACAGCAGATAGCCCACCAGCCATACCAGCGGCCCGGCCAGCAGGGCCAGGTAAAACAACGGGTCCCGAACCAGCGGGACGCTCGGACTCGGGGACGTCAATTGCTTTTCAGTTGCTGGACCATTTCCGGTTCGAGATCGAATCCTACCGGCCAGTCCGGATTGATCGAGATGCCGACGCCACTGCCGGTACGCTCCAGCACCCAGCGGAACTCGGCCAGCAACCCGCCTTCGTAGCCCGGAAAATCCTTCAGGAATTCCTTTGCCCGGTCCGGGCTGGTGAACAGGATCAGCACCTCGACGTTGTCCTCGGTCTTCAATGTCAGGGGGATCGCCTTGCTGCTGCTGGTGAATCCCTCGATACCGATGGAGTCCTTGACCGGCATGAATACCTGCGTGTCCATGAGATATTTCATGAATTCGTCACTGCCCAGTGTGCCTTCCTGGGCGGCGAGCAGCTGTTCTTCCAGCTCGTTGCGGGCGTCAAAGGCATCTTGCATTTTCGTGACCCAAAAAACAGGCCCCGCGATGCGGGGCCTGTTGATTCAATGAAATGACCGTTTACTCGTCACCCGCCACGCCCAGCAACTGCAGCAGGGTGAGGAACAGGTTGTAGATGGCAAGGTACAGGGTGACCGTGGCCAGGATGTAATTGGTCTCGCCGCCGTGGATGATCTCGCTGGTCTGGTAGAGGATCATCCCGGACATCAGCAGCATGAACATCGCCGACAGCGCCAGCGAGAACACCGGCATGTGCAGGAACAGGTTGGCGACCATGGCGACCAGCGCCACCATCATGCCGACGGCCAGGAAGCCGCCGATGAAACTGAAGTTCTTGCGTGTGGTCAGCACGTAGCCGGACAGGCCCAGGAAGATCACCCCGGTTCCGCCCATGGCGGTCATGACCAGCTGGGCGCCGTTCGGCAGTTTCAGGTACATGCTCAGTATCGGGCCCAGGCCAAAGCCAAGCAGGCCGGTGATCAGGAAGATCACCCACAGGCCCGCGCCGGAATTCGCCGCGCGCGGCATGACGAACCAGAGCAGGCCCATCGCCACCAGGCTACACAGCATGGAGGCCCCGTAGGGCACACCCACGGCCATCGAGACACCGGCCATCAGTGCGCTGAACAGCAGGGTCAGTGCCAGCAGGGCGTAGGTGTTGCGCAGCACCTTGTGGGTGGCCAGCAACGAGGGTTCGGAACGGAGTACGGTTTTCTCAATCATGCTCATGGTATATCGGGTCCCCTGTTACAGGTTCGGGTTGTCGGGTAACCGTGTGACCGGCAAATTTCCGACTGGTTCACTAGGATAAACATCCGGGCGTGAAACGGCAACTTGTATAACCCGCGGTGATTGCGGCATTTTACTGGTCAAATCGGGACCCGTTCCGGTATTCTTGCGCACCAGCTGAATCGAGAAAAATCGCGGGATACGGTATCCGGAGAGGCGGCTGAGTGGTCGACTAAAATCGCCGGGAGCGATTTTGAACGCCAGCGCAAGGCG
>CAZMAK010000002.1:3038-88539 GCA_964564245.1 uncultured Ectothiorhodospiraceae bacterium | reverse complement strand
GGGCGAGGGCCAGGGAGGGCCCGAGTCAAGCGGCGGGTCCGCCGCGTGTATCAGAGTGCACCGGATCGGCACGGATCACGGGATATTCATGTTCAGGAGAGGTGGCTGAGTGGTCGACTAAAATCGCCGGGAGCGATTTTGAACGCCAGCGCAAGGCGTTGGCGGCCCGCAGGGCGAGGGCCAGGGAGGGCCCGAGTCAAGCGGCGGGTCCGCCGCGTGTATCAGATTGCACCGGATCGGCACGTATCACGGGATATTCATGTTCAGGAGAGGTGGCTGAGTGGTCGAAAGCGGCGGTCTTGAAAACCGTTGAAGGGAAACCTTCCCAGGGTTCGAATCCCTGCCTCTCCGCCAAATATCAAAGGCCCCGTTCGGGGCCTTTGATATTTGTGGACAGGCAGGCCCTGGTGAGAACCCATCGGTTCGACAAAACGGCAGGATTGCCGTTTTGGACGCCGGCTCTGCCGGCGCCCGCAGGGCGAGGGCCAGGGATGGCCCGAGTCAATCCCTGCCTCTCCGCCAAATATCAAAGGCCCCGTTCGGGGCCTTTGATATTTGTGGACAGGCAGGCCCTGGTGAGAACCCATCGGTTCGACAAAACGGCAGGATTGCCGTGGTTGCGGGTGGCGTTGTTGAAGATCGAGGTCACCACACCCGAATTCGCCACCCAGTTGACCGTCGTCAATACCGCCATACTCCTCATCCCATTAAATGTGCATGGCATCTTTTTGTATTATTGGTCTATTCCCTGATTCACCGATATGAAGTACCTGTGATGGAACGATCTCCGCCCGTCCTCACGCATCGTCTCGACCGTCTGCTCAACGGGGTGTTCCTCCTGTTCGCACTGATGGTGGTCAATTCCGTGTACCTGGTGACAATCACGGCACTGGAGGCGGTCAGCGGAAAGCTCTACCAGGACTACACCTACCTGTTGATGTTCCTGGCGCACCTGGCGCTGGGACTGCTGCTGATCGTACCCTTCATCCTGTTTGTGGCGGGTCACCTGCCGCGCGCACTCAGGCGCCCGAACCGCAACGCCATTCGCGCGGGTCTGGGATTGCTGGTGTCCGCGCTGCTGGTATTGCTCAGCGGCCTGCTGCTCACGCGTTTCGGATTCCTGGAAATCGACGACCCGTCCGTGCGCAGCATTGCCTACTGGCTGCACGTGCTCAGCCCGCTGGCCGTGATCTGGCTGTTCGTACTGCACCGCCTCGCCGGACCACCACTCGAATGGCGCAGGGGCCTGCGCTGGTCGCTGGTCACGGTGGGATTCGCCGCGGCCATGCTCGCGCTGGATACCGGGATGTTGCACGCACGCGCACCACTGGAGGCCACGACCTATCCACCGTCACGGGCGCTCCTGGAGGGCGGCGACACCATTCCCGCCTCCCACCTGATGACCGACAACGAATGCGCCGAATGTCACGAGGATATTGCAAATACGCACCGTTACAGCATGCATCACTTCAGCTCCATGAATAATCCGGCCTATGCATTCAGCGTGCAGGAGGCACGCGAGGTGATCCTGAAACGCGACGGCAACGTACAGGCCACGCGCTTCTGCGCGGCCTGCCACGACCCGGTGCCGCTGTTCAGTGGCCACTTTGACGATGCCAGTCTGGATCTGGCCAAAGACCCGACCGGCCAGGCAGGGATCACCTGCGTGAGTTGTCATGCCATCACCCGGCTCAACGGCGTACTCGGCAACGGGGATTACACCGTTTCCGACCCGCCGCAGTATCCGTTTGCGTACAGCGACTCGGCTTTCCTGAAGGCGCTGAATCACCTGCTGATCCGCGCCAAGCCGGAGTTCCACAAGCAGACGCTGCTGAAACCGCTGCACCGCAGTGCCGAGTTCTGTTCCGTCTGTCACAAGGTCAGTCTGCCGGTCGAGCTCAACCATTACCGCTGGCTGCGTGGCCAGGATCACTACGACAGTTTCCTGCAGAGCGGGGTGTCCGGTCACCGCGTCGACAGCTTCTATTACCCGCAAAATGCCTTCGCCCGTTGCAGCGTCTGCCACATGCAGCTGGCACCCTCCAGCGACCCGGCGGCGCGCGACTTTGACGACAGCGGGCAGCGCAGCGTGCACGATCACATGTTTGCTGCCGCGAACACCGGGGTCCCGCACATGGTGGGGCTGCCGGACGAGGTACTGACGGCACATCACAAGCGGCTGGAAAAGGTCACCCGCATCGATCTCTTCGGGATCAAGGAAGACGGCCGCGTCGACGGCACACTGCATGCACCGCTGCGTCCCGAACTGCCGGTGTTGCAGCCCGGCCATCGCTACCTGATCGAGGTGGTGGTACGTACCACCGGTGTCGGTCACGCACTTACCCAGGGTACCGCCGATTCCAACCAGCTGTGGGTGGAACTCACCGCCACCGGCGCACAACGCCCGCTCGGGCAAAGCGGGGGGATGGATTCGCACGGCGCCGTGGACCCGTGGTCGTACTTCGTCAATGCCTATGTGCTGACCCGCGACGGCAAACGCATCGACCGGCGCAACGCCCAGGATATCTTCGTCCCGCTCTATAACCATCAGATACCGCCCGGGGCGGCGTCCGTGGTGCATTACCTGCTCGAGGTGCCGGAGGACGCCGGTGACCACATCACACTGGAGGCACGCCTGAACTACCGCAAGTTCGACAACACGTACCTGCACTACATCCAGGGCGACTCGTTCCAGTGTAACGACCTGCCGGTTACCGTCATGGCGCAGGACCGCATCACCCTGCCGGTCGGCCAGGCCGTTGCGGATGCGCCCGGAGTGCCGCCGGTCGAGACCGCTGCCGCGGAACGCTGGAACGATTACGGTATCGGGCTGTTGCGCGAGGACGACGAGCTGCGCCAGGCGGAACAGGCGTTCCGCCAGGTCGAACTGCTCGGCCGTGGCGACGGCGCGCTCAACCAGGCCCGTGTGTACTACCGCACCGGGCAACTGGACGAGGCGGCAGACGCACTGGTGCGCGCCACACATGCACCGCAGCCGGCGAAACCCTGGACCATCGCCTGGTACAGTGCACTCATCGACCGGCAGAACGGCCGCCTGGATGCCGCCATCGACAACCTGGAAACCATCGTCAACAACCGCTTTGCCGAGGCGCAGCAGCGCGGTTTCGACTTTTCCTACGATACCCGGGTGCTGGATGCACTCGGTCGCAGCCTGTATGAGCGCGCGCGGCAGCTGCGCGGGGCAGGGCAGCAGAAGGCCCGCCACGAGACGCTGCTCCGCGCCAGGCAGGCATTCCGGCATACGCTGACCATCGATCCGGAAGACGCCGCCGCCCATTTCAACCTGTCACGGGTCTACACGGAGCTGGGTGACACGGAACAGGCCGCGCAACAGCGCACACTGCACGAACAGTACCGCGCGGACGACACGGCCATCGAACAGGCGGTGACACGACACCGCGCAACACATCCGGCGGCCGATCACGCCGCCGCGGCGCTCTCCATCTATCCGCTCGAGCGGCCGGACAATGATTCCCACGTGGCAGGACAGGTCGCGCCGGCCTGTCAGGGAGCCACATCATGAGTTCACCACGGCCGGTCAACCCGGGCGACACCGTTATCCGGCGTGCGTTCTATCGTTCCCTGGTGGTCATCGTCGTGCTTGCACTCGCGGCCGGTGGCATGATCTGGCTGTCGCGCGATCATGATCTGCCACCGGCGCTGCCGGACACCGCTTCGGTTGCAACGCCGGTGATGGGCGAAAATCCGTCCGAGCCGTCCCCGCCGGCGGTCACCTTCACCGACGTCACCATGACCGCCGGCATCGACTTCGTGCATACCAGCGGTGCCTATGGCGAAAAGCTCATGCCGGAGGCGATGGGCAGCGGCGTGGCCTTCCTCGACTATGACAATGACGGGGACCAGGACCTGCTGCTGATCAATTCGGACTGGTTCCCCGGCCACGAAAAAGCAACAACGCCGTATCCGGCGCTGTACCGCAATGACGGCCATGGCAGCTTCACCAACGTCACGCAGGAGGCCGGACTGGCGTTTCACTGCTACGGCATGGGGGTCGCCGTCGGTGATTATGACAATGACGGCTGGACCGACCTCTACATCACCGCCCTGGGGGCGAACCACCTGTTCAGGAACCGGCACGGCCGGTTTGTCGAGGTCACGGCCGCCAGCCACACGGCCGGCATCAGGACAGACTGGAGCACTGCGGCCGCCTTCGTCGACATCGACCTCGATGGCGACCTCGACCTGTTCGTCGGCAACTACATCGACTGGTCGCGCAAGACCGACCTGGAAATCGATTTCCGCGTCACCGGACTGGGACGCGCCATTGGTGCGCCGAATCACTTCTTCGGCACCACCAACCGCCTGTACCGTAATGACGGGAACGGCACCTTCACCGACATCTCGGAAACCTCCGGCATCGTGGTGCACGACCAGAACGGCGCACTGGTCCCCGGCAAGGCCCTGGCGGTGGCACCGGTCGACTACGACCGTGACGGACTGCCGGACCTGTTTGTCTCCAACGACACCACCCGCAACTTCCTCTACCACAATCTCGGCCACGGACACTTCGAGGAGACCGGCGTCATGGAGGGCATCGCCTACGACCAGAATGGCAAGTCCACCGGCGCCATGGGCATCGACAGCGCATGGTTCCGCAATGACCGGGAACTCGGCGTCGGGATCGGCAACTTCGCCAACGAGATGAGCTCGCTGTTTGTCACGGAAAACGGTCAGGCACCGTTTGCCGACGAGGCGGTACTGGAGGGATTCGGCCCTGCCTCCCGGCTGGCGCTCACGTTCGGCCTGTTTTTCTTCGACTACGATCTCGACGGCCGCCTGGACCTGTTCCAGGCCAACGGCCATCTCGAGAAGGAGATCAATCTCGTGCAACCCAGCCAGACCTACGCGCAGCCGGGACAGCTGTTCTGGAACTGCGGGGCGCGCTGCCGGAACCGCTTCCGGCTGGTCGATGATCCGGGTGCCATCACCCAGACCATGGTCGGCCGTGGCGCCTCCTTCGCCGACATCGACGGTGATGGGGACCTCGATATCGCCGTCCTCCAGAACGGCCGGCGTGCGGTACTGCTGCGCAACGACCAGCACACCGGCCACCACTGGCTGCGGGTGCAGCTGGAGGGAGTCCAGGCCAATCGCAGCGCGATCGGAGCGGAGCTGGAACTGGTTGCGGACGGTGTCACGCAGCGACGCCAGGTCATGCCCACGCGCAGCTACCTGTCCCAGTCCGAGTTGCCGGTCACGTTCGGGCTGGGCGATGCCGACCACGTCGATAGCCTGCAGGTCCGCTGGCCCGGCGGCCAGACCCAGAACGTGGATGTGAACGAGGTCGACACCATGCTGCATGTCCGGCAGGACAGCGCCTCAGCTGCACCACGGGCAGGGACCCGGTGAGTCGCAGCGTGTCCGGCCCGAAGGTATGCCCTGGTCTCGCGGACGGGGCCGGGCACCGGATGGCCGCGCTGCTGCGCATCCTGCTGCTGGCGGGTGCCGGGACCCTGTCCTGCCTTGCACAGCCGGTCCGCGCCGACGCCCTGTCCGGGTTGCCGGCGTCGTTGTCCAAGCGACTGTCACCGGTTGCGGAGATCGGCCTCGACGCACTGGACTCCGACAGCCGGGCACAGCTGATCGAGGCACGCCAGCGTGTCGCCGACGCCATCGAAAAACAGGCGCCGGATGCCGAACTGGCGGAGAGTTACGGTGAACTGGGCGCTCTGTACCAGGTCCAGTTCGTGTACAGCCCGGCCGCCACCTGCTATGACAACGCCAGGCGGCTTGCCCCCGGAGAATTCCGCTGGATCTACTACTCGGCCTACCTCGCCGCCAGCATCGGTGAACTCAGGCAGGCCGTGGCGGGATACGAACAGGCGCGGCAGCTGCGTCCCGATTACCTGGCACTGACCCTGCGGCTGGCGGACGCCTGGCGCGAACTCGATGAACCGGACCGGGCGCGGCAGGCCTACCTGGCGGTCATCAACGACGCGGGCCTGGCCGCGGCCGCCCATCATGGGCTGGGGCAGCTGGACCTGCTGCAGCGGCACTACGCGGATGCGATCGACCACTTCAAACGGGCGCTTGCGCTGCAGCCACAGGCGAACCGTGTGCACTACTCGCTGGGGCAGGCGTTGCGTGCCAGTGGTCAGCGCGAGCAGGCGAAACAGCAGTTCGCCCTGATGGGTGATACATTGCCTGCCTTCACGGACCCGCAGATCGATAGCCTGCAGGCACTGAAACACGGTTCGCACATCCATTTCATCACGGGCATGAAGGCCTACCGCCGGCACGACTACGCGGCCGCGCGCGATGCCTTCGCCGCCGGCCTCGCACGCGAGGAAGACAACGTCAACGCGCGTGTCAGTTACGCCCGTGCGCTGTACCTGAGCGGCGACCATGACCGGGCGCGTGAGCAGCTGCAGGCAGCGCTCGACCGGCAGCCGGCTGCCGCACTGGCGTCATTCCTGCTTGGCGTACTGAGTGAGGGGGACGGTGACATGGATGCCGCGCGCAGGCATTACCAGGCCGCGCTCCGCGCCGAGCCCGAACAGGCCGGCGCGCATCTGCAGCTGGGCAATGACTGTTACCGTCGCGGCCAGTATGAGCAGGCCGTGTCGCACTATGCCCGCAGTATCGCGGCGGCGCCGGAAAACCTCGCCGCATACCTGCCTTACGCGGGCGCGCTGCTGCAGCTCGCAAACGGAATGCCCCGGGCGCAACAGCTGGTCGAGCGTGCGTTGCAGCGCTTCCCCGAACAGGGGATCCTCGAGTTCCTCGACATCCAGTTGCAGGCCAGTGGCGGCGAGGCGGGAGAGGCCGGCGCGGCACTGGCAAAGGCACGGCAGGTGGCGAAGGATCACCCCTCGCCCCCGGCGCAGGAGATGCTGGCACTGGCACTTGCCGCCAGCGGTGACTTTAGCCAGGCGTCCACGATCCAGGAGTCCCTGGTCACGATGTCCGCGTGGAGCACGCCGGTTGCCACCGAACGTCTGAACCGGATCCTGGGGGATTACCGTGCCGACAAGCTGCCGCAACCGGAAGACCTGTTCACCTGGTCAGTGTTGCAGGCACCGGCCGTGCAGGTCATGAATGTATTTCGTGACTATCCGGCAACCAGGCCCTATTAAGCCGGTGGCACCGGTCCCGGAAAAAAGAGGGCGCACCCGTCTCCGGCTGCGCCCCCGGTCGTATACGGACCTGAGATTACTTGGCCTTGGTTGTAGTCGACGGTGCCGCCGGTTCTACCGGGGCAACACCATACCCGTAGCCCGGATAGCCACCCCAGCCATAACCGGGGTAACCACCCCAGCCGTATCCCGGATAGCCGCCCCAGCCATAGCCCGGATAGCCACCCCAGCCGTAGCCCGGATAGCCGCCCCAGCCATAGCCCGGATAGCCACCCCAGCCATAACCCGGGTAGCCGTAACCGTAATAGCCTGGATAACCACCCCAGGGGCCACCCCAGTAATCGTTATTGCCCCACCACGCGCTGGCGGTTCCGCTTGCCAGGATCGCTGACGCGGCAATGACAACGGTTGCAATGAGACTGGATATTTTCTTCACTTTCTTACCCTCCGTTTGTGATGCCAGATACAACCGGTGCGTGACAGATTTCCACCGGTTTCAGGATACAGTGTATAAACCGCGGACGGGATAGGCCAGTACCGGGACAGAGCCGGCCGGCCGGATTATCCGGATTGCTTGATTCAGATCAATTTTCCCCGCCGCGCTCGGCGGGGCCGGCAGATTCTCCGGCCCCCGCACACAGGCCGGCCAGCCGTTCCGAGTCGCCCGTGACCCGGTCACCGGAGGGCAGGGCGGCGTTCCGGTCCTGTATCCAGGCCACGATATCCCCCAGTACGACCTGCGCCTCCAGGTCACGGGTCAGCATGTGATAGCCGTTCGGGTACAGCGCCAGCGTCCGTGAACCGGCACGGTTACCGAGAAATCGCTGCAGATACCGGCACATGGCATACGGCGGGATGATCTCGTCGTGCTCGCCGTACAGCAGCAGCACCGGCACCGGGAAGTGGGTGTTTGCAAGGAAGGCGGCGTCCATCAGGTTGGTGAGGCCGTATATGGTATCGATGCGGGTCGCCTTGATCACCAGTGGATCGCGCCCTAGCGCCCGCAGCATCTCCCGGTTGTCGGATGGGGTGATGTGCAGGCCCTCACCGGTGACGGTGGTCCCGGGCAACAGGTGCGCCGCTGCACGCAGCGCGAGGTCCTGCCACCACGGCATGGTCTGCCAGCCCCAGATCGCCGGCGCAACCAGCACGGCGCCCGCGACACAATCCGGCAGATCCTGCTGCAACAGCTCGATCACCACGGCACCTCCCATGCTCTCGCCGAGCAGGTACAACGGCACCCCCGGGTGCCGTGCGCACAGCAGCCGGGCGACAGTAAGGGCATCCTGCTGCATGCGCTGTCGTCCGGCCCACAGGCCGCGCTGCGCAGTCGCACCAAAACCCCGCTGGTCATAGGCCACGGTCATGATGCCGGCCTGCGCAAACACGCGGGCCGGGCCATGAAAGGCGTTGCGATAGTCATTGAACCCGTGCAGTGCCAGTAACACCGCCTGCACATCGCCGTCCGGTGCACTGATCGATAACGGCAATGAATAACCGTCGCTCATGACGGCCTGTGCTGGATTTAGTGCCGGCACACGGTTAGCATTCGGATCAGGATGCTGCAGCTGCGGCTGCATACAGCCGGCCAGGCACGCCAGCAGCAGGTACACCGGCAAGGCACGTGACACGGCACGAAAATTCATCACACGAAACCGTCAACGGTTGGAGAACAGTACATGGCAAATGAAGGCTATCATGAACCGGTCGATGAACTCACGGACGCAACCCGCGACATGCATCGAGCGATCATCTCGCTCATGGAAGAACTGGAGGCAGTGGACTGGTACAACCAGCGCGTCGACGCCTGCAAGGACCCGGCATTGAGGGCGATCCTGGCGCACAATCGTGACGAGGAGAAGGAACATGCCTCCATGGTGCTGGAGTGGATCCGCCGGCAGGACACGGCGTTCGACAGGGAACTGAGGGACTACCTGTTTACCGACAAGGAGATCGCGCACGGGTAGAGCGCGCTCCCGGGCACCCTGACCGGTTGCGATGCGCATCTGATCGCGCCCGCAGGGCAGGAGCGGCTAACCGGCATGCCGGTAATATCGCTTGCCTCAGAACCACGCTGACATGAAGAACTGCACCACGTTGGCGGAGAAATGGTACAGCGGTTCGTTTCCGACCTCGGCGGCAGGCAATACCACCCGCAGATCGCGGAAGTTCCGGTAGTCGTACCAGATCTTGTTCCAGGCCAGGTTCAGGCTGGCATGGTCGATGCCGTGCCAGCCACCCTTGATGATGTCGAAACCAAGCTTGACCCCGATCGAACTGTCGCTGAACGAACTCAGCACCTTGTCACGCCCGTAGAAATTCTGCGAACCATTGAAGTCCAGCAGATCGCTGTAGAAGTCGGCGGATGTCTGCGTGTACTGGCGGAGTGTCGTTTCCAGCATCCAGCGATCGAGCAACGGGTGGGTGTATCCCACCTCCACGGTGTGCGCATCGATACCCCAGGTATCGGCGAAGTAGCGGTACCCGGCGGACAGTGAGGCGCGCCAGGGCAGGAAATAACGCATGCGCATCGCCAACGCACTGCTGGTGCGGGTATGCGGATATTTTTCGTCAGCAAAGCTGTAACCATCCAGCGTATCGAGGGGATCCCGGTAACGCACCTTGCGATACGGGTTGTTCAGCATGCCCTCATCGGTTATCCCTTCGTAATTGAGCTCCATGACCAGGTTCCGGGTAAGGACCTGGCTGATGCCGAGCCGGTAGTTCTGCCGGTCCAGGCCGGCCGCAAGTGTCGGGTCACCGGTCTTGCCCACCGTATCCCAACCGCGCGTGTAGCCCATCGTCAGTGTGGTCATGTTGTCGAACATGTCCATACTGATGTTGAAACTGGCGGTGTTCGCCTTGTAGTCGTTTTCCTTGCTGTTGGTATAGGAGAGACTCATGGTCGAGTTGCCGTGCTGGTAGTCGACCCCGCCGGTCATCTCGGTACGTTTCTCGGAATACTGGCTGGCGCCGCTGATGACCTGCACGTCGATGGAGGCGCCGCTGATGGAATCCACGTAGTAGTTGCCGTTCAGCTCCGTGTTACTGCCGACCTTCTTGAGCACCAGCAGCGAGGGCCCGCTGACTGTCACGCCGCCACCGTCGTAGGAGTGATAGAGCACGTCGGCCCGTTCTTCGGGCAGTACACCGGCGTGGCCGATGCCCCATAGCAGGACACCCAGTGCACTACAGCCCGGCCACAGATACCTAGTTACAGCCACAGCCGCCTCCGTGCCCGCCCGCGGCGCCGCGCGCCGCCTCGCGTACCGGGTACACATGGGCGATATAGGCGCTGGATACCGGGTCCCGGTCCGCGCTCATGACCGGATCGGCCAGGTTGGCGCGCTCATACGGCTTCACCCACGGCTCAAGGTGGCTGCAACCTCCCAGCAGCAGCCCGGCGCACAGCAGCAGCGGCAATTGCAGTTTCATTCCCGTCACTCCCGGATCAGGTTGCGCACCTTGTCCAGGTAAGTGGTTTCATCGCCCGGCTGGTAGCCCTTGTGCAGGTAACGCACGTTGCCATCGCGATCCACCAGTACCGTGCTCGGCATCGCGACCACGTTGTATTCCTTGCTGACCGTGCTGTCATTGTCGAACAGCACCGGGAAGCTGACCGGAGACTCCTTCAGCAGCTTGCGTGCCTGGGCGGAATTCTCCTCCACGTTGACACCCAGCACGGTGAAGCCCAGATCCTTGTACTTGTCATGCAGTTCGCTCAGCAACGGCATCTCCTGCCGGCAGGGTCCGCACCAGGACGCCCAGAAATTGATCAGCACGACATCGCCACGCAGCTCGCTGAGCTTCAGGTTTTCGCCGCTGTTGCTCTTCAGGGTGAAGTCCGGCGCCGGGGACGCCGTGGTGCCGGCCACCGCGACGCTCGCCAGCAGGATCAGGGCGGCGCCCATGAACGGCGCAAACAGGTTTTTCACGCAAAGGCGCAGAGGCGCCATGCCGTAAAGAAATGAATGGCTGACCGGTTTCGGCAGTGCAGGAATCAGGTTACGCATGTGAGCCTCCTCAGAAGAATACGGATACACCGGCAGTAGCTTCCAGGTTGTGGGTGGTCTTGCTGGTTCCAAGCAGATCGGAACTGAAGATGTGGTCCTTGAAATCGAGATGCAGCGCCACCCAGTCGTTGACCAGGAAACGGTAGCCGGCACCGGCGTTGACGGTAAAGTGGCTTTCATCGGCAAACTCGGTGTTGCCGACCCCTGCCATCAGGTATACAGCGCTGTTGAAGGCATGCTTGCCCCCGAAGAAACTCTCCCCCGGCAGCAGGTTGTAGCCCGCGGACAGGTTGTAGTAGCGCAGGTTGCGCTGGCTGCCGGTCAGCAGCTGTGAACCGCCACTCAGGGTCTCATAGCTGGTCTTGCCGGCACGGCTCGCGCCAAGTGCGCCCTCGACGAAGAAATCCTCGGTCACGTGATAATCGAACCGGGCACCGGCCACGACATTGCTGCCGAAGTCCTCGATACTCATCACGCCGGCGAAGGCACCGACCTCGATGTCCTCGCTGTCGATGTTGGCCTCCGTGATGGTGCGCCGTTCGATCTCCGGCTTGATCACCGGTTCCGAATCGCTGTAGACCGGTTGTTCCCTGTCGTGCAGCCACGAACAACCGCCCAGGGCGACCACCAGCACCGGCGCCAGCACCGGTCTCAGAAGAAAAAGGCAAACCCGGCTTTCCATTCGTTGATCTCCTGGTTGTCATCCGTGTTCTGGAAGATGACGTGGTTCTGGTATTCGGCCCGCAGGATGAAGCGACGGGTCAGATACCAGCGCGCGCCGATCCCGGCCTGTGCAATCTGCTCGTTACGGTCCTGCTCGCTCACCAGCGTGACATTCGGGTTGGTGCGGATGACGCCGGTACCCAGCAGAAAATAGGGCGACAGGCGCCACTCCGGAAACGGTTGCGCCAGCACGTTGACCGTGGCGCTGAGCGCATTGGAATAGCTTCCGAACACCTGCGAAAACTGCAGCTCCGCCGACAGGTTGCGGGTCAGGTAGTAACCGGCATAGGTGGTCATGACATTTGCCCCCTCGAAATCCCCTGCCATCACCCCGAGTTCCCGGCGGCGCCGGGAAAAATCCCCGAACCCGGCCTCGGAAAACTGTGTCGGGGCACCTTCCGGCGAAACGGTCAGTTCCATGTCGGCACGCTTCACCCAGCCTTCCTTGCCGCGCGCACTGCGCACCAGGAACCAGTCCGTGCGGCGCTTGACCACGTCGACCAGTTCGCCGCGGTCGACCACGTAGAATACGGGGTAGCCGCGTCCGGGGCCGGTATGCAACTCCAGGTAAGGGGCCGCCACGCGCACCTGGTAGTAGTCCGCATCCGCGGCCTGTGCCGCCAGCGCACACCCGTACAGCAGGACACCTGCCAACCAGTGCAGGCGTCCCCGGCAACCGCGTTCCTCCCCGGCTCGATTCACAGACAGTTCTACTCGTCAGTCATCACGGTACGGCGAACGGATCGTTGTAATACTGCGCGCCGATATCCAGCCATTCGGCCAACAGCCGCAATTCTGCAGGCGTCAGAAATCCGTCATGTGATGCGCCGGCGGCGAAGGGCGCGAAGAAGGCGGCGCTGGCACGGGCGCCCGCCGGACTCATCACCGGATTCACCGTCACCGTGACCGGGGCCGTCGGCAGGCCCGTAACCGGGTCCGGCGGTCCCGGCACCATCACTGGCTCCAGGTTGCCGGACGTGCCGATTTCCAGCTCGTCATGCGGGAAGAGCAGCTGACGGTAGGCACTGAACTGTTCCGTGACGACCGGATCGACCCCGTCGCTCAGGTCGAGCTGTGCCGCCGGCACCATGGGGGCATTGGCCGCATCGACGTGGTTGTGGCAACTCGTGCAGGTGTTGGCACCGCGGTCGAAACTCCACAGCGGGTGGATGTGCTGCACGTAGTGGATGACGATCCGGCACAGGGGAGTCCAGGCGGTCTGGCAGGCCGCCGTGGTCGGTACCGGGGTGGTCAGGTCGGCGTAGCGATAGGAAAACGAGGCGTCCGGCGTTTGCACGTTCGGATCGGTCCAGACGTCTTCATAGCTCACGTCGACGGCAGGGAGCAGGGTGGCCGGTTCGAAGCGAGTCAGGGTCTCGGCCATGGTCTCGCCATAATCCGGTGACAGGGCAGGGTCGGTATCGGGAAATTCTACGCCGGTGGCCTGGGCACCGCCCCAGACCGGCGCCGGTCCCCGGGGATTGGCATGCGCGACACCACTGGCGTGGTCGTGGCAGCCGTTGCACTGCACCGTCTCGCCCGGCAGCACCTGCAGCCAGTTCTGGTGCCGGGCGCCGATGCGCTTGCCCTCGGCATCCAGCACACTGATGGCCAGCGGTACATTGGCCGGCACCTTCACGCGCACTGAACCATCCGGCTGCACCGGTACGTAGCCGATGATCTCGCGCATCAGTTGCCCGGTGCTGCGCCCGAAGGCGGTGGCCGGCACGACCCTGGTGTTCCGGTCGGGGATACCGACGGCCTTGACGATGCGCAGGAAGCGGGCGGGGCGCGCGGACGCCGGTGTCTGTACCGGATCGGCGGTGGCCGCAATGCCACCCGGCGCAGTATCGACACCGTCGACATCGTAGACGCTGCGGATGTCGAGATAGCCGACCCCTTCGTCGTAGGCCTGCGACTCCAGCTCGACCCCGCGCTGCTTGTCATACAGGATCGGCGGCACCGGGTGCGGGGTGGCAGCCACCACGTCGCTGAACTCGAAGCCTTCCTGCGGCACCACGATCGGCAACTGGGTCCCGTTGTCCCGGTCGTACAGGAAGATGCCGTAGATCGGGTCGGCTTCGACCGGCGCCGGGGCTGCCAGGTTGGCGGCCGTGCACGGCTGGGGCTGGTTGTTCACCAGTACGCGGCACGCACTCCAGCTGACCAGTACGCGGCCGGTTCCGTCATTCAGCGGCCACGCCGACCGGAACCGTCCGCCGGGGGAAATGGTTCCATCGGTATGCACTTCGTTGGCGGTAGCCGCTTCCTGGGCCGGGCCGGACAGCACACCCTGGTTGGCGGCCGTCGCATAGGTGTTGTCGAGGTAATTGTCGACATCGATCGTCACCAGGTCACCGCCACGCCAGGAGCCGGTAAACGGCAGCAGGATGGTCATCAGTCGTCCATCCTGCAACTGGTGCGGCTGCAGGAACTGTACCGTGGCGCCATTGGTGCCGGTGTCATGGCTGTGCACGCCGTAGTACGGCTGCAACTCGGATCCGTCCGGATGCATCCGGTACAGGCTGACGGCGTCACGACCCCCCATGTGGTCCCAGCGGCTGAATACCACCTCGCCGGTGTCCAGCACCGTCGACACCAGGTCGTGACTCTGGTTCATCGACACCTGGTGGATATTACCGCCATCGCCATCCATGACGTGCAGGACCATGGCGTGCTCCCCGAGACCGAGATCCTCAACCAGCGCGGAAAACTGTGCCTTGTTTTCATCGAGCAGTGTCGCCTTGGACTGACGCTGGCGCGTCGAGGAAAAGATGATGCGGCCATCCGGCAGGTAGTGCGGCGCGATATCCTGGCCGGCCTCCGCCGTGATGTCCGAGCTGATGACGCGATGCAGGTCATCTGTCTGGATATCGTATTCCCAGATATTCCAGGTCGGCTGGTCCTCGGGATCGAGGCCGTCGATATCGGGCAGGCGCAGGGCAAACAGCAGGCGCATACCGTCGTATGAGACCTCGACGTCCTTGACATCCCCCAGGCCGCCGGTCACCGCGCCGGTGATGTTGCGTTGCGGGGCGCCGGGCGAAACGAGGTCGCGGTAATACAGGTCACCACCCGCTGTGTAGGATTCCACCTCCGTGATGTCCGGCTGTATGACGGCACCCGTCGTTCCATCCACGGCCAGCGGCCGTTTGACGAACGCCATGCCGTAATCCGACACCAGCGGGTCCGGGTCCTGTCCGTTACCCCCGCTACCGCCGCCACAGCCGGACAACAGCAGCGCGGCAGCCAGCCAGGTGGCCAGGAATGCTGCAGGGATGTTTCTGGAATGGATGTTCATGGTCATGGGTAATCGGCGCTCCGGATGGAAAACCTGATAACGGTGCAGCCGGTTGTGACCGGCCGCACAGTTGCCGTGGCTGCAAATACGCACAGTCACTATAGGGATACCGGCAGTACCGAACCGCGAGGTGGGTCACAGAATTTTTCTCATCCAGCCATCAGGATTTGCTCACAGGGACCGATGCTCACAGGAACCCAGGGACCGAAGGGCATCCCGACCAACTAACCAGAGCCGGGGCATAATCGATGCGTTCTCCAACCGAACGAACTATCCGTCGTTTTCCGGTGCTCCGGCACGCGGGCCTGTTAATCCTGCTGACCGTGACCGTCGCGGCCACCGCCCTGGCCGGCGACCTCGAACGCCGCCAGGCAAAGCGCATCCATGACCGGCTGGCCGGCATCCCGCCATCGGAAACCGTTCTGGGAGACATGGAAACCGCCATCGTCAACAATGACGCCATTGGCGCCGCACAGATGGCCATGGACAACAGTGCCTTCTACAACGTGACGCTGAAGAATTTCGTCACCCCCTGGACCAACCGTGACCAGACGGTATTTGCACCGCTCAATGACTACACCGCCACGGTCATCGGCATGATCCGCGACGACGTACCGTTCAACCAGGTGTTGTCCGGCGACATCCTGTACATCGGCGATCCCGCACTGGGACTGCCGCCCTACAGCATGGACAACAACGACCACTACGAGGCCCTGGAGAACCAGGGCATCGACCTGAAGACCGCGCTGGTACAGCGCCAGCAGTCCGCACTGACCTCCCTGCCACCCGCCGCGACGGCCGGCGTCATGACCACGCGCGCCGCCGCCGCCGCATTCTTCATTGCCGGCACCAACCGCGCCATGTTCCGCTTCACGATGCTCAATCACCTGTGCAGCGACATGGAGGAGCTCAAGGACACCACACGTCCGCCGGACCGGATCCGGCAGGATGTCTCGCGCAGCCCGGGCGGAGACAGCCGCATCTTCCTGAACTCCTGCGTGGGCTGTCACAGCGGCATGGACCCGATGGTGCAGGCCTTTGCCTACTACAACTTCAACGACACCAGCGGCAGCCTGGAGTACACCGACGGTGTCGTGCAGCCCAAGTACACCATCAACTCGGACAACTTCAAATACGGCTATGTGACCCCGGACGACCACTGGGACAATTACTGGCGCAACGGCCCGAATGCCCTGCTGGGCTGGGATTCCGCGCTGACCGGCAGTGGCAGCGGCGCCAAGTCGCTGGGGCAGGAACTGGCGGACAGCAATGCCTTCGCACAGTGCCAGGTGGAAAAGATCTTCCGTACCGTCTGCCTGCGCGAACCGGGCAATACGGCGGACCGCAACGAGGTCGATGCAATCACGGCGGATTTCCGCTCCCAGAACTACAACATGAAGACCGCGTTTGCCGAAACCGCGGTCTACTGCATGGGTGACTGAGCCATGAGCGAATCCATCAGGCAAATGCTGCACACGAGGGTCCGTGTACTGGCCCTGCTGCTGGTCACGCTGGCGCTCGGCGCCTGTGGCGGTGGCGCGGACACCACGACCAACCAGGCGCCGTCGGTTACCGTCAGTGACGCCTCGAACTACAGCGGACCCGCACCCGTGACCGCCGACATCCAGGCCTTCAAGCTGAATGTCTGGGACAAGCTCGTTCCGACCAACCGCTGCGGCAGCTGTCACGTCGCCGGTGGCCAGACGCCGGCCTTCGTGCGCAGTGACGACATCAACCTGGCCTACGCGGAAGCCAACACGGTCATCAATCTCGACAGCCCGGCCAGCTCAACCATGGTCACCAAGGTGGCCAGCGGTCACAACTGCTGGCTGGGTACGACGCCCGCGGACTGGCAGGCCTGCGCCGACACCATTACCGCCTATATCAATGCCTGGGCAGGTGGCGTGACCAGTGGCGGCACCGTGGTCGCGCTGACCGCACCGGTGCTGGTCGACCCGGGCGACAGCAAGAGCTTCCCGGCGGATTCCGGGCTGTTTGCCAGCACGGTCCACCCGATCCTGACTGCCCACTGCTCGGGTTGCCATACCGACTCGTCCAGTACCCCGCAGGCCCCGTTCTTCGCCACTGCCGATCCGGATTCGGCCTACGAGAATGCCAAATCCAAGATGGACCTGGACAATCCGGCCAATTCGCGCTTCGTGGTGCGTCTGCGCAACGAGTTTCACAACTGCTGGGACCCGAACAATACCGGCAGCTCCGACTGTGCCGCCTCGGCGGATATCATGGAGGCCGCCATCAGCCAGTTCGCCGGTGCAATCAGCCCGACACAGATCAACCCCGCGCTGGTGACCAGCAAGGCCATGAAGCTGGTGGACGGCATTGTCGCCAGCGGTGGCAACCGCATCGATGACAACGTGATCGCGCTCTACCAGTTCAAGGAGGGCAGCGGCAATATTGCCTATGACACCAGTGGTGTGTCGCCAGAAATGCACCTGACCCTGAGCGGTGGCGTGACCTGGGTCGGCGGCTGGGGTATCGACATCACCAGCGGCAAGGCACAGGCCACCACCACCAGCAGTCGCAAGCTGCACGACCTGATCACCGCCACCGGCGAGTACAGCATCGAGGCCTGGGTGGTACCGGCCAACATCTCGCAGGAAGGACCGGCCAGGATCGTCAGTTACTCGGCAGGTACGGACGCACGCAATTTCACGCTGGGCCAGACCAAGTACAGCTACGACTTCCTGCAGCGCAGCAGCACGACCGACGCGAACGGCATGCCGGAACTGAAGACCGCCGATGCGGACGAGGACCTGCAGGCCACACTGCAGCACGTGGTGGTGACCTACGACCCGGTCAACGGCCGGCGCGTCTACGTCAACGGCGTGTTCACCGGAGACATGGACCCGGTCCCGGGCGGTAATCTGAACGACTGGGATGACAGCTTCGCCTTCGTGCTCGGCAACGAGGTGTCGGGTGACCGCCAGTGGCAGGGCAAGCTGCGCATGGTGGCCATCCACAATCGTGCCCTGACACCGGAACAGATCCAGCAGAACTACAGTGTCGGAGTCGGCGAGAAGTTCTTCGTGCTGTTCAATGTCTCCGCACACACCGGCATCGCGGACAGCTATGTGCTGTTCGAGGTCAGCCAGTTCGACAGCTACAGCTACCTGTTCAACAAGCCGCGTTTCATCGTACTCGATCCGGCCGTGACGCCCGACAACATCCCGCTGTCCGGCATGCGCATCGGCATCAACGGCAAGGAGGCCGCGGTCGGCCAGGCCTACCGCAACCTGGACACGAGTATCAGTGCAGCGCTCTATACGCCGGGTACCGGACAGGTACTGTCTCCGCTCGGTACCGTCATCGCACTGGAGAAGGGGCCGGATTACGACGAGTTCTTCCTGACCTTCGAGACGCTGGGCAATGATACCCATGTCGTTACCGAAGCAGCCCCGCTGGCACCGGCCGCGCCGCCGGACCTGCCGCCGGCCTCCGATATCGGCATCCGCACGTTCGACGAGATCGACGCCAGCATGGCGGCAATCACCGGCGTCAGTCGCGAACAGAGCGGCGTGAAGAACGTCTACACGACCATCAAGCAGCAGCTGCCGACAGTGGAAAGCATCGACGGCTTCCTGTCCGCGCAGCAGATGGCGATCGCGCAGCTGGCCATCGAGTATTGCAGTGCCCTGGTCGACAACCAGGGCAGCATCACCCGCGAGGCCTACTTCCCGGGATTCTTCGCCAGCGGGCTGCCCCCGGAGACGGCCGATACGGCATTCGACAGCCCGGCCAAGCGCAACCTGGTGATCCAGCCACTGCTGGATCATGTATTCAATACCGGGCTGACGGTACAGCCGGACCCGGCCGCCACCACGACCGAACTGGAGTCCCTGATCCAGACCCTGACGGCCTGTGCGAGTGGTGCGAGTCCGACCTGTGCCACCAGCGTACGTTCGGAACAGATCGTGAAGGCGACCTGTGCGGCCATGCTGGGCAGTGCGGCCATGCTGGTGCAATAGTCGAGAGTGACAGCGGCGAATGTGTAACGAACAGGACAGAGACCGAGGAACGATGCATGGCCAGAAACCGTAAATTCCGTGACCTGAACGAGCCGCTGCGCCTGAACAGCCACGGCCGTCCGGTGACACGACGTGAATTCCTCGGGCAGGGACTGATCGCCGGCATGGGGATGGTGACCGCACCGACCCTGTTCGGGCTGTTTGCCAGTCCACGCCAGGCGGCGGCCGCCCTGTCTTCAGACATCAGCGCCCTCAAGGCATCCTGCGGGATCAAGTCGCTGGGCGCCGGCAAGATCCCGTTCATCTGCTTCGACCTGGCCGGTGGTGCCAACATTGCCGGTTCCAACGTGCTGGTCGGGCAGCAGGGCGGGCAGCTCGATTTTCTGAGCACACAGGGCTACAGCAAGCTGGGACTGCCCGGCGACATGATCCCGTCCGCCATCGATCCGGTAACCGGTCTCAGCTACACCAACAGCGACTTCGGGCTTGCGTTCCATGCCAGCAGCGCCATGCTGCAGGGCATCACCGAAAAGGCCGGTGCACGCAGCGCAGATATCAACGGTGCGGTGATCCCGGCCCGATCCGACAACGACACCAGCAACAACCCGCACAACCCGATGTACGGCATTGCACGCGCCGGTGCGGACGGCAGCCTGCTGACCCTGATCGGATCGCAGAGCTCGGAATCCGGGGGTAACTCCATGGCACCGGCCATGATGGTCGACCCGACGCTGCGCCCGACCAAGGTGGACCGCCCCTCGGACGTGACCGGGATGGTCGATACCGGCCAGCTGATCGGCGTGCTGTCCCAGCAGGATGCCGTCGCCGTGATGGAGTCCATCGAGCGGATCAGCAAGATGAAACTCGACAACGTCAACACCAGGGTGTCGGCCGATGCCGTCATCAAGGACCTGGTGCGTTGCGGTTACGTCAAGGCGGCCGATATCGCCGACCGCTTCGGTGATCCGTCCTCACTGAACCCGGCACTGGACCCCGACATCGTCGGCGCCACCGGCATCTTCAGCCAGGCGGAGTTCGATAACGACTCGGAATTCCGCAAGACCGCGTCGGTGATGAAGATGGTAGTGAACGGCTTTGCCGGTGCCGGCACCATCTCCATGGGTGGCTTTGACTACCATACCGGCGACCGCGCCACCGGCGAGCTGCGCGATCTGCGTGCCGGCCGCTGCATGGGTGCCTGCCTGGAATACGCTGCACGCGTCGGGGTGCCCATCATGATCTACGTCTTCAGCGACGGCTCGCTTGCCAGTAATGGCATGATCGATAACAGTGCTGCAGGCGGCGGCAAGGGGGTGTGGACCGGCGACAACTCGTCCACCGCCAGCTCGTTCTTCCTGGTGTACAATCCCGGCTCACGCCCGCTGTTGCTGGGTGCGGATGCCGTGGCGCAGGCGCGGCACCAGCAGATCGGCTGGATGCGTCCGGATGCCTCGGTCGAGACCAGCGCCACACCGGCCGCCCTCCAGGTCAACCTGCTGGCGCAGACCGTGATCCTCAACTACATGGCCCTGCACGGCGAGCAGGGGAACTTCTCCACGCTGTTCCCTGGCCACGGCCTCGGCAACGCGGCCATGCAGGACAGTCTCACCGCCTTCAACCCGGTCGTCAGCGGCACCATCTGACCCGGCCATTCCGGAAACGGCGCCATTGGCCGATAATCGGCCCATGCGCCGTTCCTGCCGTTTGCCGATCCTGTTGCTGGCCTGCCTGCTGTCGCCAGGCGCCGGTGCCGGCTGGCTGCACCGGGATGCCGCCATCATGGGCACCTCGGTCAGCGTCGAACTGTGGACCGACGACAGCACGCGCGGGGAGGGGCTGGCCGACAGGGTGATGGCAGAAATGCGCCGCATCGATACCCTGATGAGCACCTGGAAACCGGACAGCGAACTCTCCAGTGTCAACCGTCTCGCCGCGCAGCAGCCGGTACCGGTCAGTCCGGAACTGTTCCGGCTGATCCACAGGGCGCTGGAGTACTCGGAAATTACCCACGGTGCATTTGATATCACCTACGCCAGCGCCGGCTACCTGTATGACTTTCGCCAGGGCAGGCACCCGAGCCGCGCCCAGCTGGCCGCCACCGTACCGGACATCAACTGGCATTTTGTCGAGCTCGATGCCGCACACTCCACCGTGCACTTCCTGCACAAGGGGGTCCGCATCGACCTTGGCGGTATCGCCAAGGGCTACGCCGTCGACCGCTGTATCGATCTGCTGCTGCAGGCCGGTGTGCAGGACGCACTGGTCAGTGCCGGCGGTGACAGCCGGGTGATCGGCAACCACCGCGACCATCCCTGGAATGTCGGTATTCGCGATCCACGCAACCACGACGGTCTGGTCAGTGTTGTACCGCTGGAAAATGCCGCCATCTCCACTTCCGGCGACTACGAGCGTTTCTTCGAGGAAAACGGGGTGCGCTATCACCACATCATCGATCCCGGCACCGGCGACTCGGCACGCCGGCTGCACAGTGCCAGCATCATCGCCGGCCACGCCACCGACACGGATGCATTGTCCACCAGTGTCTTCGTCCTGGGCGTGGAAAAGGGGCTGCAACTGATCAACTCCCTGCCGGACACAGAGGCGATCCTGGTCGACAACGAGGGCAGGCTGCACTACTCGGACGGGCTCGAACCGGCAAAGCAATAGTCCGGGACCCGTCTGCACACCCGCGCGGGAGTGCTGCCCGGCACGTTCCCGGTGCACGCACCCGTATCCCCCTGAAACTGTGACCGGCTGCTCACCCCGGCCGCACAGCCTGACGCAAACTGCCCGGTAGCCGGTTTTTCTGCGGCGAACCGGTCAATTTTTACGCCGGTTTACCGACATATCCGGGAACAGCGCCATCATTTTCCGGGTCAGTCCGAGGTCATTCATGTCAACCAACCCTGTCACCTTACGCATCATCCGACTGGTAGCGGGCACCGTGCTGCTGCTGGTGCAGACCGTCAGCTCCGCCGCGGAACCTGCCCCCGGCAAGGCGGCCACGCTGGATGGCGATATCCAGTCACTCAAGCAGGAAGTGATCGCACTGAACCGTGACCTGTTCGTGCTGGAAGAAGACCTGCTGTACCCGGCCAGTACCCAGCTGGCGGTCTTTGTCTCGCTCGATGTCGGCAAGTTTTTCAGCCTGGATTCCGTGCAACTGAAGATCGATGGCGACGTTGTCAGCAACTATCTTTACACCGCGCGCGAGATCGAGGCCCTGCAGCGCGGCGGTGTCCAGCGCCTGTACATGGGCAACCTCAAGACAGGTTCCCATGAACTGGTCGCCTTCTACACCGGCAAGGGGCCCAATGGCCGTGACTACCGGCGCGGTGCCACGGTCAGCGTCGAGAAGGGACTGGGGGCGCGGTTCGTGGAGTTGAAGATCGTCGATAACCCGTCCACCGAGCAACCCGACTTCAGCATCCAGGAATGGGAATAACTCCCGTATCCCGGCAGGATGCAATGAAACCCGGCAGGCATCCACTGTTGCAGCGCACCAGGCAGCTCACGTGCTGCCTGCTGCTGCTCTGGTCGGGCACGGCTTCCTGCGCAGCGGCCAGGCCCTCCAGCGTCCTTGACCTGCAGTACGGGGAGGCGCTGTTCTACTACTACCAGCAGGACTGGTTCAACAGCATCGTGCGTCTGCAGGTGGCGAAGTCGCAGCATGCACTGCCGCATCATGCCGACGAGGCGGAACTGCTGCTGGGCGGCCTGGACCTGTCCTACGGCCTGCGCAACGAGGCAACCCGCATCTTCGAGCAGCTGCTGGCAGGGCACAGCGACACGGATACGCGCAACCGCGCCTGGTACTACCTCGCGAAGATTTCCTACGAGCGCGGGGATCCGCAGGCCGCGCTCAAGGCCCTCGGCCAGGTCGGTGGCGAGATGAGCCAGGCAACCCGTGCGGAAAGCGCCTTGCTGGGCAGCCTGATGCTGCTGCAGCTGGGCAGAAATACGGATGCCATCCGGCAGATCGAGACCGCACACAAGGCCGGGGCATGGACCCCCTACCTGGCCTTCAACCTCGGTGTGGCCCAGATCCGCAACGGCCAGCTGGATGCCGGCGCGCAGACCCTGGCCGCCATCGGCAGCATGGATAGCGAGAACGAGGAGCAGCGTACCCTGCGTGACAAGGCCAACCTCGCACTCGGGTACAGCTATCTGCAACACGGCGAAGACAAGCTGTCACGCGCCACGCTGGAGCGCGTCCGCCTGCAGGGGCCGTACTCCAACAAGGCGCTGCTCGGCGCCGGCTGGGCCGATGCCAATAACCGCGCGTTCGATCACGCACTGTTGCCCTGGACCGAACTCGGCCAGCGCGACGCCACCGACCCGGCGGTACAGGAGGCCCTGCTGGCCGTGCCGTACGCCCTGACGCGGATGCAGCTGCGCGGGCGCGCCGTGGCGCAGTACAACGATGCAATCAGCCTGTTGCAGGGCGAGAAAGGAAAGCTGGATGACTCCATAAAATCAATCAGGAACGGTGAGTTGCTGGATATTCTTCAGCAACAGGATCTGCGTACCGGTACCGGCTGGTTGCAGCAGCTCACGCTTGACACCCAGTCCCCGGCACTGCGTTACCAGCTGACCCTGATGGCGGCCCACGAATTCCAGGAAGCCGTGAAGAACTACCGGGACCTGCTGCTGCTGCGCAATAACCTGCAACGCTGGGCAGCGAGCATGGATGCCTACGATGACATGCTGGCGGCCCGCAAGGCACGCTTTGCCGAACGCAGTCCCGCGGCGGAGCGGGGACTGAAGAGTGCAAACCTGGCGGCACTGAAGAACCGCTACGAGACGCTTGCCTACCGGGTACGCCAGGCCGATACCGGCAATGACGTGATGGCGCTGGCCAACGCCACCGAGCTGCAGCAGTGGCAGAAGCTGCAATCCATCAAGGCCCGCCTCGACCGGCTGCCGGATTCGAAGCGAACCGCCAACCTGCGGGAACGGCAACGGCTGCTCGAGGGTGTCCTGCGCTGGCAACTGAGCACGGATTTCCGGTCACGCCTGTGGCAGGCAAAACGCGGCCTGAAGGAGCTCGCGAAGCTGCTCGGGCAGTCGCAGCAGAAACTCGACGAACTGGCCAGTGCGCGCAGTGATACCCCGGAGGAATTCCGCGACTTCTCGAACCGGATCCGTACCGGGCGCATGACCATTCAGGCCCTGCTGGCCAGGACCGACCGGGCCCGGCTGGCAGAGGGCGCACAGTTGCAGCAGCTGGCCGTCGACGAACTGGAACGGCAGAAGAAACGCATCGACACCTACACGGTGCAGGCCCGCTTTGCACTGGCGCAGACCTACGACAGCGCCCTGCATGTGAGCAAGGGAGGGACGCCGTGAAGCGGCTGGACAACCTGTGTTTCGTGCTGCTGGCCGGGCTGGCCGGGTGTTCGCTGATGCACGGGGACGAGGCTCCGACCATAGCGGATCTCGGCACACGCCCCCCACACATCGAGGATCAGCCACTGGTGGCCAGCGAACAGCAGGCCATGAATGCCTATCGCAGTTTCCTCGAAAGCGGTGACCGGACTGCGGCAAGACCGCAGGCCATGCGCCGGCTGGCCGACATCAACCTGGAGGCGGAGGCCATGCCGGCGGCATCCACGGGCGATGACGCACCCCCGGTACCGCAGCAGGTACAGGACTCCATTCGCCTGTACCGGCAGGTACTGGAGACCTACCCGGACCGGCCGGACAACGACGCCGTGCTCTATCAGCTGGCGCGTGCGTATGAACTGGGCGGGGAACCGGAACCGGCACTCGCCACGTTGACCCGCCTGGTCGGGCAATACCCGGACAGCCGGTATGGTCAGGAAGCACAGTTCCGGATCGGGGAAATCCAGTTCGTCAGCCGGCACTACCGCGCGGCCGGGCAGGCCTACCACGCCGTGGTCAAGGCCGGCGCACAGGGTGCATTCTTCGAGCAATCGCTCTACAAGCTGGGGTGGAGTGAGTTCAAGCAGGGTCTGTACGACGAGAGCAATGCGACCTTCCTGGCCTTGCTGGACCGCAAGCTCACCCGTGCTGCCGGCACCGCGCCGGAACCGTTGTCCCGTGCCGAACAGGAACGGGTGGACGACACCCTGCGTGCCATGAGCCTGGCATTCTCGTACGAGGAGGGGCCGCAGAGCGTCGCCGCATTGTTTCGTCAGCAGGGCAGCCGTGATTACGAGGCCGTGGTATACGAGCGGTTGGGAGAGCTCTACCTGGACAAGGAGCGTTACACCGACGCGGCACAGACCTTCCAGGCCTTCGTCGATGCCAACCCGGTGCACCTGCAGGCACCGGCATTCCAGATGCGTGTGATCGATGCCTACCAGTCCGGCGGGTTCCCGACCCTGGTACTGGAAAGCAAGAAGGCCTTCGTCGATCGCTACAACCTGCAGGGTGAGTACTGGAAACATCATGACAGGACCGAGGCGACACAGGTGCTCGGCTTCCTGAAGCGCACCATGATCGACCTGACGCGCTACTACCACGCACAGGCACAGCACAGCAAGCAGGCCGCCGATTACGCCGAGGCCAGTCGCTGGTACCACAGCTTTCTCGGTTCGTTTGGTGACAGTGCCGAGGCCCCCGGCATGAACTTCCTGCTGGCCGAACTGCTGTTCGAGTCGGGCCACTTCGGCGATGCCGCACAGGAATATATCCATACCGCCTACGACTACGGCAGCCATGAGCACGCCGCCGAGGCCGGTTACGCGTCGGTACTGGCATATGCCAGGGAGGAGGCGTTGCTGGAGGGCGCGGCACGTGCGCAATGGCATGAGCAGGGGCTCAACAATGCACTGCGTTTTGCCACCACCTTCCCGGAACACCCCCAGGCTCTGGCGGTACTGAGCAAGTCCGCCGAGGAATTGCTGGCCGCGCATGAGAACCCGCGCGCGATCCAGGTGGCAAAGCAGGTAACGTCCAGCACGAGGGCCTCCGCCGAACAGCAGCGGGTCTGCTGGACGGTACAGGCGCATGCCTGGTTCGATCTCGGTGACTACCTGCAGGCGGAGCAGGCCTACCAGCAGACCCTGGCCAGAACACCGGGGAATTCCCCGGAAAAACCCGCGTTGGTTGAGAAACTTGCCGCCTCTATCTACAAACAGGGTGAGGCGGCCCGTGCGCGCGGCGACGAGGCCGCGGCCGTGGCGCACTTCCAGCGGGTACGTACTGCCACGCCGGGCGCCAGCATCGTCGCCACGGCGGATTACGACGCCGCGGCAGGCCTGCTGAAACTGAAGAACTGGAAGGCGGCCGCCAGCAGCCTGCAGGAGTTCCGTACGGCGTTCCCGGACGATCCGCGCCAGGCCGAGGTCACACGCCGGCTCGCGACCGCCTACCAGGAAGGGGGCCAGCCGCTGCAGGCGGCCCGGGAATTCGAACGGATCGGCCGGGCCGCCGGCGATGCCACGTTACGCCGGGATGCCCTGTGGCAGGCCGCCGAGCTGTACCGCAACAACGGTGCGGCGAAACAGGCTGGCGACGTCTACCGCTATTACCTCACGCAGTTTCCGAGTCCGGCCGAACCCGCCATCGAGGCCATGCACCACATCGCCAGGCAGTACCTGGCGGAGGGTGACACGCGCGCGCAGGAACACTGGCTCAACGAGATCATCAGCGCTGACCGGCAGGCCGGAGCGGAACGCACCGACCGGACGCGTTACCTGGCGGCCACGGCGCTCCTGCAGCTGGCCGACCGGGCACACGACCGCTACAGCGCCGTTGCGCTGCGTCTGCCCCTGAAGAAAAGCCTGGCGCTGAAAAAGCGCCTGATGCAGGAAACCCTGGCGCAGTACGAGCAGGCGGCGGCGTACAGTGTGGCAGAGGTCACGACCGCCGCCGCCTACCAGACTGCGCAGGTGTACCGCCAGCTGGCCACGGCACTGCAGGAGTCGGAACGCCCGAAGAACCTCGATGCCGAGGCACTGGAGCAATACAACATCCTGCTGGAAGACCAGTCCTATCCGTTCGAGGAGCAGGCTATCAGTCTGCATGAAACGAATGCAGAACGGCTGCAATCGGGCCTCTATGACGCCTGGATCGGCAAGAGCCTGCAGGCGCTGGCCGAACTGGTACCGGCGAAGTACGCGAAACAGGAGAGAGGTGCCCCCTATGTGGCCGTCCTTTACTGACGACGCCGGAACCCGGTACCGCGACCGGGTGGTCCCGGCTCCGGACCGGGGCCGAAAACCGGTTTGCGCCCGACCCGGAATGACTGCACTGCTGCTGGCGTCGATCATGCTCGGGGCCGGCTGTACCAGCGCGCCGCCGCGGCAGCAGGATGCCCCGGCGCCGGTCAGTGACGCGGTATCCCCCCGGGTCAGCCCGAAAGAGCTCGAACCGGCCTTTCAGGCGGCCATCCACTCGATGCAGACCGGTGACTGGCAGGCAGCCGCCACGCAGCTCGATGCCATCACCGCACAGGATCCCCGGTTGCCGGGTGCCTGGGTCAATCTCGGGATTACCCACGTGCAGCTTGGCAATGCCGCGACTGCCGAGACCGATTTCAGACATGCGCTGGAAATCGACCCGAAACAGGCCGAGGCATGGAACCAGCTGGGCATGGTGTACCGCCGTGCCAACCGGCTGGCGGAAGCCGCCGACGCCTGGCAGCAGGCGCTGACCGCCGATCCGGACCATGCCGATGCCAACTGGAACCTGGCCATCCTCTATGACCGTTACCTGACCGATCCCGCACAGGCACTGGCGCACTATGCCCGTTATCAGCAACTGACACATTCCACGGACCCGCAATTGCAGCAGTGGATCACCGCCCTGCAGGAGCAGCTGCAGGCACCGCAAAAGATGACCGCAGGAGCCGGCAAATGAAAGCCATCGATCCGTGCAACACCGTTGTGACCCGCTCCCGTCGCTTCCTGGCAGGTGGTCTGCTGTCCCTGTGTATCGCGGCCGGCCCGCTGCCGGCAGCCGACCGGATGGAACTGGAGGGCACGACCATCACCGGCAACCAGGAACTTCCCAAGGCACTGAACATCGTGCCCTGGAAGCCGGCCGAGACCGGTGAACTGGCCGGCCGGCCGCTGAACAGCCTGGTCGACGAGACACTTGCGCCCATCGATCGTGACGTGTTTCTGCGCGAGCTGGAATTCTACGAAGCGGTTCACAGTTCCCGCAAATAGCTGCGGTTATCTTTATTGAACTTGACAGGGGCGCTGCCGATTTAGCCGTACAGCACGCAGTAATTGATGTAATCCAACGGGGAAGCAACAGGAGTAAAACTATGGACCTCTACCATACCGTGGTCGGATTCTTCCAGTCCGGCGGCATTTTCATGTATCCGATCGTCGTGGTGCTTGCACTCGGCCTGGCCATCGCAGTCGAGCGCTGGCTTTACCTCAGCGTGGCCCGCGCCAGCAACTACCGCCTGTGGAAAAAGATCCAGCCACACCTTGCCGCCGGCGACCTGCTGCAGGTCGCCCTGCTGACCGAGAAATCGAAATCCGCGATCAGTCACATCTTCAGTTACGGGCTGAGTCGCGCCCGGACCTCGCGCCGGCGTGACGATGTCGAGATCGCCATGGAAGAGGGCCTGATGGAAACGGTGCCGAACCTGGAGAAACGGACCGGCTACCTGGCGACGTTTGCCAACATCGCCACGCTGCTGGGTCTGCTGGGCACCATCATCGGCCTGATCCAGGCATTTACCGCCGTGGCGTCGGCCAATCCGTCCGAGAAGGCCGACATGCTGTCCGCCAGTATCTCGGTGGCCATGAACACCACCGCGTTCGGCCTGATGGTTGCGATTCCCCTGCTGCTGATCTACGCCGTGCTGCAGACCAAGACCACGCAGCTGGTGGACAGCCTGGAGATGGCATCGGTGAAATTCCTCAACAGCCTGACCGAAAGCCAGGTCGGCGGGGCCAAGGCCGGATGAGAAACCGCTTCAGACGCCGTCGGCTGGAAGGGCAGTCCACCGACATCAATATCACCGCCTTCATGAACCTGATGGTGATACTGGTGCCGTTTCTGCTGATCACCGCGGTATTCTCGCGCATCACGGTGCTGCAGCTGAACCTGCCGGCCGCCGCTGCGCGGGAGCAGAACGTCCCGCAGCCGGATTTCGATCTCGAGATCATCGTCCGTGACGGCGACATCGAGGTCGGAGACCGCAGTGGCGGCCTGATCAGGCGCCTGCCACGGACGCCTGCGGGCTACGATTACCAACAGCTCTCGCAGCTGCTGCAGCAGATCAAGGCGCGCTTCCCCGACAAGCTCAACGCCACCCTGCTGCTCGAGGCCGACGTCCCCTACGACACACTGGTACAGGTCATGGACCGCGTACGTGTGGCGAGGATAGTGGCGACGGACGGCTTCCAGAGCGCGGAGCTGTTCCCCGAAATCTCGATAGGAGACGCCCCGCCGGGCGTGAAGGTTGCCAACCAATGATGATGTCACGGCGCGCCCGACGTATGGAGCGCAAGCACAAACGCAGCAAGGGGACGCTCGGTATCAACCTCGTCTCGCTGATGGATATCTTCACCATTCTGGTGTTTTTCCTGCTGGTGAATTCCTCCAACGGGGAGATCCTGCCGACCCACAAATCGGTCAGGCTGCCGGAGTCGGTCTCCGAACAGCAGCCACACCAGACCGTGGTCGTCATGGTCAATGCGACGGATGTCATGATCTACGGCAAGGTGGTCGCATCGGTCGACCGCATCCTGAAGGATCCCGGTACCACCTCCCGGACCCTGCAGGCCGCGCTGGAAAAGGAGCTGGCCGCTGCCCGGCAGAAACAGCCGGAAACCCGGCCGGTCCGCATGGAAGCAACCATCATGGGTGACCGGGAGATCCCGTTCCGGTTACTGAAGAAGGTCATGGCAACCGTAACCCGTGCCGGCTACCAGCGTGTTTCGCTGGCCGTCCTGCAGAAGCCGCTGGAGGGAAGCTGAGATGTCGGCCATCCAGCTGACCTTCGATCTGAACTGGGGCGTCGCGAACGACGACGACCTGCGCTTCCTGCGGATCGTCCGCAACAGCCTGCTGGCCGCGATCGTGCTGGGTATCCTGGTCCCGCTGTTGCCGTTACCGGAGATCCGGCACCCGGTGGCCGAACAACCGGAACGGCTGGCGAAGGTGATATTCGAACAGGAGATCATCAAGCCGCCACCGCCGCCGAAACCGGTCGAGAAGAAACCGGAACCCCTGCCGAAGAAGGTCGAGGAGCCGAAGCCGGTCGTGAAAAAGGTGGTCAAGGCGCCGCCCAGGCCGGTGGTACCGAAGCCCAGCGCCCGCGAGCAGGCACAGAAATCCGGCATTCTCGCCATGAGCGACGCCCTGTCCGATCTGCGTGACAACTCGCTCGCCCGCAACTTCAGCAACACCAACCTGTCGCAGGCCGGTGGCAAGGCGGCGAAGGTCGAACGTGCGATCCTGACCTCCGGCACCACCAGCGGCAGTGGCGGCATCCGGACCGCCAGCCTGAGCCGCAACACCGGCGGCGGCTCGCTGGCCGGGCGCTCCACCACCGTGGTGCACAGCCCCGCCGGCAATGCGGCCGGCGCACGCATCGGCGGCAAGGGCAAGGGTGACCGGTCGGCCGGGCGCAGCATCGAGGAGATCCAGATGGTGTTCGACCGCAACAAGGGCTCGATCTACGGCGTCTACAACCGTGCCCTGCGCAGCAACCCGACCCTGCAGGGCAAGGTGGTGCTGAAGCTCACCATCGCCCCGAGCGGCAAGGTGACACAGTGCAGCGTGGTCTCCAGTGAACTGAACGACGCGGCACTGGCCGCCAGCATCACCAGCCGCGTGAAGATGTTCAATTTCGGGGCCAAGGATGTCACCGAGGTGACCATTACCTATCCGATCGACTTCCTGCCGGCGTAGACCGGAATTCACCGCACGGCGCACGCCGTGCAACTGCCTGCGTAGCCCGACAACTGCCACACACGCCCCGTAAACCCGTTACAATCGGCCCATGCAACCGGCCGTCGATTTGCAACCTGCCCAGCCACTGATTTCCGCCCGCGGGCTGACCAAGTCCTTTGACGGCCGCACCGCCGTCGACGGCATCGAATTCGATATCCAGGCCGGCCAGTGCTTCGGTTTTCTCGGCCCGAACGGGGCAGGGAAGACCACCACGCTGCGCATGACCATGGGACTCACACCGGTCAGCGGCGGCACGCTCTCCGTATTCGGCCTGCCGGTGCAGGAACACGCCTCTGCCATCCGCGCCCGCACCGGCATCGTGCCGCAGGCCGAGAACCTCGATCCCGATTTCACCGTGCAGGAGAACCTGCAGATCTATGCCTCGTTCTTCGGACTGCCGCGCACAGCGGTGGCGAACCGCATCGATGCGCTGCTCGACTTCGTCTCGCTCACCGACCGGCGCCACTCCCGTCCGGACGCCCTGTCCGGCGGCATGCAGCGGCGGCTTACCATCGCGCGCGCCCTCATCAACGACCCGGAACTGGTGGTGCTGGACGAACCGACCACCGGGCTGGACCCGCAGGCCCGGCACGTCATCTGGGGACGGCTCAACGAGCTCAAGAACAGCGGCAAGACCCTGCTGCTGACCACGCATTACATGGAAGAAGCCGAGCGCCTGTGTGACGAACTGGTGATCATGGACCATGGGCGCATCCTCGCGCAGGGCGCGCCGCGCGACCTGGTCAGCCACTACGTGGAGCCCGAGGTGATCGAGGTGCGCGGTGCCCCGGATGACATCGAGGCGCTGGCCAGCGCCGCCGGCTGCCGGCTGGAACGCATGGGCAGCAGCCTGTACTGCTATACACACCGGCCCGCGGAACTGACCGGACAGCTCAAGGACCGGCCGCGCCTGCGCTACATCCACCGGCCCACCGGACTCGAAGATGTGTTCCTGCGCCTGACCGGCCGGGAGCTGCGCGACTGATGATCCCGCTGCGACTGCCGCGCATCCGCCGCGGCGCCCTGTACGTGTGGCGGCGCAACATCCTGGTCTGGCGTAAACTGCTGGTGCCGGCGATCCTGATGAACTTCGGCGAACCCGTCATCTACCTGCTGGGGCTGGGCTTCGGGCTGGGTCACTTCGTCGGCGAGATGGCCGGCCTGCCGTACCTGACGTTCGTGGCCACCGGCATCATTGCCTCGAGCTCCATGACCACGGCCAGCTTCGAGGGTATGTACTCGGTGTTCACGCGGATGGTGCCGCAGAAGACCTACGAGGCGATCCTCGCCACACCGCTCGAGGTCGACGACATCATGGCCGGCGAAATGCTGTGGTGCGCCAACAAGGCGCTGTTCAGCGGCAGCGCCATCCTGCTGGTGGCCACGCTGCTGGGTGTAGTGCACGACTGGCACGCCCTGCTGGTACTGCCGGTGGTGTTCCTGATCGGACTGTGCTTCGCCGGTCCGGCACTGATCATGAGTGCACTGGCCGGCAGCTATGACTTTTTCAGTTATTACTTCGTGCTGGTGGTGACACCGATGTTCATCCTGTGCGGCGTGTTCTACCCGGTCGACACCTTGCCGGAAACCATGCATGGTCTCGTGCAGCTGTTGCCGCTCACCCACGGGGTCTACCTCACCCGCGGACTGGTGGCCGGTACCGAACTGGCCCATCCGTGGCTGGACGTGGCCGTGCTGCTGGGCTTCGCCCTGGTCAGCTACGTCATCGCCGTGGCACTGGTGCGGCGCAAGCTGCTGGTGTGACCACCGGCGATGCCCGGAACCGGTCCGTGACTGCGAGACGGCATTCCCGCCAGCTTCATCCTGGATCCGGCCGGTAACATCCGTTTTACCGAGGTCGGCTATACCACCGGGATCGGCCTGCGCCTGCGGCTGTGGCGGGCGGGACTGTCGTCCCCGTCGCCGGTCACTGCGGCCGGGAAGTGAGGACGGACTTGAATTCTGCGCGGCCAGTCACCATTGAAAGGGGAATTGAATGTCACTCCCGGAACCCGCTCATGAACGATCCGCAACACATCGTCTGTCCGCACTGCAATGCCGTCAATCGCGTAACCACAGGGCGTCTGAACGACCAGCCGAACTGCGGTAAATGCCACCGGCCGCTGTTCGATGCACACCCGGTCGAACTGACCAGCCGGAACTTTCATCAGCAGCTCGGCCGCAACGACATCCCGGTGCTGGTGGACTTCTGGGCACCGTGGTGCGGGCCGTGCAAGATGATGGCCCCGGCCTTCCACGAGGCCGCGCGCCAGCTTGAACCACAGGTCCGCCTGGCCAAGCTCAATACCGAAGACGAGCAGGGCATCGCCGGCCAGTTCGGCATCCGCAGCATCCCGACGCTGGCCCTGTTCCACAACGGTCGTGAGGTGGCACGCCAGGCCGGCGCCATGGGCGCCGCCGATATCGTCCGCTGGGTCCGCTCACAGCAACCGTAGCAACGGGCCGGCCGGGCAGGGCGCGCCACGAGGCCGTTACGAACCGGCCTGCGCCAGCTTGCGGCGCAATTGCGCCATCAGCTGTTCCACCGGCTCCTGCAGCTCAGGCGGGATAACCCCGAACAGGTATACGACCCGGTTCAGCGCGTCCGTCAGTTCCGCGTGAGTCTGCAGATCGCGGAGCGTCCGGGCGATGTTCTGGATTTCACGGTACGGTTGCACACCACTCATCGCCTATACTCCGGGCCTGTGTCCCCTCATTGTAGCAACCGGTATGCACGATGTCCGACAAACAGGCGTTTATATTCCCCGGCTGGATCGGGCAACTGAATCGCGAGGTACTGGTACACTTCCGGACCCGGTTGTCCGGCGGTCACGAGGAACCGCTTTACCTCGCCGCCGCTGACGACGGCTGGGCGGAGATCCGCTTCACCCGGGACTACGAACGCAGCGCGCTGCATGAACTGGCGCACTGGTGCGTGGCCGGGGAGGAGCGCCGTCGCCTGGATGATTTCGGTTACTGGTATGCACCGGACGGGCGCCGCGAGGAACAGCAGCAGTTGTTCTTCACCGTTGAGGTCAAACCCCAGGCCATCGAAAAACATTTCTGCACAGCGCTTGGCCTCCCGTTCTCGGTCAGCGCCGACAATCTCGGCAATCCTGCCATTACGGGCCTGGATACTTTTACAGATGCCGTCGAGCGCTGCTACACCGGCTACCTGCGCAGCGGACTGCCGGGACGCGCGGCCTCCATTCGCGAAGCCCTGCAGCAGTGGAAAGCCGGGGCTGCATGAACAGCCCGGGTTCCAGGCGGGCAACCCGGTGGCATTGACGGGGGATACCCCGGCATGAAACCCCATGCCTGGTTCCTTGCGGCCTGGCTGCTGGTGCCCGCTGTGCAGGCAGCGGACCGTCTGGCCCCGGACGGGGAGTGCGTCATTGTCCTGCACGGACTCGGCCGGACGCCCCGTTCCATGCAGGGAGTCGCCACGGCACTGTCAGACGCCGGTTACCACGTGGACAACCCGGGTTACGACTCGCGTGAACACGACATCGAGTGGCTCGCCAGCCATACCATCGCGCGCGGTCTGGCCTGGTGTGCGGCACGGCACGCAACGAAGGTCCATTTTGTGACGCATTCACTTGGTGGCATCCTGGTACGCCAGTATCTTCAGGAGCACCGGATCGACAACCTCGGGCGTATCGTCATGCTGAGTCCACCCAACCAGGGCAGCGAGATCACGGACCTGCTGAAGCACGATTACCTGTATCGCCTCGCCACCGGCCCGGCCGGTCAGCAGCTGGGTACGGGACCGGACGGCCTGCCACGGCGGCTCCGGCCGATACCCGGCGAGATCGGAATCATCACCGGCAACTTTTCCCTGGATCCCTGGTTCTCGCCACTGCTGCCCGGCGAGGATGACGGCAAGGTCTCGGTGGCCAGCGCGCGCCTGCAGGAAATGCGTGATTTCCTGGTCATCGATGACGGCCACACCTTCATCATGCGGGACCAGCGGGTTATTGCGCAGATCCTCCATTTCCTCCGGCATGGATACTTCGATCACGAACGGGAGCAGGCCGGCGAGAGCCGGCCTGAAGCACAGGAGGCAGGGCGCCGATAACGACAACAGACGGTGGAACATGACGGGATGACCCAGTGGACAGGATCGGGACAGTGCTGCGATCCCTGCTGCAGGCCCTGATGCTGGGCCTGTTGCTGCAGGGCTGTTCCGCGGTGCCGCCCCGGGTGGAATCCTCGCACTACGCTACCCATACCCGCAGTCTGCCAGCGCATCCTGCGCTCCGCGTTGCCGTCGACATGCTTGGCGCCCCGTATCGTTACGGAGGCGCCTCACCCCGCGGATTCGATTGCAGCGGCCTGGTCTATTTCGCCTTTCGCCGGACCGGTGTCCGGATTCCGCGCAGCACCAGCACCCAGTTGCGGCATGCCAGGCCCGTGGCCCGCAGCAGGATCCAGCCCGGCGACCTGGTGTTTTTCCGATCCGGGCGACACCGGGTTTCCCATGTCGGGATCTATGCCGGTAACGGGCGCTTCATCCATGCCCCTTCGAAGGGAAAACCGGTATCCTTCAGCTCCATGAACGACCCATACTGGCAGGAACACTTTGTCGCAGCCGGGCGCTACTAGGGCCCGATCCGGTTTGAGTCCGGTGTGTGAGCGGAGCAGGGCGCGGACGGAATCTCTTGAAACACATACTCCAACATGCCGGTGCATTCGCGGCCGGAGCCGGACTTATACTGCTGTGTATGAGCAGCGTCCCTGTCCATGCCACGCCGGAGCACCTCGCCCCGTGCCCGGATACACCCAACTGTGTGTCGAGCCAGTCCGTGGACCCGGGCCATCAGGTGGCGCCGATCGCCTACACGGGGGCACCGGAAGCGGCCATGCAGCACCTGCGGCAGGTACTGGCGGGGCTGGCACGGTCGAAGGAAGTCGGTCACTCCGCAGGCTACCTGCATTTCGAGTTCCGCAGCCTGGTGTTCCGCTTCGTGGACGACGTGGAATGCCTGCTGGATCCCGCGTCCGGTGTGATCCAGATCCGTTCCGCCTCCCGGGTCGGGCGCAGTGATTTCGGCGTCAACCGCCGGCGCGTGGAACGGATACGCGCCGCCTTCCATAAACCCTGATCGGTTCAGTACAATCTCCGCGGCAGGTCCCCATGCAGGACGAGGGTGTCATCAAGTTCGAACTCGACTACGCCCGGTCGCCATCCGATCCGTCCCTGGACTTCACTGAACTGAGTGCCATGCGGCAACGCCTGTGGCAGCTCGGGCTGATCGGCCAGTCGCCGGACCGGTATGAAGGCGTCGGTTACGGCAATGTCAGCCGCCGCATCCGGCCGGGCGAGTTACCGTTCCTGGTCAGCGGTTCGCAGACCGGCGCAACCGAATGGCTGCAGGCCACCCAGTACTCGCGGGTCATCGATTTCGACCTGGCGAGCAACCGGGTCAGAGCAACCGGACCGGTACCACCGTCATCGGAGGCACTGACGCACGGCATGCTCTATGAACTCGACCGCTCGATACAGGTCGTTTTACATGTACACTCCGCGCGGATCTGGGACGCCGCCGACCGGTTGGGTTTGCCACTGACTCGCCGCAACGTGGCGTATGGAACACCGGCCATGGCGCACGAGGTTATGCGTCTGTTCCGGGACGGCGGCATGCGGGAACGCGGATTGTTTGTCATGGGCGGGCATCGCGACGGCATCATCGCCTTTGGCGACACGGTGCGGACTGCCGGTAAAATACTGCTGGATTGCCATGCGCATTGCGGGAGAGAGGAATGAACCGGAATCCGAACAGGACACCTGCCAGGGGCCGGAAAGGCCGGCCTGTACGGGTCTGTCTATAATTTAACATAATATACATTACACGAACTCATAGACATGCCGCCGATATGATCCATCCCCTGAAACCGGCCGCCTGCAGGCCCTCTGTACGCTCAGCCCTTGGGCTGTACCTGCTGCTGACTGCATCTGTCGGCCAGGCAGAAACCTTCATCCTGCCGCCGGCCGACGTGGACGTGATCGGACAGATCACGTACACCGAAGCCAACCGCGACAACACCTTGCTGGACATTGCACGCCGTTACGATATCGGGCAGAACGAAATCCTGCTGGCGAATCCGAACGTCGACCGCTGGCTGCCGGCCAATCATTCCAGGGTGGTGATACCCAGTCGCTACGTATTGCCACAGGCCGCTCGCACCGGGATCGTGATCAACCTGCCGGAAATGCGCCTGTACTATTTTCCAAAGCCGGTCGACGGCCAGCGACCGGTCATGATCACGCATCCGATCAGCGTGGGCCGGATGGACTGGAGCACGCCTCTGGGCCGGACGTCCATCGTCAGCAAGCAGATCGATCCCACCTGGACACCCCCGGCCTCGATCAGGAAGGAAGCCCTGGCCGATGGCCGGGACCTGCCCGAGGTCTATCCTGGCGGGCCCGACAATCCGCTGGGCAGATATGCCATGCATCTGGGCATTCCCGGCTACCTCATCCACAGCACCAACAAACCCTATGGTGTCGGCATGCGCGTCAGCCACGGCTGTATCCGCATGTACCCGGAAGACATCGAGGGACTGTTTGCCGATATCCCGGTCGGTACGCCGGTCCAGCTGGTCAATCAGCCCATCAAGCTTGGCTGGATGGCCGATGGCCTGTTTGTCGAGCTGCACCCGCCACTGGAAGAAGACGAACCGGAATACCGGGACTACATGCAGCGTGTACTGGATGCCGTGGCCGACATGCTGGCGAAGGAATCAGGCAACAACGGAATCAATTCAGACCGGCGCCTGAACCTCAACGGTGAGGCCTTGCGCAAGGCGGTGAAGGAAAAAAGCGGCATACCGGTGCTGATCACCCGCTGACCAAAAAACAAGGCCCCGACCGGGGCCTTGCTGAATCACACCAGAGACACACTGATTACTTGTGCATGGCCTTCTTGAACATACGGTCGATCTTGGTTTCGGTATCTTCCGCAATCGCCTTTGCCTCGTTGGCAGTGCGCAGTGCTTCGGCGGCAGTAGCCTTGGCAGAAGCAGCATCCGCCTTGGCAGCAGCGGCGTCGGCAGTGGCGGAATCAATCTGTGCCTGCTGTGCCTGCATTGCAGCATTGTTACCGGTAGACGCACAACCTGACAAACCAGCCACCAGAATGGCAGCAGCGGCCAGGGCCTGGATACTACGTGAAGTGTGAAGGGACATTCCTCTCTCCTGCTTGGTTAAAATCGGTATTCGCTTCCATCTCTGCGGCCGGCTACCCGGCAGCATGGGCGTATGCTACCGAATTCAATTTCAACATGAAATGACCCTGATCAGATAAATTCCGGAATAATCAGCAGGTCGGGAGCACTATCCCGGTGCGCGGACGGAGCTGTCAACGGATCTCGACGCGGGTTCCGACACTGACCCAGGTCAGCAGCAGATCGATTTCCTCGTTGGTCAGCGCCACGCAACCGTTGGTCCAGTTATACTGCTGGTGCATCTCGGCGTCCCCGTCCCCGATACCGTGAATGCCGATCCGCCCACCCAGCGCGGTATTTTGCGGGGGTACCTCACCGTGCTTGATGGCATGCCTGATTGCCAGCCAATCATTCTTTGTAATCAATCCACTAGAAAATGCTTTTGATGCAATTTCAAGGTCCGGGTAATTCAGCCCGAGAAAGCGGTGATAGCGGGTCTTGCGGGTGATCCAGCCGATCCGGAAATGCCCGAGCGGGGTCCTGTTATCACCGCGGCGCTTGTTTTCCGTCGCGCCATAGCGGCCGATGGAGATGTCACCGAAGGTGTGGATCACCGCTTCCCCGTCCAGCACAGTCAGGGTTCCGGCGCCGGTATCGATCAGCAGGCTTACCTCGCCCGCCTGCACCCGACCGCAAACGACGGCAAGCAGCAACAACAGAACAACCGCGATCCGGTCGCGACCAGGTGACATTTTCGATACGCTCCGCCTATGGATATCAGCCGCGCATTCTACTCTGAAGTCTGTCCCGTCACACAAAACCGGCCCGCGCACCACCATGACTGAATCCGCATTCCAGCTGGATGACGACCTGATCTACCTGAACCATGCCGCCGTGGCGCCCTGGCCGCACCGCACCGTGCAGGCCGTGATCGCATTCGCCCGGGAAAACGGCACGTCCGGCGCGCGCCATTATCCACGCTGGCTGCAGACCGAGGCTGCATTACGCCGCCAGCTGGCCACCCTGCTCAACGCCAGGCACACGGACGAGGTTGCCCTGCTGAAGAACACCTCCGAGGCCCTGTCGGTGGTTGCCTGGGGGCTGCCCTGGCAAAGCGGCGACAATGTCGTGACCGGCAACCGGGAGTTCCCGTCCAACCGGGTGGTCTGGGAGTCACTGGAGACACTCGGTGTACAAACCCGGAAGGCCGACCTGCAACGGCACGACTCACCCGAGGCGGCACTGATTGCCTGCATGAATGAACGCACCCGCGTCCTGTCGGTCAGCTCGGTGCAGTACGATACCGGCCTGCGACTGGACCTGGAACGGCTGGGCGCCGCCTGCCAGGAACGCGGTGTGCTGTTCTGCATCGATGCCATCCAGAGCCTGGGCGCCCACCCGCTGGACGTACAGGGCTGCCGGGCGGATTTCGTCATGGCCGATGGCCACAAGTGGCTGCTGGGCCCGGAGGGACTGGCCGTGTTCTATTGCCGCCGGGAAGTCATGGATCAGCTGACGCTGCGCCAGTACGGCTGGCACATGCTGGCCAGTGCCGGCCGCTTCGAGGATACCTCGCGCGAGGTGGCACCCGATGCACGGCGTTTTGAATGCGGCAGCCCGAACATGCTGGGTGTCCATGCCCTGCACGCGAGCCTCGAACTGATCCTCGAAACCGGTGTGCCGGAAATCGCGCAACGAATACAGGAAAACAGCCGCTTCATATTCGACTTCCTGGCGGCCCGGCAGGACCGGTACACCGTCCTCACGCCGGACACCCCCGGGCGCTATGCGGGCATCGTCACGTTTCTCCCGCTGGAAGAATCGCCCGAGTCCCTGTTTGAAACGCTGCAGCAACACAACGTCGTCTGCGCCCTGCGTGGCGGCGGCATACGGTTCTCACCGCACTTCCACACTCCGCGCAAGCAGCTGTTCACGGCATTGAGCCTGCTCGACCGCTGAGGCCATGCATACCCCGGCTCCCTGTGCTTAGCTTGACGGAGCCACGGCCGATAGCATGAAGGATAACCGGAACCGTAGCCGGGCAACGGGCGGGCTGATGCCCGAAGTGGCCTTGCAACTTGACAAACCCATGCCTGTCTAAATTGTTAGTTATTGATTAATATATAATTATTAGAATCCTGAGGGGATGACACAGGCGCATGCGCTGCGCCAGGGATGAATATCATGACCGGGTATATCGAACTGCTCGTGGCGATCACCGCTTTCAGTTTCCTGCTGGCGCGCCGCGCTTCCCGCTACCTCTGGATCGCCTCCATCGCCGCCCTGCTGGGCTACCGGAGCGTGGTCCATGGTCCACCGGGCTGGGGCATCACGCTGGCCTGGCTGGTATTCATCCCGGTGGCCGTGTTGCTGGTCGCCGATCCGCTGCGCCGCTCGCTCATCATCACCCCGCTGCTCGACCTGTACCGCAGGATCATGCCGGGCATGTCCTCGACCGAACGCGAGGCCCTCGAGGCCGGCACCGTCTGGTGGGAAGCGGATCTCTTCAGCGGCAATCCCGACTGGCACCGGTTACTCAGCTACCCTGCCCCTGCACTCAACCTGGAAGAACAGACCTTCATCGACGGCCCGACCGAACGACTGTGTGCCATGGTCAGCGACTGGGAAATCACCGAACAACGCCACGACCTGACACCGGAAACCTGGGAATTTCTCAAGGATAACGGCTTCTTCGGGATGATCATCCCGAAGCAGTATGGTGGACTCGGCTTCTCCGCCAACGCCCACTCCGCCGTGGTCATGAAGGTAGCCAGCCGCAGTATCTCGGCCGGTGTCACGGTGATGGTGCCGAATTCACTGGGGCCGGCCAAGTTGCTGCTGTCCTATGGCACCGAGGCTCAGAAACAGCACTACCTGCCGCGCCTGGCCAGGGGTCAGGAGATCCCCTGCTTCGCACTGACCGGACCGGAGGCAGGCAGCGACGCCGCCTCGATGCCGGATACCGGCGTGGTATGCCGCCAGTCATTCCAGGGCAAGGACGGAGTGCTGGGCATTCGCCTCAACTGGGAGAAGCGCTACATCACACTGGGCCCGGTGGCCACCTTGCTGGGGCTGGCCTTCCAGCTGCACGACCCGGACCACCTGATCGGTGAGCAGGAGGAAATCGGTATCACCCTGGCACTGATCCCGGTCGACACCCCGGGTGTGGAAATCGGTGAACGCCACTACCCGATGAGCCAGGCCTTCATGAACGGTCCGAACCGCGGCAAGGACGTGTTCATCCCGATGGACTGGGTGATCGGCGGCCAGGACTACGTCGGCCAGGGCTGGCGCATGCTGATGAACTGCCTGTCCGACGGCCGCGCCATCTCGCTGCCGGCATTGAGCACCGCTGCAGGAAAACTGGTAGCGCGCAGCGTCGGCGCCTATTCCGGCGTACGCAAGCAGTTCCGCCTGCCGATCGGCCGGTTCGAGGGTGTCAGCGAGGTACTGGCACGCATTGCCGGACTGACCTACATGATGAATGCCGCGCGCGGCTTCACCACCGCCGCACTGGACAGTGGCGAGGAGCCCTCGGTCGCCTCGGCGATCATCAAGTATCACCTGACCGAACGCATGCGCGTCGTGATGAACGACGGCATGGACATCCTCGGCGGACGCGGCATCAGCATGGGACCGGGCAACTTCATCGCCCGCTCCTACCAGGCGCTGCCCATTGCGATCACGGTCGAGGGCGCCAACATCCTCACGCGTAACCTGATCATCTTCGGTCAGGGTGCGATCCGCTGTCACCCGTACCTGTTGCGTGAAATGGAAGCCGTCGCCGGCAATGATGTCGCCGCGTTCGACGCGGCGCTGCGCGGTCACGCCAGTCACGCCATGAGCACCTGCAGCCGTTCCCTGTTCCACACCCTGAGTGGCGGACGCCTGCTGAATGCGCCGCAGCACGGGGTACGCGGCCACTACTACCGTCAGTTCGGGCGCATGAGCCTGGCCTTTGCCGTCACGGTTGAAATGACCCTGCTGGCGCTGGGCGGCGGCCTCAAGCGCCGCGAGTCGATATCCGGGCGGCTGGGCGATGTACTCAGCTATCTCTACCTCGGCAGTGCGGTGCTCAAGCATCACTACGACAACGGATCAGCGGACGAGGAACTGCCGTTGCTCGAATGGGCCTGCCAGGACCTGTTACACAACATCCAGACGCGCCTGCACGAGGTCTTCGACAACCTTCCCCTGCGCAGCGCGGCGCGACTGGCGCGCATGCTGACCTTCCCGCTGGGCAAGCCCTATCGCCGTCCGTCCGATGCACTCAGCGGGAAACTGGCCGAGCTGCTGATGCGACCCGGTGAGCTGCGTGACCGGCTTACTGAAGGTGTGTATATTCCGGACGACAACAGGGAACCGGTGGCACAACTCGATGATGCATTGCTGAAGACCGTCAGGGCCGAGCCGGCCTTGCGCAAACTGCGCGACGCCATGCGTGCCGGCAAGCTCGAACACGGGGACCCGGAAGCCTCGACAGAGGCCGGTCTCAAGGCCGGTGTGATCAGTGAGGCGGAGGCTGGCAGCATCCACGCCGCGATCACGGCACGCCAGCGGGTTATCCAGGTCGACGCGTTCGATCCTGAGTTTTTCACCAAGGAGCAGAAGGCATGGGGGCACAGCAATCTGGGTGGGGTGGCCGGCCGGTCTTTATAGTCGACGGCAGCCGCACGCCGTTCCTCAAGGCACGCGGCCGACCCGGGCCGTTTGCCGCCTCGGACCTGGCGGTGTCGGCCGGGCAGGCGTTGCTGACACGCCAGCCGTTTGCACCGGATGCACTCGACGAGGTGATCCTGGGCTGCATGATGCCGAGCCCGGACGAGGCCAATATCGGTCGTGTCGTGGCGCTGCGCCTGGGCTGCGGCAACCGGGTACCGGGCTGGACCGTGCAGCGCAACTGCGCCTCCGGCCTGCAGTCGATCGATTCAGCTGCACAGAATATCGCGGCCGGGCGCTCCGGCCTGGTGCTGGCCGGCGGTACCGAGTCCATGAGTCATGCCCCGGTTCTGTACAACGCCGCCATGGTGAACTGGCTGGCCGACCTGGCCGGTGCACGCACCCTCGGTGCCAGAATCAAACTGCTGGGATCGCTGCGTCCCGGACACTTCAAACCGGTCATCGCTCTGTTGCGCGGACTCACCGACCCGGTCGTCGGTCTGTCCATGGGACAGACGGCAGAGATCCTTGCCCACCGTTTCGGCATTACCCGTGAACAGATGGACCGCTTTGCCATGCGCAGCCACGAACGGCTCGCTGCCGCACACGAATCCGGCCGCCTTGACGAGATCGAACCGCTGTATGACAACAAGGGCAAGGTATATGACTTCGATGACGGTGTACGAACCGACAGCAGCATGGAGAAGCTGGCAAAGCTGCGGCCGGTGTTCGACAAGCCGCTCGGCAACGTGACGGCCGGCAACAGCGCCCAGATCACCGACGGAGCCGCCTGGGTGCTGCTGGCATCGGAAGAAGTCGTCGCAAGGTACGACCTGCCGGTGCTGGGACAGCTGATCGACAGCCAGTGGGTCGGTCTCGATCCCGCGCAGATGGGACTCGGACCGGTATACGCCATGGCGCCGGTCCTGCAGCGCCACGGCCTCGACAGTGCGGATATCGATTACTACGAAATCAACGAGGCCTTCGCGGCCCAGGTGCTGGCCTGTCTGGTGGCGTGGCAGGATGCCGGTTTCTGCCGCGAGGAACTGGGCCGGGATGCCCCGTTTGCGGCGATCGACGAACAGCGGCTGAACGTCGACGGCGGGGCCGTCGCCGCCGGACACCCGGTCGGCAGCAGCGGTGCGCGCATCGTGTTGCACATGCTGAAGGTGCTGCAACGTGAGCAGGCAAGGCGCGGCATGTGCAGCATCTGCATCGGTGGCGGCCAGGGCGGCGCCCTGCTGGTCGAAAGGACCTGACATGGGCAATCACTTCCGGCTGGAGACCGACCCCGACCACATTGCCTGGCTAACCTTCGACAAGGACGGTGCCGGCACCAACGTGCTGAGCCTGGAGGTGCTGGCGGAATTCGAACAGCACCTGGCCGCCCTGCAGGCACAGCAACCCCGCGGACTGGTGATCCGCTCCGGCAAGGCCAACGGATTCATTGCCGGTGCCGACATCGAGTCCTTCGCCCGGATCCGCACCGGGCAGGAAGCCATGGATCTGCTGGAGAGCGGACAGCAGGCCTTCAATCGGCTCGAGGCCCTGCCGTTCCCGACGGTCGCCCTCATCCACGGCTTCTGCCTGGGCGGTGGCCTGGAACTGGCACTTGCCTGCCGCTACCGTGTCACGCGCGACGACCCCGCCACCCGCCTCGGCCTGCCCGAGGTGCGCCTTGGCATCCACCCCGGCTGGGGCGGCAGTGCGCGCCTGGTTCCGCTGATCGGTGCGCCCAGGGCCATGGACCTGATCCTGAGCGGGCGCACGGTGGACGGTCGTGCCGGCCGGCGCATGGGCTTTGTGGACCAGGTGGTGCCCGAGCGGCACCTGACTGACGCAGCACGCAAGCTGATCCTCGACGCGCCACCGGTGCATCGGGCCGGCACACTGGAACGGCTCAGCAATTCCCCGCTGGTTCGGCCCCTGCTGGCGAGGATCCTGCGCAAGCAGGTGGCCCGGCGCGCCTCACCCCTGCACTACCCGGCACCGTACGCCATGATCGACCTCTGGCGCCGGCATGCAAACGACAGGGACGCCATGCTCAGGGGCGAACGGGAATCGCTGGCCCGGCTGGTGAGCGGTGTGACCGCCAGGAACCTGGTGCGGGTGTTTTTTCTGCAGGAACAACTGAAATCCCTGGGCAAGGACCCGCACTACCAACCGAAGTACGTGCACGTGATCGGCGCCGGCACCATGGGTGGAGACATCGCCGCCTGGTGCGCCCTGCGCGGATTCCGCGTCACCCTGCAGGACCAGTCACCGGCGCGGATCGCACCGGCACTGGCCCGTGCCCACGCACTGTTCAAAAAGAAATTGAAGCAACCGGTCACGATCCGCGCTGCCATGGATCGCCTGCTCCCGGACCACCACGGTAAGGGCGTGGCGAAGGCGGATATAGTAATTGAAGCGATTTTTGAGGATGCCGATGTAAAACGTTCTTTATACAAGAATATTGAACCCAGGATGAAGGCGGATGCCATCCTGGCCACGAACACCTCCAGCATCCCGCTGGAAGAGCTGACACCGGCACTGGCACGCCCGGAACGACTGGTCGGCCTGCACTTCTTCAATCCCGTGGCAAAGATGATGCTGGTGGAAATCGTCAACGGCCAGGCTACCGCACCCGAAGTCAGTGCACACGCCATGACCTTTACCCGGCGGATTGACCGCTTGCCGTTGCCGGTCACCAGCACACCGGGCTTCCTGGTGAACCGCATCCTGATGCCCTACCTGATGGAGGCCGTGATCCTGGAGGCGGAAGGTGTCCCGGCGGCCCTGATCGACCGGGCCGCTACACAATACGGCATGCCGATGGGACCGGTGGAACTGGCCGACACGGTCGGTCTCGATATCTGCCTGCATGTGGCCCGCGTGCTGGCGTCCCATTTCCAGGCAGAGATCCCGGCCAGTCTCGAACAACGCGTCAGTGCCGGCAAGCTGGGACGCAAGTCCGGTCGAGGCTATTACCTGTGGAAGAAGGGCAGGCCTGTCAAGCCGACCCCTTCCGCCGGCAACTGGAACATGGAGGAAATCACCAACCGCCTGGTCCTGCGCCTGCTCAACGAATCCGTCAGCTGCCTGCGCGAACACGTGGTTGCGGAAGCGGACCTGCTGGATGCCGGACTGGTTTTCGGTACCGGCTTTGCACCGTTCCGGGGGGGACCGATGCATTACCTCGATGCCATCGGCAAACAGGCCCTGCTCAAGCAGCTGACCGAACTGCAAAGATTGCGCGGGGACCGTTTCACGCCGGATCCGGGCTGGCAGGATCTGCCATAGGGAAATATTCAGCATCCATTGCCTGGGGGGAGCACATGCAGGACAAGCCAGAGAGTGCCATTCCGGCAGCGGCTGCGAAAACACTGGCCGGTCTGTTCCGTGAACGCGTAAGAACGACACCGGATCTTGTCGCCTACCGGCAATACAACCCGGTCGACGATGCCTGGCACGACTACAGCTGGGCCAAAACGGGACGGGACGTGTCGCGCTGGCAGTCTGCGCTGTCTGCGGAAAATTTCCGGCCCGGCGACCGGGTTGCCATCCTGTTACGCAACTGCCGCGAATGGGTCCTGTTCGACCAGGCCGCACTGGGCTGCGGACTGGTCGTCGTCCCCCTGTATACCGATGACCGCCCGGACAATATCGCCTACATCCTCAACAATGCCGGCTGCAAACTGCTGCTGCTGCAGGGCGAGCAGCAATGGAACGGTATCCATGGCGTACTCGACGAACTCGGCGGACTGGCGCGTATCCTGACGCTTGAACCGGTACCGGTTCCGGGCGGTGAACAGCGTGTGCGGCACATCGACGACTGGCTGTCCGGACACGAAAGCGGCGAACTGCGGGAGGAGGACAGCGACCCGCACGCCCTGGCAACCATCGTCTACACCTCGGGCACGACCGGCAAACCCAAGGGGGTGATGCTGAGCCACTGGAACATCCTGACCAACAGCGACGGCGCGCTGGAGATCGTGCAGATGTATCCTGACGACCTGTTGCTGTCGTTTCTGCCGCTGTCACACACCTTCGAGCGCACCGTCGGCTACTACATCCCCATGATGGCCGGGGCCAGGGTCGCCTACGCGCGTTCGATACCCGACCTGGGCGAGGACCTGCAAACGATACGTCCCACCCTCATGATCTCGGTACCGCGCATCTACGAACGCGTCTACAACCGGATCCGTGCCGGGCTGGCAGAGAAATCCCCGCTCGCCACCTGGCTGTTCGATACCGCGGTCAATGTCGGCTGGACCCGTTTTGAATACCGGCAACGTCGCACCGGCTGGCATTTCTCATTCCTGTTCTGGCCATTGCTGGACAGGCTGGTGGCCGGCAAGATCATGGCGCGGCTGGGCGGGCGCATGCGCATGGCCGCCTCCGGCGGCGCGCCGCTGCCCACACCCATCGCCCGCGTATTCATCGGACTGGGTCTGAACCTGGTCCAGGGCTACGGGCTCACCGAGACCAGCCCGATCCTGACCGCCAACCCGATCGATGATAACGAACCGGCCAGTGTCGGCGTGCCGTTACGCGGCCTGGAACTGAAGGTCGGTGAGCAGGAGGAACTGCTGGCGCGCGGCCCTGGCATCATGCTGGGTTACTGGGGCAACGAGGAGGCCACCCGCCAGGTGATCGATGCCGACGGCTGGTTCCACACCGGCGACAAGGCATCGATCGTGAACAACCACGTCTATATTACCGGGCGCCTGAAGGAGATCATCGTACTGGCCAACGGCGAGAAGGTTCCGCCGGCCGATCTGGAGATGGCCATTGCGCTGGACCCGCTGTTCGAGCAGGTCATGGTCATCGGCGACAACCGTCCGTACCTGTCGGCCGTGATCGTACTGGAGCCGGAACAATGGAAACGGGTGGCCGGCACGCTCGGCCTGGATGCCGACGACCCGGCCTCACTGGGCAACGAAAGCCTCTGCAACCACGTCAAGGAACGGCTGCAGGGTTTGTTGTCCGCATTTCCCGGCTATGCCCGTATTCACGCGATCAGTTGCACACTGAAGGCCTGGACCGTGGACAACGGCATGATCACACCGACCATGAAGCTGAAGCGCCGGCGTATCCTGGAAGAATTCGCCGACCGCATCGAGCGGATGTACGAGGGGCACTGACACATGAGTGACAACCGGCCACCGTCCGGCACGCCGGCCATACGCGTGATGGCCATGCCGTCGGATGCCAATGCCGCCGGCGATATCTTCGGAGGCTGGCTGATGTCACAGGTGGATATCGCCGGCAGTGTCGTGGCATGCCGCCGCGCGGGCGGACGCGTGGTGACCGTGGCCGTCAATTCCTTCGAGTTCAGGCAACCGGTGTTTGTCGGTGACCTCATCAGCTGTTACGCCGAGATCACCCGCACCGGCAAGACATCGCTCACCGTCAACGTAAAGGCCTACGCGGAACGGCCGCGGGAAGGTCATGAAATGCTGCTGGTCACCCAGGCCGACCTGACCTACGTGGCCGTGGGTGCGGATCGCAAACCCCGTCCCCTGCCCTGACCGGGCAACACGATTCACTTCAGCAACGGGTGGTCTTTCGGCAGTTGCCTGGCGATCCACATCGCCAGCCGGTGGCGCATGCTCTGCTGGGATACCTGCTCCTCCGGCATCGGTGCAATCACCTTGTCGTGCACCAGCAGGCGGTAGATGTACTCGATCTTCTCATGCTGCGAATCGGTCGGCTCGAACCTGACCACACCCCGCTGTTCGCCGTACTCGACGCCGGCCCGGATCGCCTCCTTGACCAGTTCCGCCTCGTGCCGGAGTTTCTTCACGTGGACAATCCCGGCTCGAACAGCCTGCGGTAATTTTCGGTCGTGGCCACGGCGATGGTTTCGAACGGTTCGCCCCGCAGCGCGGCAACGAACTCGGCGGTATGTCGCACGTATGCCGGCTGGTTGGGCCGCCCGCGGTGCGGTACGGGTGCGAGGTACGGGCAGTCGGTCTCCACCAGCATCCGCTCCAGCGGCATCTTCAGCGCCACTTCCTGCAGTTCCGTGGCGGTCCGGAAGGTCACGATCCCGGAAAACGAGATGTGGAAGTTCAGCGCCATGGCCGCCTGCGCCATGGCCCAGTCACCGGTGAAGCAGTGCATCACGCCGCCGACCTCGCCCGCCCCTTCCTGTTCCAGGATCGCCAGCGTGTCTTCGCGGGCATCACGCGAGTGGATGATGAGCGGTTTGCCGCAACGCCTGGCCGCCGCGATGTGGCGCCGGAACCGTTCCCGTTGCCATTCCAGATCCCCCTCGCTGCGAAAATAGTCCAGCCCGGTTTCGCCGATCGCAACGATCTTCGGGTGCCGGGACAGCCCGACCAGTTCCTCGACCGTCGGTTCATGACCGCCGCGCTCGTTGGGATGCAGTCCGACCGAGGCCACCACGCTGGCGTGTGCCTCGGCAATCCGCAGCATTGCCGGGAAATCCTCCATATTGATGGAGACGCACAGGAAATGACCCACTTCGTTCTGCGCGGCGCTGGCCAGCACGCCTTCGATATGGCCACCGAACGGGGCGAGGTCGAGCATATCGAGGTGGCAGTGGGAGTCGACAAGCATCGGGGGTCCTGTAGCGGTTGCCTTCCGCATGATAGAAGGTTTGACCGGGCAGGGAAACCCGCGGGATACAGGAACAGGCTGTCACCCGGCGCCGGCACATCGGGCACCGGGCGATCCGCTATCTGCAGGTCCGGAAACAGACTGACCCGGCCCGTTTGCCGGGGCCGTGCGGGTTCGGGAGCGCCAGCAACCGGGAGCGGCTGACGCAGCAGATACCGTCTACATGGTGTGCGTGGGACGCTCGCTGTCGAGGGCGCCGGCCAGATACCCTTCAATCTTGTTGCGTGCCGCCCCGTCATCCTGGCTGCTGAACTGGACACCGATTCCGGCGGCACGGTTACCCTGTGCACCGGCCGGTGTGACCCAGACGATCCTGCCGGCGACCGGCAGCTTCTCCGGATCATCCATCAGCGACAGCAGCATGAACACTTCCTCGCCGATCTTGTATTCCTTCTTGGTGGGGATGAACAGTCCGCCGCCCTTGATGAACGGCATGTAGGCGGCATACAGCGCGCTCTTGTCCTTGATGGTTAGTGACAGGATTCCCTGTCGCGGAGCTGCATTGTTGATGATGGACATATTACGTTCCCCTTGATCTACCTCATGCCGGCCCAGGACAGCACGATCTCCTCGGCCATCAGCTGGCGGTTCAGCACCCCGTCAGCGATCCGCAGCCCCTGGTTGATCCGTTCGAGCTGCCGGAACAGATCCCGTGCAACGAGACGGGGCGCCAGTCGTAACAGCCCGTCTTTCAGATCCACGTTGCGGACCGAGTCGGCACCGCCGCCCAGGCGAATGCGCAACAGGTCCATCAGCCAGTCGCGGAACCACCGGATGGCCTGCAGTTGCTCGTCCTGCCCCCAGTCCGTTGCGAGCCCCAGCGGGTCACCCTTGCCATCAAGCACGTCAACCAGCGCGCGGAACTGCCGGAGACGGGCCTCGACGGTTTGTCCTGCCGCCAGCCGCAGCGCCTCCAGCGGGGCCCCGCCTGCCAGTTGCAGGTACAGACCGGCATCCACACCGGGCATCTGCCCGGCCAGCCAGTCCGCCGCCAGTGTCGGTTCCGGCGCGGAAACCCGCAGCTGCTGACAGCGGCTGCGGATCGTGGCCGGCAGGCGTGCCGGACTGGTGCAGACCAGTACCAGTACCGTGTTATCGGTCGGTTCTTCCAGCGTCTTTAGCAAGCTGTTGGCGGCATTGAGATTCATCGACTCGGCCGGGTTCAGCACCGCGACCTTGTAGCCGGTACGATGACTGGACAATGCCAGTTTCCCGGCCAGCTCACGGATCTGGTCGACCTTGATCGAGGACGCCTGCTTGCCGGTCTTTTCGTCGGTTTCCCGCGTGACAAGGAGAAAGTCCGGGTGGGCGCCGGCGGCAAACATCCGGCACCCCTCGCACTGCCCGCACGGGGCAGGATCGGACCGGTGCCGTTCGCACAGCACCAGGCCGGCCAGCTGCAAGGCCAGCCAGCTCTTGCCCAGGCCGGGCTGGCCGGAAATCAGCAATCCGTGCGGCATGCCACCACGCACGAATCGCTCGCCCAGTACGTCAAGACTGCTGCTCAGCCAGGGATACCGCTTGTCCATGCACTCCCCCGATAACGGATCACAGGATAACGCAACCGCTCAGTCCGGCTGTCGGCCGGCCTCGACATCCGGTGTCCGCCGCGCCTGCAACGGCAGGCAACCGCGAATCCGGTGCTGGACCTGCTCCAGTGGCAGGCTGGCATCGATCACCCGGTAGCGTCCGGGGTCGCGAGCGGCCCGCTCGAGGTATGCCGCCCGCACACGCTCGAAGAAATCGAATTGTTCCTGTTCAAACCGGTCCAGTGCGCCACGCTGCCCGGCACGTGCCAGCCCGACCTCGACCGGTACGTCCAGCAGCAGGATCAGGTCCGGACGGAAATCACCCTGCACCAGTTCCTCGAGGCGGGCGATGAACGAGACGTCCACCCCCCTTCCACCACCCTGATAGGCATAGGTGGCGTCGGTAAAACGGTCACACAGCACCCACTGGCCGCGTTCCAGTGCCGGCCGGATGATCTTGCCGAGGTGTTCGGCGCGTGCGGCAAACATCAGCTGCAGCTCACAGTGCACGTCCATCCCGGTATACGCCGGGTCCAGCAGCAGCGCACGAATCGCCTCACCCAACGGCGTGCCGCCCGGTTCGCGGGTCTGCACCACATCGATACCGGCGCTGCGCAGCTGTGCGTGGATGAAACCGAGATTCGTGGACTTGCCAACCCCCTCGATGCCTTCCACCGTGATGAATTTACCCGTCACTGTGCCGCCTTTTCACCGGGCAGGGTGATGTTGTGCTTGCCGCGCTGGAACTTGTCGACGGCCAGGTTGTGCTCTTCGAGCGTGGCGGAGAAGTAGTGACGCCCGCCGCCATTGGCCACGAAATACAGACTGTCGCCAGCGGCCGGATGCAGCACGGCATGAATCGCATCCCGGCCCGGGGTCGCGATCGGGGTCGGTGGCAGACCGGCGCGCGTATAGGTGTTGTAGGGATTGTCGGTGACCAGGTCGGTCCGGCGGAGATTACCGTCGAACGATTCCCCCATTCCGTAGATCACGGTCGGATCGGTCTGCAGCTTCATGCCCCGTTTCAGGCGGCGAATGAAGACGCCGGCGATGCGCGGACGTTCCTCGGCGACCCCCGTTTCCTTCTCCACGATGGAGGCCAGGATCAGCGCCTCGTACGGTGTGGCCAGCGGCAGGTCCGGATCACGTGCGTCCCATTCCTCCTGCAGGGCCTTGCCCATGGCATCGTAGGCACGCAGGAGGAAATTGACGTCGGTGGTGTGCCGCGGGAAGTAATAGGTATCCGCCAGGAACCGGCCCTCCGGTTTTTCGCCGGCCTTGCCCAGGCGCGCCATGAGCGCATTGTCATCCAGGCCCTGCAGGGTCTGTTCCAGCACCGGATCCTGCTCGATCCGCTTGCGCAGTTCGGCGAAGGTCTGGCCCTCGACGATGGTCAGCGCATATTGCAGCACCTTGCCGTCGGTCACCAGGGCAAGCAGGGATCGCGGCGTCAGTTCCGGCTCAAGGACATATTCCCCCGCCTTGAGCCTGCGGTCAGCCTCGAGGACGCGCCCCAGCTGAACAAAGAAATGCGGATATTCGATGACTCCACGCTCATGTAACTCGTGCGCCAGCTGCTTTAACGACATACCCGGCGCCACCGTCAGTACAGGGTCGCCCTGCGGCAGGGTAATCCTGCCGTAGGAAAAGTCCCGGTACCGGCTGTACAACACTGCCAGCACCGCCAGTGCCAGCACTACCAGTAATACCAGCAGGCGCCACAGGCGTGACCTGCAATCCGGGCACACGTTTTCCGTCATTGCTGACTGCACCTTCCTCAGGATGGTCGCGAATGTGACTGCAGGAGCTGCTGCAGCCTGCCGGCTACCTTACCAGAAGCGATCCGGTGTCCGTCAACCGATGATACCGGCCAGATGCCGATGATACTGTTGCACAGGAACGCCTCTTCTGCGTCGAACAGCTCGGCAACCGGAACGGCCCGTACCTCGGTATGGATACCGGTATCCGCCGCCAGCCCCAGCAACTCCGCACGCATCACCCCGGCGACCCCGCATTGCGAGAGATCCGGAGTCACCAGCCTCCCGCCCAGCACCAGGAAGACATTGCTCATGGTACCTTCGATCAGACGGTCCTGACGATCCAGCAGCAGTCCTTCCGGAATGCCCGCGTCATCCCATTCGGCACGTGCCAGCACCTGCTCGAGGCGGTTGAGGTGCTTGATGCCGGCCAGCGCGGGATTCTGTCCCAGCCGTAACCGGCAACAGCGCACGGCAACCCCGTCACGCGCAAGGTGTGGCGGATCATCCGGCCAGGGGTGCAGCTGGATGATCCGCGTCGGGGCGCCGGCCACCGCAGGCCGGTACCCGCGCCCGCCGCAACCGCGGCTGATGATGATCTTGAGTACCGCCTGCGGCACACCGCTGCACAGGGATTGTACCTCGCGCTCCAGCAGTGCGGGCGCGACGGGAACGATACCCAGCCGTTCACAGCCGCTGCGCAGGCGTTCCATGTGCCGCTCCCAGCGTTGCGCCCTGCCGTCCCGTACGGCGATCGTCTCGAACAGCCCGTCACCGTACAACAGCCCGCGCTCCAGGGTGCTGACCGAGTCCTGCGGCCGTCCATTGACCCGGACTTTCAGGACCGTCGTATTCATGCCGCATCCAGCCCCAGCGCCCGCAGCAGTCCGCGCGCCTTGGCGCGGGTCTCCTGCAATTCCGCGCCCGCCTCCGAGTCCGCGACGATACCGGCGCCGGCGCGCAGCTGCAGTTCCCGGCCATGGCTCACCATGGTTCGAATCAGGATATTCATGTCCAGGTTTCCGTTACGGTCGAGGTACCCCATGGAGCCGGTATAGGCACCACGCGGCTGGCGTTCCAGTTCGGCGATGATTTCCATGCAGCGTACCTTGGGGCACCCGGTGATCGTACCGCCCGGGAACATCGCGCGCAGCACCTCGCCCGGCGCGATGCGGTCGCGCAGCCTGCCGCGCACATTGGAAACGATGTGGTGAACATGGGCATACGATTCCAGGACCATCAGTTCATTGACCTCGATCGTCCCCGGCACACAGATCCTGCCCAGGTCGTTGCGCTCGAGGTCGATCAGCATGATGTGCTCGGCACGCTCCTTGGGACTGGCCATCAGCTCTTCGGAATACGCCCGGTCCGTCCCCGCGGCCGGTGAACGCGGGCGGGTACCCGCGATCGGGCGGGTCTCCACCAGCCGGTCGCGGACCGCTACCAGCCGTTCCGGCGAGGAACTGATGATTGCGGCATCCTGCCAGGTGGCCAGGCCTGCGAACGGCGCCGGGTTATGGACACGGAGTGCGTTGTACAGACCGGCCGGATCCGCCGCCTGCTGCAGCTGGATATTCCAGTTCCGCGACAGGTTCACCTGGAAAACGTCGCCCTCGACGATGTAGTGATGAATGCGTGCGACCGCATCCAGGAAACGCTGTGGCGGTTCCTCCCGGATCTCCCCGATACCGGCCTGCACCGGGTGCATGGCAGGGCATGCCGGCTGCCGGTTGATGTCTTCGACAATCCGTTCCAGCAGCTCCGGACGATCCCGTTCGGCGACGACCCGGGTGACGCCCGTGTGGCGATCACGCAGCACCGCCGCCGGAAAGCGCATGGCAAAGGCATCCGGCAACACCCCGCTGGCGCGCGGCAGCTCCAGCCCGGGCTCGACCTGGCCGGCCAGTTCATACCCCAGGTAGACAAACCAGCCACCGCTGAACGGCAGTGTCCCGTGGCCCGCTTCGACAGCGCCTGCACGGAACCAGTCATCGAGACTGCGCAGGAAATCCCCGTCCGCGCGTGCGTGCGGCCCCTGCAGGGTACCGGAGGCATCCAGTACCAGGGTCTCGCCCGGACAGGCAAACAGCAGGTCATGGCGGTCGTGTGCCGGGCTCTGCAACAGGTGCGGATAACGGGACGGGCGAAAGCGGTGCAGCGCAAGCAGATCGACCGGACTGTTGAATTCCCTGACGATGACCGTCATCGGTGAAACGGCTCCGCGGTTCAGAAACCGGTAATGCCCGCAAGGGAGTTCCCGCTGGCGTGCTGTGATGCGTTCCGGAACAGTCGCTGCGGCGCAGCCGGCGAGTGCCCATGCCCTGCCCGGTTACACTCAGTGACCGAGGCGGCGGAATATCAGGGTTCCGTTGGTCCCGCCAAACCCGAACGAGTTGGACATCGCGACATCGATCTTCATGTCCCGCGCCGTATTCGGTACGTAGTCGAGATCGCATTGCGGATCCGGATTCTCGAGATTGATGGTGGGCGGTGCGACCTGGTCGCGCAGGGCCAGCGTGGTAAACACTGCCTCGATGCCGCCGGCCGCACCCAGCAGGTGACCGGTCATGGACTTGGTGGAACTGACGGCGACCTTCCCGGCGTAATCACCGAACGAACGCTTGATGGCCAGCGTCTCGGCCACATCGCCGGCCGGGGTGGAAGTCCCGTGGGCGTTGACGTAATCGATCGCGGTATGGTCCAGACCGGCATCCCGCAGTGCCGAATCCATGCATTGCGCCGGCCCCTCGCCGCCTTCGGAGGGCTGTGTCATGTGGAAGGCGTCGCCACTCATGCCGAACCCGACGATCTCGCAGTAGATATTCGCCCCGCGCTTGCGGGCGTAGTCGTACTCCTCCAGCACCAGGATCCCCGCACCGTCGCTCAGGACAAATCCGTCCCGGTCGGCATCCCAGGGGCGGCTGGCCCGGGCCGGGTCATCATTGCGCGTCGAGAGTGCCCGGGCGGCTGCAAAGCCACCGATGCCGGTCGGGCAGGTCGTCATCTCCGCGCCGCCGGCGACCATGATTTCCGCGTCGCCATAGGCGATGGTGCGCGCCGCCACGCCGATGTTGTGCGTGGACGTGGTACAGGCGGTAACAATCGCGATGTTCGGCCCTTTCATGCCGTACATGATGGAAAGATTTCCGGCGATCATGTTGATGATGTTGCCCGGCACGAAGAACGGCGAGATCTTGCGCGGCCCGCCGTCCAGGAAATTCTGGTAGGCGAGTTCGATCCCGTGCAGCCCGCCGATTCCCGAGCCGATCGCAACGCCGGCACGCGCCGCGTTCGCATCGGTGATCTCGATGCCGGAATCGGCAATCGCCTGGCTGGCGGCGGCGATTCCGTAATGGATAAACGCACCCATGCGGCGCGCGTCCTTGCCGTTGATGTATTCCGTGGCATCGAAGTCACGCACCTCGCCGCCGAACCGGACCGGGAATTCCCTGATGTCGAAGTTGGCAATCGGGCCAATGCCGCTCTTGCCTGCGCAGATATTATCCCAGGCCGTCGCTACGTTGTTACCAACAGGGGACACCACACCCAGGCCGGTCACCACCACACGTCTTCTGGACAATTCGGGATCCCCCGCAAGCTACTCCGTTGGAACCATTACTGAAAACAAAAGGCCGCACCCGTGATTATGGCGCGGCCGGAAAACCCAATGATTGTTACTAACCCAGATGTGCGTTGACGTAGTCGATCGCCTGCTGAACCGTCGTGATCTTCTCGGCCTCTTCGTCGGGAATCTCGCACTCGAATTCCTCTTCCAGCGCCATAACCAGTTCGACAGTATCCAGAGAATCTGCGCCAAGATCATCAACGAAAGAAGAGCTGACATTCACTTCCTCTTCCTTGACCCCCAGTTGTTCGACGACAATCTTCTTGACGCGTTCATCAATCGTACTCATTTCAGGTTATTCCTCTCGGTTTGAAGGAGCGCAGCCGAGGCCGCGCGAGTATTGTAGTGAATGGCTGCCGCAACTTACAAGTCAGATGATTCGCTCCCGCAGCAGTCATTTCACTGCCATCCTGCAGAATCCGGCAGGGTCAGCAACAACAGGCCTTTTTCATATAATTAACAAACGCTTAATCCTGTACAAAAACACCATCTGCCTGCGTTTGTACAAACGCGCCTGCCGTGACCGGGCAACACGCGCGCAACGCTGTGCCTGCACGCCGGAGCGGCAGTGCTAGTGCATGTACATGCCACCGTTCACGTGGATGGTCTCACCCGTGATGTATCCGGCATCGCTGGAGGCGAGGAATGCCACGGTGTTCGCGATATCGCTGACATCACCGAGGCGGCCAAGTGCGATCTGTCCCAGCAGCGCCGCGCGCTGTTCTTCCGGCAGGGCGCGCGTCATGTCGGTGTCGATGAATCCAGGGGCCACGGCATTCACCGTGATACCGCGCGAGCCGATCTCCCTGGCCAGGGATTTCGCAAAGCCGATGACGCCCGCCTTGGTCGCGGCGTAATTGGCCTGGCCCGGATTGCCGGTTGCACCGATCACGGACGAGATCATGATGATGCGGCCATGCCTGGCCTTCATCATCCCCCTGAGTACCGCGCGGCTCATGCGAAAGGCCGAGCTCAGATTGGTGTTGATCACCTCGTCCCACTCCTCATCCTTCATGCGCATGAGCAGGTTGTCGCGGGTGATCCCCGCGTTGTTGACCAGGATACTCGGTGTGCCGTATTGCGATGTGATGTCCCTGATCACGCTTGCAATCGATTCCGGATCGGTAACGTTCAGCACCATGCCCTGGCCCTGTACACCGGCCGCTTTCAGTGCGTCGGTAATGGCCTGCGCACCGGATGCGGTGGTCGCCGTACCGATGACGACGGCACCGCGCTTCCCCAGCAACTCGGCGATCGCCCTGCCGATACCGCGACTGGCTCCGGTCACCAGCGCAATCTCGTTTATAAATGACATATGCCCCTCCCTGATCAGTCTGCGGACAGCGCGGCATCCAGCGACGCCGGATCCGGCACGGACTCATGCGTGATATTCCTGTCGATGCGCTTGCCGAGCCCGGCCAGCACCTTGCCCGGGCCGGCCTCGATGATCCGGACGATTCCCTGCCCCGCCATGGCCTGCACGGTACGCACCCACTGCACCGGGCTGTACAGCTGCCGTTCGAGATTCTCACGGATTGGCTGCGGCTGGTCGTGTACAGCGGCATCGACGTTCTGTACCACGGGGGTCTGCGGGGGCCGGATGGTAACCTGCGCCAGTTGCACGGCAAACTCGCGGGCGGCCGGCTCCATCAGGCTGCAGTGGGAAGGCACACTCACCGGCAGGGTCACCGCGCGCCGGGCACCGGCGGCCTGCGCCGCCGCCACGGCACGCCCGACCGCTGCACTGTGCCCCGCAATCACGACCTGGCCGGGCGAATTGTAATTCACCGGGCTGACGGTTTCGCCATTGGCGGACTGTGCGCAAATACTGCCGACCGTTTCGTCATCGAGTCCCAGGATGGCCGCCATGGCGCCAACGCCGGGCGCGACCGCCGACTGCATGCAACGGCCGCGCTCGGCTACCAGCGCGACGGTTTCGTCGAAGTCCATGGCACCGGCGCAGACCAGTGCGGTGTACTCGCCAAGGCTGTGCCCGGCCATCATCGCCGGCCGTGCGCCGCCCCGGTCACACCAGATACGCCACACCGCCACACCGGCCGCCAGCATGGCCGGCTGGGTACGCGCGGTCTGGTTCAGCACCTCTTCCGGACCGTCCTGTACCAGTTGCCACAGGTCGTAGCCCAGTACGCTGCTGGCCTCGGCGAAGGTCGAGGTGACCTGCGGGTATGCCATGGCCAGTTCGGACAGCATGCCGACCGACTGAGAGCCCTGCCCGGGAAAGACCAGTGCCAGGTTGTTGCCTGATGTATTCATGTATTCAGGAAGCTGACTGTTTCAACAGAATGTCCGGCGCCGTGCCGGTGCTAGTAGCGGACCAGTGCCGAACCCCAGGTAAACCCGCCGCCGAATGCCTCCATCAGCAGCACTTCACCGCGCTGTATGCGACCGTCGCGTACCGCCGTATCCAGCGCCAGCGGCACGGAGGCCGCCGAGGTGTTGCCGTGCTCATCAACCGTAACGACCACGTGGTCCATGTCCATCTTCAGTTTCCTGGCGGTCGCCTGGATGATACGGATGTTGGCCTGATGCGGGATCAGCCAGTTCACGTCCGACTTGCTCATGTGATTCGCGGCCAGCGTCTCGTCCACGATGCGGCCCAGCGTGTTGACCGCCATCTTGAATACCTCGTTGCCCTGCATCTGCACATAGGCCTCGCCGGCCTGCACGTGTTCGTAGCCCTGCGAGATGCCGCTCGGCACGGTCAGCAGGTGTTCGTAGCTGCCGTCGGCGTGCAGATGTGTGGACAGGATGCCCGGTTCGTCGCTGGCCTCCAGCACCACGGCACCGGCGCCGTCGCCAAACAGGATCGCCGTGCTGCGGTCATTCCAGTTCACGATGCGTGACAGTGTTTCCGCACCCACCACCAGCGCACACTTCGCGGCACCGGTCCTGATGAACTTGTCCGCCACCCCGAGTGCGTAGACAAAGCCGGTGCACACGGCCTGGATGTCGAATGCCGCGGTACCGTGTATGTCCAGCCGCTGCTGCAACAGGCAGGCGGTACTGGGAAACACCCGGTCCGGCGTGGTGGTGGCGAAGACGATCAGATCGACCTGGCGTGGCGTCCTGCCGGCCGCTTCCATGGCACGCATGGCCGCGATCTCGGCAAGGTCACAGGTAGTCTCGTCGCCTGCGGCAATGTGGCGCTTGCTGATTCCGGTACGGTCACGGATCCATTCATCCGAGGTATCCATGATCTTTTCCAGGTCATGGTTGGACAGTACCTTTTCGGGAAGGTAACCACCGGTCCCGGTTATCCGTGAATATTTCATTGTACCTGCCTGTGTTCCTGCCAGGAGTCCAGCTGTGCGCGGATCCGGTCGGGTACGCCCTCGCGAACCTCCAGCACGGCAACCTTGATGGCGTTGGCAAAGGCCAGTGCATCGGCGCCGCCGTGACTCTTGATCACGATGCCGGCCAGGCCGAGCAGGCTCGCGCCATTGTACAACCGGGGATCGATGCGGCGGCGGAATGCCCCGAGCACCGGCATGGCGATCAGCGCCGCCAGCCGGGTGTACAGGTTGCGCCGGAATTCCTCCCGGATGAAGGTGGCGATCATTTTCGCCACGCCCTCACTCGTCTTGAGCGCAATGTTGCCGACAAACCCGTCACATACGATCACGTCGAACCGGCCCTTGTAGATATCATCACCCTCGGCAAAGCCGGCGTAGTTGAGGTGGCTGTCGGCGATCAGCTTCGCGGCCGTCCTGACCTGCTCGTTACCCTTGATCTCTTCCTCGCCGATATTCAGTACCCCGATCGCCGGTCTGGCCGTGCCGTCGAGTGACTGCGCCAGCACCGAGCCCATGATGGCGAACTGGAACAGGTGTTCCGCCTCGCAATCGACGTTTGCCCCGAGATCGAGCACCCAGGTATGAGTGCGCTGCGTCGGCAACCGGGTACAGATCGCGGGCCGGTCGATGCCGGGCAGCATTTTCAGCACGAAACGGGACGTTGCCATCAGGGCGCCGGTATTGCCCGCACTGACACAGGCATCGGCATCGCCCTCCCTGACCAGGTTGAGCGCGACCCGCATGGAAGAGTCCTTCTTGTTGCGCAACGCACTGGACGGGGCCTCGTCCATGGTTACGGCCTGGCTGGCATGATGGACCCGGATGCGACTGGCCGGTGCGGCCGGGTGGCGGTCCAGCTCGGCCTGTATCCCGGTCCGGTCACCGACCAGAATGACCTGCAGGTCCGGATTCGCGCTGAGTGCATGCACGGCGGCGGGCACGACCACCCCGCAACCCACGTCGCCACCCATTGCATCCAGCGCAATCGTTACGGGCTTGCTCATGCCATGCAGTCAGACCACGCGGGTGCGGGCACCCGGCCCCATGAAAAATGCACCGTGCGGGTTCACAGCCCGCCGGTGCACGTCCTGTTCAGGAAAGATTCGGTCAATCCTGCGCTGTATCGATCACCTTGCGTCCACGGTAAAAACCGTCGGCGCTGATGTGATGACGCAAATGGGTCTCGCCCGTGGTCGGCTCGATCGACAATGCCTTTGCAGTCAGCCTGTCGTGGGAACGGCGCATGCCACGCTTCGACGGCGTCTTGCGATTCTGCTGAACGGCCATGTTTGCTACTCCTCTGTTACGTTTTCTGCTTCAGACCCGCCAGCACCGCAAACGGGCCTTCCCGCTTTTCCGGTTCCGGCGGCAGATAATCCTGTACAAACTGATGGCACTCGCCGGCGTCGGCGTGTGCCGGTACCAGTGGTAGCGCCAGCAGCACCTCGTCCGTTACGATGTCCGCAAGACATTCAGGCTCGGCCCCGACCAGCAGCGGCTCATAGCGCTCGTGCAGTGCATCCATACCCTGCTGGTCGCGCACGATACCGAGGCGAAAACCAAGATCGAGTGACAGACTCATGGGTTCCAGGCATCGCTGGCACTGCAGCTGCACTTCACCCCGAATGGTACCGCGCAGGTACCGGGTGCCATCCGGGTCCTTGCCGAGTTCGAGGCTCACCTGCAGTTCGCCATCGGCGGACGTCAGCGCGGGCAGCAGCCGCGGCATCGAGGCCAGTTTCATGCACCCGTGCAGTACGCGACCTGCATCCGCAGTTGCCAGTAAGTCCAGCCGGTCTGGCAAGTGGCCCGTCATAACCCGTTTATACTATCCATGGCCCTGCCCTGTGTCAAAGCCGGATCACTGAATTTCCGGTATTTCCACACGGATTACACCCGGCACCCGGCTATTGACAGGTGATCCCGAAATCCGTACTAGATTCACGAGTGAATTCCGGGTAATCGACCCGGCCTGCCCATCTGCCTGGTGCCGAACGTGCTGAAGAAAATCCTCATCGCCAACCGCGGCGAGATTGCCGTGCGAATCATTCGCGCCTGCGCGGAGGCCGGCATCACCTCGGTGGCCATCTACGCCGACGCCGACCGGCACGCCTTGCACGTCAAGAAGGCCGACGAGGCACATAACATCGGACCGGAGTCCATCGCCGGCTATCTGAACGCCCACCGCATCGTCAATCTCGCCGTCGCCACCGGCTGTGATGCCCTGCACCCCGGTTACGGCTTCCTGTCGGAAAACCCCTTGCTGGCCGAGATCTGCCAGCAACGCCATATCCGGTTCATCGGGCCGGACGCCACGGTCATCCGCCGCATGGGTGACAAGGTCGAGGCACGGCGTGCCATGCAGGCCGCCGGCATCCCGGTGGTGCCGGGCAGTGACGGCAACCTGACCGGCCTGGGCCAGGCCATCGGACTGGCCGATGATATCGGCTACCCGGTCATGCTGAAGGCAACGTCCGGAGGCGGCGGACGTGGCATCCGGCGCTGCAACAACGAGCTGGAACTACGCCGCAATTATGACCGGGTGCTGTCCGAGGCAAGAAAGGCATTCGGCTCCGCCGAGATCTTTCTGGAGAAATGCATCGACCGGCCCCGCCATATCGAGGTACAGATCCTGGCTGACGGGCATGGCAATGTCGTGCACCTGTTCGAACGCGACTGCTCGATACAGCGCCGCCACCAGAAACTGATCGAGATCGCCCCCTCCCCCCAGATCAGCGGGGAACAGCGGCAGTGGCTGGGCGAGATGGCCGTGCGCGCGGCGCGCGCAGTCGACTACGAGAATGCCGGCACGGTGGAATTTCTCCTCGATGCGGATGGCAACTTCTACTTCATGGAAATGAACACCCGCCTGCAGGTCGAACATACCATCAGCGAAAACATCACCGGTATCGATATCGTTCAGGAACAGTTCCGCATCGCCAGCGGCCTGCCACTGACCTACGCACAGCACGAAATCGGCCGCCGCGGTTATTCCATGGAACTGCGTATCAATGCGGAAGATCCGAAGAATGACTTCCTGCCCAGCTTCGGCCGCATCACCCGCTATTTTGCACCCGGCGGCCCGGGCGTACGCACCGATGCCGCCATCTACACCGGCTATGAAATCCCCCCGTATTACGATTCCATGTGCGCCAAGCTGACCGTCTGGGCACTGACCTGGCCGGAGTTGCTCAACCGCGCCAGCCGCGCACTGCAGGACACCGGTGTGTACGGGGTGAAAACCACCATTCCGTTTTACCTCGAACTGCTCAAGGTGCCGGAATTCCGTGCCGGCCGGTTCGATACCGGGTTTGTTGAGGCACACCCGGAACTGGTAGGCTACACCACCAGCCGGCCCACGCGGGAACTGACCGCGGCACTGACCGCCGCCATATCGGCACACCTGGGAATGTAACCCCACGCAGGAAGCACACTCATGCCAGCCGTTCACATCACCGATGTCATCCTGCGCGACGCACACCAGTCACTGATCGCGACCCGCATGCGCACGGCCGACATGCTGCCGGTCTGTGAGCAACTGGACCGGATCGGCTACTGGTCGCTGGAAGTCTGGGGTGGCGCCACGTTTGACACCTGCCTGCGCTATCTCAAGGAAGATCCCTGGGAGCGGTTGCGTGCGTTGCGTGCCGCGCTGCCGGGCACCCGCCTGCAGATGCTGTTGCGCGGCCAGAACCTGCTGGGTTACCGGCACTATTCCGACGACGTGGTGCGCGCATTCATCGCTCGCGCCGCGGATAACGGCATCGATGTCTTCCGCATCTTCGATGCGCTCAACGACAGCCGCAACCTGCAGACCTCGATCGAGGCGGTCAAACAGGCCGGCCGGCATGCCCAGGGCACGATCTGCTATACCACCAGCCCGGTCCACGATAACCGGACCTTCGTCGACATGGCGCGCGAACTGCAGGACATGGGTTGCGACAGCATCGTCATCAAGGACATGGCCGGACTGCTGACGCCGATGGTGACGGCGGAACTGGTGAGCGCCATCCGCAGGGCCACGCAACTGCCACTGCACCTGCACTGTCACGCCACGGCCGGCACCGCCGAGATGTGCCTGCTGAAGGCCGTGGAAAACGGCTGCGAATACATCGACACCGCGATTTCCTCATTCTCCGGCAGCACCAGCCACGCGGCCACCGAAAGCATGGTCGCCGCCCTGCGTGACACCCCGTTCGAGACCGGGCTCGACCTGGAGGCATTGCAGCTCATCGGACAGTATTTCCGCACGGTGCGCAGCAGGTATCACCAGTTCGAGGGCGAGTTCCACGACCCGGACACAAGGGTGCAGGTCTACCAGGTACCCGGCGGCATGATTTCCAACCTCTATACCCAGCTGCGCGAACAGGGAGCGCTGGACCGTCTCGACGAGGTATTCCGCGAAATTCCCCTGGTGCGCAAGGACCTGGGCTACCCGCCCCTGGTGACGCCGACCTCGCAGATCATCGGTACCCAGGCCGTGCTCAACGTCCTGACCGGACACCGTTACAAGACCATCACCAACGAGGTGAAACTCTACCTGCAGGGCAAGTATGGCCGCGCACCGGCGGAAGTGAATGAAACCGTCCGCCGCAACGCCATCGGCAGCGAACAGACGATCGATGTCCGGCCGGCCGACCTGCTGTCACCGGAAATGGATCGCCTGCGTGATGACATCGGCGAACTCGCCGGGAGCGAGGAAGACATACTGACCTATGCCATGTTCCCGGAGATCGGCAGGGATTTCCTGGAGCACCGCAGGCAGGGCACACTGGCCCCGGAACCACTGGAGCCACCGCCGGGCGACAAGCAGGAACGGCGTTCGCGGCCGACCGAGTTCAATGTGACGCTGCACGGCGAGCCCTACCACATCCGCATTACCGGCACCGGACACCGCACCCTGGATAACCGTCCCTTCTACATGACGGTCGACGGGATACCCGAAGAGGTACTGGTGGAGATCCTGGATGAATTGCCCACCGGCAACGGCGGACAGGACACGGTAAAAACCGGCAGCCAGCGCCCGCGCGCCACCCGCCCCGGCCACGTGACCACCTCGATGCCGGGCACCATCGTCGACATCCTGGTGGCGGCCGGCGATGAAATCCGTGCCGGCACCCCGGTGCTGATCACCGAGGCGATGAAGATGGAGACCGAGATCCAGTCACCGGTGGCGGGGCGTGTCGTCGCAATCCACGTCGCCAGGGGCGACAGCGTCAATCCGGATGAAACCCTGATCGAGATCGTGACCGATCACTGAGCAGCCCGGCGATGTACCCTGCACACAACGACCTGCCGCTGGTCCTGGCCTCGACCTCACCGTTTCGCAGGGAATTGCTCGAGCGGCTGGGTATCCCGTTCCGGACGGTAGCACCGGATGCCGACGAGACCGCACTGCCCGGTGAAACCCCGCAGGCGCTGGTGGGAAGGCTGGCACGGTTGAAGGCCCGTGCCGCAGGCGCGACTCACCGGGGGCTGATCATCGGTTCCGACCAGGTCGCCACTACCGGCAGCGACATCCTGGGAAAACCCGGCAACCACGAGCGCGCGGTCGCGCAGCTACGCTACCTGTCCGGCAAACGCGTGAGTTTCCACACCGGGCTGTGCCTGCTGGACAGTGTCAGCGGCAATTGCCAGGTCGACGTGGTGCCCTATCACGTGGTGTTCCGCACGCTGGACGACGCGCAGATCGAACACTACCTGCGCGCCGATCAACCGTACCACTGTGCCGGCAGCTTCAAGTCCGAAGGCCTCGGCATCACGCTGTTCGAGCGCATGGAAGGCGATGACCCGACCGCGCTGATCGGCCTGCCGCTGATCCGGCTGACCAGCATGCTGAAACAGGCGGGAATTGTGTTGCCATAGGACACCGGGAGCTGTCCAGAAAACCGCTCAGGCACCAGGGCGGGGTTGTGGCCCCCGCTCCGGTGCTCATATACCTGTGCAAGCTCCGCTCCTCGCCGTCCCTGCAGCTGGCCTTGACAGCCGATTCGCGACCTTGACACTGGCTCCGGACCACACGGCGACGCATGCCGCACCGCTGCGCGAAACGCATCCCACAAGACTGTGCAGCACGCAACAGTTACCGGATCTGTCCCGTACCGCTCGAGAGCACCTCTGTAGCGGCCCGCGCCAGCACCACCCCGATACGATCACCGATGCGTTTCAGCAGGTCGGGCTTCTGGGTGTAATCCACGATGTCCTCGGCACCGATCACCTCGCGTGCCACGTAGCCCGCACTGCCGGTATGGTCGGCCAGCCCCATGCCGATGCTCTCCTGCCCGGTCCAGACCAGCCCGCTGAACAGCTCCGGGGTATCCTTCTTCAGGCGTTCACCGCGGCCATCCATCACCGCCTGTTCGAACTGCTGGTGAATCTCGTCCAGCAGCGCATGCACATGCTCGACATCGGATTCCTTGCTGGGCAGGAACGGGTCCAGGAAACCCTTGTTCTTGCCCGCGGTATACAGACGGCGCTCGACGCCAAGCAGCTTCAGGGTATCCACGAAGCCGAAGCCGTCCATGCGCACACCGATGGAGCCCACGATGCTGGCGTCATCGACATAGATCTCGTCCGCGGCCGAAATGACGTAGTAACAACCCGAGGCACAGATGTCCGTCACCACGGCGTACAGCTTGACATCCGGGTGCAGTTCGCGCAGGCGTTTGATTTCGTGGTACATGTAGGAGGATTGCACCGGGCTGCCACCGGGCGAATTGGCCCGGAGTATCACGCCCCTGGTGTTCTTGTCGTCGAAGGCATCGCGCAGGCCCGCGATCACGTTGTCCGCACTGGCCTCCGTGGTGTCCGAGATGAGGCCGGTCAGGTCCACCATGGCCGTGTGTTTCTCGCCGGAGGCGGTCAGCTCCGACCAGTCCTGCGGCAGGTACAGGACCAGCAATGCCAGCAGATAGAGGGCCAGCAGGGACTTGAAGAAGATATTCCAGCGCCGGGCGCGACGCTGTTCGGTGACCGCGGCAAACAGCAGGCGGTCGACCAGATCCTTGTGCCAGTTGTCATCGTGATCGTCCGGCTTGTCCTGAATCGGGGTCTTGTCAGTCATGTTCTCACCTGTTGTGTCGTCATCCGGGAATGCTCCAGCAGCCCGGCACGGTCCATCCATGCCGGCAAATCGCGCACATGATCGAGGCATACCAGCGGATCATGACGTACCAGGCGTTCCGCCGAGTGTACGCCGGAACGCACCGCCACCTTGCCGGCACCGGCGCGGGTTGCCATCTCCATATCATATTCCGTATCGCCGACCATGAGGGTGTGCCGTGCCTCGACACCGGCCTCCTGCATCAACTCCAGCAGCATCTGCGGGTGCGGCTTGGAGAGCGTCTCGTCGGCGCAGCGGGTCGCATCAAAGTACCCGCTCAGACCGGTCTGCTCAAGTACGCGCATCAGCCCGCTGCGTGCCTTGCCGGTTGCAATACCCAGCAGGAAATCCTGCTCTCTCAGGGTGTCCAGCACTGCACGCGCGCCATTGAACAGGGTGGAACCCTCATGACTGAACCAGTGCCGGCGATAGGCCTCGACAAAGGCCGTGCGAAAATCGTCGTCCTGTCCGGGCACCAGCATGTCGATCGCCTCGCGCAGCCCCAGGCCAATCACGTTGCTGACCGTTTCGTTCGTCATGGGTGCCAGGCCAAGGTCGGCGATCGCCCCGTGCAGGCAGGATACGATCTGGGACTCGGAGTCCATCAGGGTTCCGTCCCAGTCAAACACGACCAGCCGGACTCGGGAGACGATCTTCACAGGGTCTGCACCTCCATCAGGCAACGGGGCAGGATCATGTCGATTCCAGCCGGTCGAGCACAGCCCGCAGTGCGTCGTCCAGCGGGGCGCTGACCTGGATGCTCTCCTCGAGGCCGGGATCCCGGAATTCCAGCAGGTGCGCATGGAGAAACATGCGGCGCAGGCCGGACTCGCGCATGTGCCGGTTGAAGTCCCGGTCCCCGTACTTGCTGTCCCCGGCCAGCGGGTGCCCGATATGGGCCGCATGCACCCGGATCTGGTGGGTACGCCCGGTCTTGAGCTCCACCTCGGTCAACGTGGCCTCCGCGTAGCGGTTGAGCGGAACAAACACACTGACCGCGTCCTTGCCGGCCTCGTCGACGCGAACCATGCGTTCACCGCCCTGTACCTGGTTCTTGCGCAAGCCGGCCTGAACGGTGCGCCGGCCACCGGACCAGGCCCCGGCCAGCAGGGCCAGGTAGTGTTTGCGCACCTGCCCGGTGCGCAACTGCTCGTGAAAGGCGCGCAGGAAACTGCGTCGCAATGCAATCACCAGGCAACCCGATGTCTCCCGGTCGAGCCGGTGTGCCAGTTCGAGGTAAGCGGCCTCCGGCCGCTCGGCGCGGAGTTGTTCGATGACTCCCCGGCTCACCCCGCTGCCACCGTGCACCGCCATCCCGGCCGGCTTGTTGAGTACCAGGCAGCGTTCGTTCTCGAACAGGATGAAGGGTGCGAGGCTGCGGAACCTGCCATCCGGTGCGGAAACGGCGGGAGCCGCCACCCGAACCGGCGGAATACGGATACTGTCACCGGCACATACTTTATATTTTGCCTGGATGCGACCGCTGTTCACCCGCACCTCGCCACGCCGCAGGATCCGGTAGATATGACTCTTCGGTACGCCCTTGAGGTGCCGCGCCAGAAAATTGTCAATCCGCTGCCCGGCCTCATCCGCACTGACGCTGACCAGGCGGACCCTGGCGTTGCTTTCTGTGGAGGTCGGCATCATGAATTTCCGCCGGGCTTGCGCCCCATGAACATGGACCGCGATTGTACCGGTTTTCATCCACTTGTACGTTTCAGTTTGTTTGCGGGAACCACACAACGTTGTTATAGTGCACGCTCGGCGTGAGCCCTGAAGCACATTGACATCATTCAGGATTTTCCGAGACAAACCTATTTACAGGGGAGGTGTTGGCCGCGGTAACTACCGACATTCTCCAAGCGTTTCAGTTAGTTGAAAAACAAGCCAACCCCTTAATGACAATCGCTCCCATGCCTTGCTCACCGCTATCCTTGCAGATGGCCATGTATTGCCTTGTCGTGCTGGCGGGTTACCTGACCCGTACCGGCCGACTGTATGTGCATCCGGCTCCCTGCAGGCAACCTGGCGGCGGGTGGTTTCCGGTTGAGCGCACAAGAGACCGACAACATGAAAAGAATGCTCATCAACACCACGCAGCCGGAAGAGTTGCGTGTGGCCATGGTCGACGGCCAGAAGCTCTACGACCTTGACATCGAGATTCCCTCGCGCGGCCAGAAGAAATCCAACGTCTACAAGGGAAAAATCACCCGCATCGAGCCCAGTCTCGAAGCGGCCTTCGTCGATTACGGCGGCAATCGCCACGGTTTCCTGCCTCTGAAGGAAATCGCCCGCAGCTACTTCAGTGAGGCCGCACGCCAGTCCGGCGGACGCCAGAGCATCAAGGATGCGCTGCGCGAGGGTCAGGAGCTGGTGGTGCAGGTCGAAAAGGAGGAACGCGGCAACAAGGGCGCCGCGCTGACCACCTTCATCAGCCTGGCCGGCCGCTACATGGTGCTGATGCCCAACAACCCGCGCGCCGGTGGCGTGTCACGCCGCATCCAGGGCGAGGACCGTGACCTGGTGCGCGAGGCGATGAGCGCCATGAACATTCCGGAAGACATGGGCATGATCGTGCGCACGGCCGGCATCGGCCGCAGCAGCGAGGAACTCCAGTGGGACCTGGATTATCTGACCCATCTCTGGAGCGTGATCCGGACCGCCGCGGAAGAACGTACGGCCCCGTTCCTGGTGTACCAGGAAAGCAACGTGATCATCCGGGCACTGCGCGACTACCTGCGCAACGACGTCGCCGAGATCATCATCGACAGCCAGGAGGTCTTTGACCAGGCGCGCGAATTCATGGAACGCGTGATGCCGCATAACCTGCCCAAGCTCAAGCTCTACCAGGAAACCATCCCGCTGTTCAACCGCTTCCAGATCGAGTCCCAGATCGAGTCCGCCTTCCGGCGCGAGGTGCGCCTGCCCTCCGGTGGTGCGCTGGTGATCGACCACACCGAGGCCCTGATCGCCATTGACGTCAACTCGGCCCGTGCCACCAAGGGTGGAGACATCGAGGAGACCGCACTGAATACCAACCTCGAGGCCGCGGACGAGGTGGCGCGACAGCTGCGCATCCGCGACCTGGGTGGCCTCGTCGTCATCGATTTCATCGACATGCAGCCGGCACGTAATCTGCGAGACGTGGAAAACCGCCTGCGCGAGGCGTTGAAGGTGGATCGGGCCCGGGTCCAGGTGGGACGCATCTCGCGCTTCGGCCTGCTGGAAATGTCGCGCCAGCGCCTGCGCCCGTCGCTGGGTGAGTCCAGCCAGATCGTCTGCCCGCGTTGCACCGGCCAGGGCACGATCCGGGGCGTGGAATCGCTCTCGTTGTCCGTGCTGCGCGTCATCGAGGAAGAGGTCATGAAGGAGAAGACCCAGCGCGTCATTGCCCACGTACCGGTGGATGTCGGCACCTTCCTGCTCAACGAAAAGCGGGAACTGCTGAGCCAGCTGGAAAGCCGTCACCAGATTTCCGTCATGCTGATCCCGACGCCGGCGCTGGAGACACCGAATTTCGACGTGCAGCGCATCCGAATGGATGACGCCGGCAGCGAACGCCATGCCGCCAGCTATGACCTGACACTGACCCGCGAAACCCTGTCTTCCTCCCTGCCGCCGGAAGAATCGAGGACAGCGGTGGAAGTTCCGGCAGTACGCGCCGTCGCACCGCCCGCGCCCGCGCCAGCCACGCCCCCTGCGCCCCTGATGCAGGCTGCCACACCGGCGACGACCGGCAAGCCGGGATTTATCAAGCGCGTATTCGGCACGCTGTTCGGCAGTGACGCCGACGGCGCGCCGGCAACCGGGCAAGCGGACGACAAGGAGTCGGCCGATTCACGTCGCGCTCGTGAGCGGAGCAGCGCCCGGCACCGCAGCAGCCGGAGTACGGAGGAACGCAGTCCGGCCAGCCGTCCACGCAAACAGTCGCGACCGCCACGGGAAAACGCAAAATCCCAGCCGGCCCCCGCGACGACTGCCCGGACCGAAGGCCCGGCAAACCCGGATGCCGCCGGCAGCGAGGCCGGTGCAGGTACTGACAAGCCACGCCGTAGCTCGCGCCGGGGCCGACGTGGCGGACGCCGGCGCGGGTCGGGCAACCGTAGCGCAGACAACCAGAATAGCGGGACAGCAGGCGGCAGCAGCGACGGCGCATCGGTGACCCCGGCCGCTGCCTCAGCCGCGGAGAGCGGGAATGACCGGCAGGCGGCGCATCCCGCGCCTGCAGACAGCACGCCGCCCCCCGCAGACAGGACGATCTCACCGGCACCGGCACACAACGAATCGGCACCGGCCCAGGCAACACCCCCTCCGGCGCGTGAGGAAACCCCGGCCGCCGCGGAATCCGGCAGTGATCACAGCAAGGGCCGGGTTGCCGCAGACCAGTAACGCGTCCTGTCCCGGCCGGTGAACCGAAACGTCGTCGAGCGCTAGATCCCGTGCTGCTGGCGGATATCCGCCAGCAGTCCGGCCGCAGCAGCCTCGATCAGGTCGAGCACCCGCTCGAAACCGGTGGCGCCGCCGTAATAGGGATCCGGCACCTCGCGGATCCCGCTGGTCGGGGCAAAATCCATGAACCGGTGCAACCGGGACCGGTATTCCCCGCCACATAAACCGGCCAGGTCCGCATAGTTGGCATCATCCATCGCCACGATATAATCGAATTCCCCGAAATCCTCGCTGCTGACCCGGCGTGCGCGCTGACCCGCCAGATTCACCCCGCGGCGCAACGCTGCGGCCGTGGCCCGTGCATCCGGGGCCTCGCCCGTGTGGTAGGCGTGGGTTCCCGCCGAGTCGGCTGTTACCTGGCCGGAAAGCGCGTACTCCTCGACCAGTCGCTCGAACACGCCCTGTGCAGTCGGCGACCGGCAGATATTACCCATGCAGACGAACAACACCTTGATCGTTTTCATGATGCGTAATATACCGCACACGAAGCGCCACCTTGAAGCATGGTTTCGTGGACCCGGCGAGCCGCGCAGGAGACCGGGGACCGCATCAACCGTTGGAAAGATTCAGGTAGGCCCACTGCTGGTGGCTGGAGTACTGACGGATCGCCATGGCGACCTGTTCGTGCCGGTTCTGCTCGGCCTGCTGGATGGCGGTCCTGCCCTGCCGGTTTCTCGCCTCCAGGTCAGGACGATATTTCAGCAACACATCGATGGTTGCACGATGCCCGCCCGCTGCCGCCAGGTGCAGTGGCGTGTCATCATCGCGGTTTTTTGCATTGATGTCGGCGCCGAAGCGAACCAGCATTTCCACGATCTCGTGCCGGCCATCCCGGGCCGCCGTCAGTAACGGCGTCATTCCCGTCCTGGCATCCTCGACGTCAAAATCGGCTCCATTGCCCAGCAGAAGACCCACCATGGCGACGTCACCCCGCAGCACCGCAAGTTGCAAGACCGTCTGCCCGCCGGGAGTGGGTACATTGATGTCCTGCCCTTTCTCGATCATCATCCTCATCCCTTCGAGGTTGCCATTCCTGACCTTTGCCGCCAGCCTGGAGATGGCCGACTCGGAACGCCAGCGCATGACCAGCACAACGAACAACAGCCACGGCATAAGGACCACAACCAGCGCCGCAGGTTCACCCGCCAGTCGCGGCAGATCACGGTAGTGTACCGGGAGCGATAATTGGTGAGGCAGCAGGAACGCCAGCGGCCCATGTGCCCCCGCCCAGTCCATCAACCAGGGCAGCAACACCAGCCATGCCACCATTGATGTTACTGAAACCAGAAGAGTATTCCTGACTGCTCTTGCCATGATCTGTATATCATTACATGGTTATATGCTGATTATATCTGTCCGGAACGATGCGCGCCATGGGGTACGCTGTGATTTCCGGGTATTTCGGAAGGACACGGCCTGTACCATGCATCACGGGTCGTGACGACAAGCATAGTTCAATCAACGGCATGAAAAGGCGACCGGAACATACTATGATGCACACGCCCGCAAATCGCGGCGTGGACAAATGATTCGTACATCACCCGGACGACACAAGATGGCCGGCAACAAACAACATTTCTGGATCGACCGGCGCCACCCCCGCATCAGCACCGCATTGCCCTGCCAGGTCGCGGTCGCGCAGGACAGGATGCATCCCGCACAGATGCATAACCTCTCCCCCGGGGGTCTCAAGTTCAGTTGCTCGCATGAAACCTTCATCGCACTGCTGCCCGAGCCGCAACGTACCCCGGGACTGGTCCAGGATGTCCGGATCGACGTGCAGTTCGAGCTGACACTGCGCGGTGAACAGCAGCCACACACCATCAGGACGCAGGCCGCCATCGTCCATACCGAGCGCCTGTCACAGGACTGTTACCACATTGGCGCACAATTCCTGCAGCTCCAGGAAAATGAGATTCATGTGCTGGAAATATATGTGGCGGAACTGACAGCCCCCTGAGCAGCGCTACTGCCGGAGCTGACGGACTCATCCTGTGTTCGCAGCGATCAGTTGCTCGACCCGCAGCCGGTCCGCTTCCGTATCTACCCCGGGACCGGGTGCCTGCTGCGCGATACAGACGTGAATCTTACTGCCGTGCCAGAGCACGCGCAGCTGCTCGAGTTTCTCGATATCCTCCAGCGGTGAAGGCTGCAGTCCCTGGTAACCGGACAGAAAACCGGCCCGGTAGGCGTACAGGCCGATGTGGCGCAACCCCCGGACCGTGGATGCGGCCGTCGGGTCACGCCGGAACGGGACCGGTGCACGACTGAAATACAGCGCGTACCCGTCACGATCCAGTACCACCTTGACCACGTTCGGATCCTTCATGCCGGCCTCCTCATCGAGCGGACAGGCCAGCGTCGCCACCGCGGCGGATGCATGATCCGCCAGGTCTGCAGCCACCTGGTCGATCAGTCCCGGTTCGATCAGCGGTTCATCGCCCTGGACATTCACCACCAGTGTGTCATCGGTCCAGCCCAGCCGCTCCACCACCTCGGCAAGCCGCTCGGTCCCGGAGGCATGCTGGGTGCCGGTCATGCAAACGGTAGCGTTGAATGCACGCGCCGCGTCCCCGATCCTGGCATCGTCGGTCGCGATGACGACCGACACGGCCGCACTGCGCATGGCACGTTCGTAAACGTGCTGCAGCATGGGCCGCCCGGCGATCGGCAGCAACGGTTTTCCCGGCAGGCGCGAAGAGGCATACCGGGCCGGGATCACCACCCGGAATTCAGGCGCGGCCATCGCGGTAACCGTTCAGACTTCCTCGTCCGGAGGCAGGGTCCTGGCCTCCTCTTCCAGCATCACCGGGATGTCTTCGCGCACCGGGAATGCCAGTCGATCGGCCTTGCAGACCAGTTCCTGCTGCTCCTTGCGATACACCAGCGGTCCCTTGCACAGGGGGCAAGCCAGTATTTCCAGTAATTTCCTGTCCACGCTGTGACTCCTCTCCGGTCAGTTGCCGGTTGTTTCCGTCCCGTGCGGTACGCGCTGTGCAAGCAGTTCATCCAGCCGCGCACAGAATTCCCGGCCCAGTTCGGCCGTAATCGGCAGGTACCACTCGTTCCCGGTGGCGAAACGGCGGCACTTCACCGCGTCCTTCGCCGTCATCAGGACCGGTGCACCGTCATCGAATGCAAGATCATGCCGACGGAACCGGTAGTGATCCGGGTACGGGTGAGTGTCCACGCGTCCGATCACCGACCGGAGCGACATGAAGAACCGCTCCGGGTTGCCGATCCCGGCCACGGCATGTACCTTGCTGCGCTGGAAATCGGCCAGTGGCCGGGTCTGGCTCTCGTCCTGCAGGTTGTGCAGCCTTCCGGTTTTCAGTTTCATGGGATATTCTCCGGCCCCGCCCAGTCCGTTCACCACCACCAGATCGACTTCCTGCAACCGCCCGAGCGGTTCGCGCAGCGGCCCGGCCGGCAGCATGAAACCGGTGCCAAAACGCCGCACCCCGTCGATGACGACAATTTCCAGGTCACGCTGGAGGGCATAGTGCTGCAGCCCGTCATCGGCAATGACCACGTCACAGGGGTTGAAGCGTACCAGCGCCTCGGCGGCCGCATAACGGTCCGGCGCCACTGCCATCGGACAGCCGGTGAGACCGGCCAGCAGCACCGCCTCGTCCCCCACGATGGCAGGGTCGCTGTCACTCCGGACCTGCTGCGGCCAGCTGCTCGCCTTGCCGCCATAACCGCGCCCCACGATACCCGGATGGTAGCCCTGTTTCAGCAGGTAGTCCGCCAGCCAGGCCACCAGTGGTGTTTTACCGGTACCGCCCGCGGTAATATTGCCAACCACGATGACCGGGACCGGCAAGCGGAAGCTGCGCAGGATGCCCTGCCGGTAGGCGAAACGGCGCAAGGCGACCAGCACCCGGAAGCACAGCGACAGCGGGGTCAGCAGCACAAGCCACGGGCTGCGCAGATACCAGTAGTGGTCCAGGCGTTTCATGCCGCAAGCCGCTGCAGCTACTCCGGTGGCCTGGTGGTGGCAAGCGAGATGTGGGTCAATCCCAGCTGGCTGGTAACGTCCAGGACGGTCACGACCGCCTGATTCGGTGTTTTCGCGTCGGCGCGGACCGTAACCGGTATCCCTTCGCGCCCGCCCAGCGCCTTGCTGATCGCCGCCTTCAGGGTCTTCGGCTCCGAATTGATGACCTGCTGGTCCCCGATAAAATAACGGCCCTGCGCATCCACAATGATTTCCATCGGTTTTTCTTCCTGGGCCACAGGCTCGGCACTGGCTTCCGGCAGATCGATCCGGATCCGTGACTGGCGTTCAAACGTGGTCGTCACCATGAAAAAAATCAGTAACAGGAAGACCACATCGATCAACGAGGTAAGATTGATGTCCGGTTCGTCCTCACCGCCGGGTTGCAGGTTCATGGCCGGTTACCTCGGGTCATCGTGACGCTTGCGGCTGCCGTGCATGATTTCCACCATCAGCATGGCCTGCTGCTCCATCCTGAGGACCAGCATCCGGACCCGGCCGCGGAAATAACGGTAGAACATCAGTGCCGGTATCGCCACCGACAGGCCAGCCGCGGTCGTGATCAACGCCTTGGAAATACCGCCCGCCAGCGCACCGGGGTCACCGACCCCCTGCGTGGTAATCGTCGAAAATACCTGGATCATGCCAAACACGGTCCCAAGCAGCCCCAGCAGCGGCGACACCGCGGCAATGGTGCCCAGTGTATTCAGGTAACGTTCCAGTTCATGCACTACATGGCGGCCGGTGTCCTCGATGCTTTCCTTCATCACGTCACGGCTCTGGTGACGATTGACGATCCCGGCGGCCAGTATTGCTCCCAGCGGGGAGCTGGCCTGCAGTTCCTTCATATGCTCGTCGTCGAGCTGGTGGATTTTCTCCCAGCGCCAGACCTGTGCCACCAGGTGCTTCGGCAACACCCTGCGCACCTGCAGGGACCAGAGCCGCTCTGCAATGATCGCCAGCGCAATCACCGAGCTGAGAATAATCGGCAGCATCAGCCAGCCGCCCGCCTTGACCAGTTCCAGCACCTCGTCACCGCCTCTTGTCATGACCGCTTGTGACAGCCGCAGCAGATCATACTGTATTTGCCGCACAAGCCAAACACTCGACGTTCACCCGGACCACTGCCAGTAATGCGCATGCTGCTCCCGCCAGCGGCTTACCCGTGGCAGCGGATCATGCGCTGTAAAACTGACGGAGATTGCACCGCTGCGCCCGGTCTCAAGCAGGACCGCACCGGCCTGCCGGTAGCGCCGGACGACGGCAGGCCTGGGAAACCGGTAACGATTCAGGTAGCCGGCAGGTACCAGGGCGTATTGCGGCGCAACCGCTGCAATGAAACCGGCGGTCGAGGAGGTATTGCTGCCATGGTGCGGCACCACCAGCACGCGGGCCGCCAGCCGGTCCGGCTGAGTGTCCAGCAGTTCCCGCTCGGTTTCCTGTTCGATATCACCGGTCAGCAACACCGCACCACCACCTGCCGCCCGGACCCGCAGGACACAGGAGGCATTATTCCCGGGGTGGTCCGGCAACCGGTCCGGATGCAGGATCGTGAACTGCACACCGTCCCATTCCCAGTGCATCCCACGCCGACAGGGAGTCGTCCGGTAGTCGTGCAGTCTGTCCGGTACACTGGTCAGGATGTTCCCGGCAGGGTAACGCTCTAGCAATGAGCGCACGCCACCGATGTGGTCATTGTCGCCATGACTGACCACCAGCGTATCGAGCCGGCTGATGCCCCGTTGTTGCAGGTAGGGCACCACCACTGCCCGGCCGGTGTCGAAATCGTCGCCGAAGCCGGGCCCGGTATCGTAGACCAGCGCATGCCGGGCCGTTTGCACCACTACGGACAATCCCTGACCCACATCCAGCACGGTCACCTGCAGCGCGCCGGGCGGTGGACGTTCCGGCCGTACCAGCAGCAGCGGCAACAACAGTACGGCACCTGCCCAGCGTCCGGGGACACCACGCGGCGCCAGCAACAGGGCCAGCCCGGCCAGCGCCGGTAACAGGGTCCACCAGACGGGAGACGGTCCGTTCCAGCTGGCATGTTCCAGGTGTCCAAGCCAGGACAGCACCGGCCAGAGCCCGTCCAGCAGATGGCCGGCCAGCTCCAGCAGCCAGCCTCCGACGGATTCAGACAGTGTAAAGGCCAGCACGCCCAGCAAGGCGACCGGCACAATCACCATACCTACCACGGGTACCGCCACCAGATTGGCCACGGGTGCAACCAGTGATGCCTGCTGAAACAGCAGCAGCAACAGCGGCATCATGCCCAGCGCCAGCAGGGTGTGAATGGCGATCCAGCGCTGGGTGACAGAACGCCTGCCAAGCCGGCCGGCACCGAGCCAGGCGAGTAACAGAACCGCCCAGAAGGACAGCCACCAGCCGCCCGACAGGACCGACATCGGGTCATACACCAGGGTAACCACTGCCGCCAGGCAGATCAGCTGGAAAAATCCGGTACTGCGTTTCAGGAAGACGGCCAGCATCAGGACGCCGACCATAACCACGGCCCTGCGTGCCGGGATGGCAAACCCGGACAGCAGGGCATAACCCAGTGCCGCGAGAATGGCGACCAGTGCGGCGGCACGGACTGACGGAAGATATTCCGTCAGCATGGCGCTGCGCGACCAGAGGAACCGCGCAAGCCAGAATACCAGTCCGGCGACCAGGCTGATGTGCAGACCGGAGATCGCCAGCAGATGTGTGGTCCCGGTTGCATTGAGCACCGACCATTGTGCAGCGGAGATTGCACTCCGGTCACCAACCGTCAATGCCTGCAACAGGGCGGCCGAAGGCCCGTCTTCCGACGCCGCATAATATCGTATCAGCCGCTCGCGGAAGCGTTCCAGGACGCCGGACGCACGCGTGCCGATGCGCCGGTTGTCACCTCCGGCACGGACATAGCCGGTTGCGCGGAAACCCTGCTGGAACAGCCAGCGTTCGTAGTCAAAACTGCCCGGATTGGCGTAGCCATGCGGGCGTTTCAGGCGCGCCTGCAGTATCCAGCGCTCCCCCGCTGACAGCACCGGAACCGGCTCATACCAGCGTAACCGCGTCCTGCCCCGGTATGCCTGCCAGCCACTCCCGTCATCGAGTCGTTCGATGACAAACACAAAACGGCGGGAACCGCCCGTAGTGCGCCGTTCCACTGCCCCGATGCGCCCCTCGATGTGCACGGTCTTTCCTTCCAGCGCAGGATCCAGCTGCTGCAGCAGTGCCTGCTGCACACACAGGCCGGCCCAGCAATATCCCAGTAACAGGAACCACGCCGGCTTCCAGCGTAGCGCACACAATGCCATCGCCGCGGCAGGCCAGGGAGACCAGGCCGGAGCCGTGCCTGCGGCATGCAGCCACAGCACGCCGGAAACAAACGCCAGGGCAGGAATAACCATGTTCATCCATGAACAGAATAAAATGGCCCGGGAAGCCGGTGCCGTGTGCGTGCCAACTACCCGAGCAGATGGCCGTCCTCCAGCCGGACAATGCGATCCATGCGCCCGGCGATGGTCGGATCGTGTGTGGCAACCAGCAGACTGGTATTCAGTTCCCGGTTCAGTTCCACCATCAGCTGATAGACGTGGTCCGCATTCTTCCGGTCGAGGTTGCCGGTCGGCTCGTCAGCCAGTACGCATTGCGGCCGGGTCACCAGTGCCCGCGCCACCGCGGCACGCTGACGTTCACCACCGGACAATTCTCCGGGTTTGTGGGTAAGCCGTTGTCCGAGCCCGACCCGCTCCAGCATGGCGGTGGATTCCTGTCGTGCCTGTGGTGGCGGCACGCCACGGACCAGCAGGGGCATGGCGACGTTCTCCAGCGCGGTGAATTCCGGCAACAGGTGATGAAACTGATAGACGAAACCCAGCGCCCGGTTGCGCAGGTTCCCCAGGGCAGCCGCGCTTAACTGCTGCAGCGAACGTCCCGTGATCCGGATGTCCCCGCGGCTGGGTTCGTCCAGCCCGCCCAGCAGGTGTAACAGGGTGCTCTTGCCGCTGCCGGAAGCGCCCATGATGGCGATCCGTTCGCCCTGCTCCACGCGGAAATCAATGTCCCGGAGTATCTGCAGGGACTGGCGCCCGTCATCGAATACCTTGCCCAGCCCGCTGCAGGCCAGTACCTCATTCATAGCGCAATGCCTCGGCCGGGTGGGTACGCGCGGCGCGCCAGGCCGGATACAGGGTGGCCAGCAGGCTCAGTCCCATCGCCAGGGAAGACATGATCCAGACATCCCGCCAGTGCAGCTCCGAGGGCACTTCGCTGATGTAATAGACGTCCGCCGACATGAAATGCACATGAAAGAGTCTCTCGATCGCGGGCACAATGGTTTCCACGTTCAGGGCAAGCCCTACTCCACTCGCCACCCCCAGCGCGGTACCCAGTACGCCGATCACCACCCCCTGGATGATAAATACTGTCATGATCGAACCCGGTGACGCGCCCAGCGTGCGCAGGATGGCAATATCCGAACGCTTGTCGGTCACTACCATAATCAGGGTCGACACGATATTGAATGCGGCAACGGCGACAATCAGCGTAAGAATGATGAACATCACGCGCTTCTCGGTCCGGACCGCGCGAAAGAAATTGGCATGACGGCGCGTCCAGTCCTCCACCCGGTAATCCGGCGGCAGCTCGTTCTCCAGTGCGCGGCTTACCCGCGGGGCATCAAAGATATCGTCCAGCCTGAGCCGGAGTCCGCTCACCGCATCCTGCAGGCTGAACAGCCTGGCCGCATCCTGCATGTGCACCAGTGCGACACCCCGATCGTATTCATACATTCCCACCTCGAATATCCCCACCACGGTAAAGCGCCTGAGGCGCGGGACCACACCGGTAGGTGCAATGGTGATCCGGGGTGACACGACAGTTATGGCATCGCCCACACCGGCGCCCAGGGAAAGCGCCAGGTCCTTGCCGAGGATGATTCCGTACTGGCCCGGCTTGAGCAGCCCGAGGTTGCCGTCGGTGATGTGCGTTCCCACATCCGAGACACGCTCCTCCTGCCCCGGAAGGACACCCTGGATCATGGCGCCGCTGACAAACTTGCCGTTGCTCAGCATCGACTCGCCGCTGACATAGGGGGCCGACGCCAGCACGTGCGGCTGGTTCTCGACCATGCCGGCAAGGGCCTGCCAGTCCTTCAGGCTGCCATCGGACGTGGTGATCGTGGCATGTGCCGCCATGCCCAGAATGCGGTCACGCAATTCGGTTTCAAACCCGTTCATGACCGACAGTACGGTGATCAGCGCCGTCACACCCAGCGCGATTCCAAGCATCGAGGTAACCGAGATGAACGATATGAAGTGAGTGCGACGCTTGCTGTAGGTATAGCGCAGACCGACAAACAGCTCGTACGGTCGAAACATGTGGTGGATCCCTTCCCGCTTGCCGGCTGGCCGGAAGCCGTCATTATTACACAGCCCGGAAGGAATGTTATACACGGGATCGTGCCGCGCAAGGCGTGCAGTGCACCGGTTTCCCGGCACAATTTGCCTGGTGCGGGCTCTACGGCGCCATTGTGAGCCGCCGCGGTAGTCCGGGCCGGTGGATGCGGAAACAGCGGCTAGTTGTAGATCCTGCGCCCGGCGAAGATCGTGTACTTCGGTCCGCCACGATCATCCGGCCCGTCCTGCTTCAGTTGCCCGCGCAATGAACTTGCCAGTTGCCGGGAGATCCATGGCTCACCCGCGTACAGCGCCGGTATGGCCTTGCGCAGCATGGTACGTATCATCCTGCGCTCCATGACGCCGGATACACCCAGACCTACGGCCTCCAGCACACGGTCATCATTTTCATTGTCGATGATGAGCAGGATCCTGAGGTGTGGATGGGTCTCGGTGATCGAACGTATGGTATCCGTACCGTCATGTTCCACGACGGCCTCCTCCAGCAGCACGACATCACTCTGCCCCATGGCGCTCCACACACCCGGGTCATACAGGCCATGGGCATGGGCCAGCACCCTGAACTCCGGAAAGTCCCCCAGAAGGTCCGCACACCCGGGAAAGCGCCGCACTCCGCCGCTGATGATGGTCAGGTTGATTTTTCTCATAACTGTTTGTTTTTATGTGTCTTGTGAAGTCTACGGCGGACACCGCAAGCCAACAATTGGACTGAGGTACCACGCACGTGGGCACGGTGTTCCGACCGGCCGGGAGCCCCTCGCGGCACGCGCCGGTCTGCATCAATGTTCGCCGGATGCGGCCGATATGAAGCGTGTCACCGGAAAACACCCACGGCGCGATCATGATCCTACATTCCCTCCCGGCCGGTTCCGGCTGGCACAGATTGCGCCGCCTGCTGCTGACGAGCTGCTTTCTGCTGGTCTGCAAGCCGGGTTATACCGGTGAAACCTACCTGATGTCGCAACAGTATATCGCAGCACGGGGACACGCTCTGGACGACAGCGCACTGCACCGGATCGAGCACTGGCAGGCTATAATCCGCTTGGCCGGCAAGCTGGCGGAGCGAGAAAAGCTCCGTGTGACCAACGACTTCTTCAATCGCATGCGTTTCGTCAGCGATCAGGTGCTATGGGGACAGGAAGACTACTGGGCCACACCGCTGGAGACCCTGGTGGCCAATGGTGGCGATTGCGAGGACTTTTCGATTGCGAAGTATTTCACCCTGCGCGAGATGGGCATACCACAGGACAAACTGCGCCTGACCTATGTGAAGGCACTGAACCTCAACCAGGCACACATGGTGCTTACCTATTTTGAAACTCCGGACGCCGACCCGCTGGTCCTGGACAACCTGGACAGGAACATCAAGCCTGCATCGAACCGTCACGACCTGCTGCCGGTATACAGCTTCAATGGCGAGGGATTATGGCTTGCCAGAAAGCAGGGCAAGGAACAGCATGTAGGCAGCGCAACCCGCCTGAGCATGTGGAACTCCGTGGTCGCCCGGATCAATCATGAACAGCTTGCGGCCAGGTAGCGACCCCGTCGCATCCACTGACATGCGGATCCGTGCACGATGACCCTCTTCAAGCAGATCTCGCTGGCCCTCCTGCTGTTCCTGGGCGTCGCGTTTGCCGGCACCCTGTACCTGGTCACCACCAGCACCCGGGGCGTGTATGAAGAACAACTCGCCGCACACGTGCAGGACACCGCCACCTCGCTCGGGCTTTCCCTCTCACCGCATCTGGCGGCACAGGACATGACGGTGATTGAATCCATGATCAGCGCTGCATTTGATCGCGGCGATTTTCTCGCGATTGAACTGGTTGCAACCAACGGTACCCCACTGGCCGGAAAATCACGCAAACTCGAGATACCGGACGTTCCTGCCTGGTTTGTCAGGCTGTTGTCGCTCCGGACACCCACTGCGGAAGCACTGGTGATGAACGGCTGGAAACAGGGCGGGGTCGTCCGCGTAACCGGAAATCCCGCACAGGCGTATGCCCGGTTCTGGAACGGCACCATCCATTCCCTGCTGGCTTACCTCGCGGCCTCGTCGATCCTGCTGCTGCTGGCCCTGCTCGCCGTACGCATGCTGTTGCGGCCACTGCTGACACTGAAACAGCAGGCGGATGCAATCTGCAACCGGAACTACCTGGTACAGGACAAGCTGCCCAGAACCCGGGAATTACGCAGTGTTGTCACCGCCATGAACCGGCTCGCCGGCAAGGTAAACGAGATATTTGCAGAACAATCCGCACTGACCGAGGCCCTGCGTGAACAGGTATACCAGGACCCCCTGACCGGGGTCGGCAACCGGCGCTACTTTGAACGCATACTGACCGCACTCGTGGAAGACCAGGACAAGATCAGCAGCGGTGCGCTGCTGCTGCTTGAACTCCACAATCTTTCCGGACACAACGAGACGTCCGGCTATGCAACCGGTGACCGGATCCTGGTACGCACCGCACAGCTGATACAGACACAGCTGCAACAGCTGGAGAACTGCTATATCGCCCGGGTGTCCGGCACCGGCTTTGCCGTGATCGCGGTCGGGCTGCCGGCCGAGAGTGCCGAATCCCTGGCCACCTCCCTGTGCCAGTCGCTGTTTCAGCTGCGTGCTGACGGACTGGTCAACAGTAACGATATCGGGCATGTCGGCATCGCCATGTGGCGACAGGGTTATCGTTCCGGCGACCTCATGGCAGAGGCTGACCTCGCCCTGCGTGCCGCGCAGGCCAGCGGCCAGAACACCTGGCAACGCCATGTCACCCGCGCAGCGAACCAGCCGGACATCTATGGCACCAGAGGCTGGCGCGAACACATCCAGAAGGTCATCGAGCATGGACACATCCTGCTCTCCGTGCAACCGGTCTTTGCCGCCGGCGCGCAGTCCGGGATCGTCATCCACCACGAGGTGCTGTCGCGGATACCCGACCCTGGCGGTACCGGCATCAATGCCGCCCTGTTCATGCCGATGGCCGAGCGTCTCGGTCTTGCCAGTCAGCTGGACAAGCTGACGATCACCGCGCTGCTCGGGCAGATCAGGACGGACGGCGACTCAACCGCCGTGTACGCGGTAAACCTGTCGTCGACGTCCCTGCACGATGCGGTGTTCACTCACTGGCTGTGCAGCACGCTGGCGCGCTCACCCGCCATTGCACGTCGAATCATGGTGGAATTTCCCGAGTATGCCGCTACAGCGAACCTGCGGAACGTGCGTAATCTCGTGGCACGCCTGGCCGAACTGGGATGCCTGTGCGGTATCGACCACTTTGGCAGGGGCTTCTCACCGTACGGGTATTTGCGCAGCATCGGTATCCATTACGTGAAGATCGATGCCAGCCATGTGCGCAGCATAGACACCGACCGGGACAGCCAGTTCTTTATCCAGTCCCTGACCGACACCATGCACAGTATCGACATCCAGGTCATCGCTCAGGCTGTGGAGACCACGGCACAGAAGAAAGTGCTGGAAAAGATGCGCCTGGACGGTATCCAGGGGTACCTGCTCGGCAAGCCAACCAGCCTGGACCCCGGCCACACCAGCAACATCTGCAGGGACTAGAACCTGTCTCACTACTCTCGCACGGATGCGTTTATCAGCGCGTAGCGCCGTGCGTCTGCTGCCACGGCATGGGCGGCAGCATGTCCTGCGAAGAATCCCTGCCGGACACACCTGATGTGTTTTCGCTGTATATTTCACATCATACTGTTAATTATATATTTTTATAAATACTCCTGCGGCAGCCTGGTGCCTGCGTACTGCCAGGCCGGCGGTTAGGCGGCCACACCCTCCAGACTTTCCGGTCCGTTAAACATGTTGGCAGACAAGCCGATAGCCTCACAAGTGAACAGGACATGAGCCGGCCCCTGTGCAGCATCGGGGGCACTGGACATTTTCCGGGAAACAGTGCCAGTGCCTTGAAGGCCCTCCCGCAGGAACCGGCACATGACACACAACGACCGGTATGCGCCCCGGACTGGCTGCGGACTCCGGTTCTGAAAGTCCGGGAAACAGTGCTCAAGAACATACCGGGACACGGGACAGGTACATGTCTGACGATATGAACGAAAAGAGAGAAACAATACTGCTCGCTTCCGCCGATCACCATGTCGCCGGGCATTTTCATGGCATTCTTGCGTCCGCTTACGATCTCAGCCTGACGTCGGATACCTCCGACATGCTCCGCCGCCTGAAGGACACAAACCCGTCCGTCCTGATCATTGACCCGGTGCTGTATCCTGCTGACGCCACAGACCAGATCATTGCGGTGGTGCGCATGGCTGCAGACAGCCATGTCGTGGTTCTCGAGAACGCCTCCAGTCGCAGGGTCGACCAGCACGAACTGTTCAAGGCAGGTGCCCACGGATTCTGCAAGGATGACATCAGCGAAACTTTGCTGCTGAAGGCCGTACAACTGGTGCTGGACGGTGACTACTGGGTGCAACGCCGGCTCATCACCGAGGTCATCACTGAACTCGCAACGGAAAGGAACAGCACTTCATCCAGCAGCAACTTCGACTGGACACTCGTGGATTCACTGACTCCCCGGGAACTCCAGGTCGCCCGGATGGTACATATGGGCAGCAACAACAAACTGATCGCCCGTGAACTGGAGATCTCGGAACGCACGGTGAAGGCACATTTAAGTGCGATCTTCAGAAAGCTGGATATCGAAAATCGCCTGAATCTCGCACTGTATTTCAGCGAGATCGAATAATGCATACGTCCCGGTTCCGGTAATTACACGCTTCGGCTGTCCTCACCGGACAACCGGCTGCAGGCGACAGGAGACAACGGCCGACCTGCATCCCGCCCTTCCCGAATTTC
>CAZMAK010000002.1:0-2938 GCA_964564245.1 uncultured Ectothiorhodospiraceae bacterium | reverse complement strand
CAGCAAACCGGTCAGTCACCTTTCATTTGAATACCCGGCGTCATAGGATAGGCCTATGGCGGATCATTCGATCATCTTTTCCATATTCCTGATCTTCACCGGCGCGGCCGCACTGGCTGCGCTCGCCCTGTATGCAAGACAGTCCCTGCTGGTGGCATACATACTGCTCGGCGGCATGCTCGGGCCATCGGGAATGCAGCTGGTCAACGATCCGGAGCTCATCCGGGAAATCGGCCACATCGGGATCATCTTTCTCCTGTTCCTGCTCGGGCTGAACCTGCAACCGGCACAGCTGGTGCGCATGTTCCGCGAGGCCATTCTGGTTACGGCGGCCAGCTCCGCCATTTTCGGTGCAACAGGCTACCTTGCCGGTTGGTTGCTCGGTTTCAATGTCTACGAAAACCTGGTCATCGGTTCCGTGATGATGTTTTCCAGCACTATCATCGGCCTCAAGCTGTTGCCGACCACCGCACTGCATCACCGGCATGTCGGCCAGGTGATGATCAGCATCCTGCTGCTCCAGGACATCCTCGCGATCGCGATCCTGCTGTTCCTCGAGGGTCTGTCCGGCAAGGGAATGGAATGGCACCAGATGCTGCGGCCGGGCCTGGTCGTGCCGGCCCTGCTGATATTCGCCTATCTGTTCGAACGCCATGTACTGCAGCCCCTGTTCCGCCGCTTCGACACCATCCAGGAATACATTTTCCTGACCAGTATCGGCTGGTGCCTGGGTGTTGCCCAGCTGGCGGACCTGTCCGGATTGTCCTATGAGATCGGCGCATTCGTGGCCGGCGTCGCCCTTGCGGCGAACCCGATTTCGCTGTTTATCGCAGAAAGTTTCAAACCGTTGCGCGACTTCTTCCTGATCATGTTCTTCTTTTCCCTTGGCGCGGGCTTTAACCTGCACATCCTTCCCCAGGTCCTGGTTCCGGCCATCGCCCTGGCGGCGGTTATCCTGTTTGCCAAACCCTTCGTGTTCTCCAGGTTGCTGAGACGCTCCGGGGAAACGGAAGGACTGTCACGGGAAGTCGGGATCCGTCTGGGTCAGGCCAGCGAGTTCTCACTGATGATCTCGGTTCTTACCCTCGATACCGGGGTGATTGCCACAAAGGTGTCCTACCTGATCCAGGCAACGACCCTGCTGACCTTCATGGTCTCCTCCTACCTGATCATGTTCAGATACCAGACCCCGATCGCGGTCAATGCGCGCCTGAGAAAGGACTGACCACAGGCCTGGCCCGGCAGCCGGACCATGGACGGATGCCGCAATTCATCGTATAGTTCCGCCACTGATCTGACATACTGGTTTCCATAGATTCTTCACCATAAAGGACCATGTCGAAGAAAGCCGAACAATCCATGGAACGGCGTCGCCAGCCCCGGACCCCGGTCAATATCAACGCCCTTCTCATCGGCGAGAAAACCGTGCCCAGGGGCTGCCGGGTCATCAACGTCAGCCAGCAGGGAATGTTGTTGTACTGCGAGGCGGACGGGCGTCTGTCGACCTTCAACGATGGCGATATCGTCGACATCCACCTCACGGTCATGCACCAGGGTGAACAGAAAAAACTCACCATTCCGTCCTACGTGCGTCACGTCGCCGACAACAGCGTGGACGTGGAGTTTCATCACCCCGACCCGATCCTGATGGAGATGATTGAGGCCTACCGGGTAAGCGACCAGCACAGGCTGGAAGCGACCCTGGGCCACAACCATTCAGTACCGGAAGCCCCGCCCCGGGTCGGAAGCACGGTATCCACACCCCCCCTGCAGGGCGCACCGGCTGTCCAGACACGGAGCAGCGCCTTCAGGCCCTTTTACCTGGGCCTGCTTGGCCTGCTGTTCACGCTATGTGTCGCTGCGGGAGGCTATCTCTATACCGCCAGCATCGATCACCGCATCAGCACGCTTGAATCGCTTTCCCGGAAACAGGCAAGCGAGCTGAAGGAACTGCAGAACCACATGTTCAGTGCCACCCTGCAGGAGGGTCGCTACGCGTCCCTGAATGCACGGATCACCGCACTGGGCGATGCCTTTGCTCATCTTGAAGACAAACTGACCCTGTTGCTGCCTGCTACCGGCACCACGGTAACCGGCAAGCCGGTTCCATCCGCCAGAACCGGGACACCTGCAGCGGCCAGGCCGGCAATCGTTCCGGTGGTAGCCGAACCTGCCCGTACCGCATCCGGTCTTGCCGGTCAACCGGAGCAAATACCGGCACGGCCAGTCCCGCCCCGTCAGCCGGAGCACGGACCCTCAGCGTCCGGCAGCCTTCCAACCACGACAGAACGCCAGGCAGCCATCTCCGCGGCCCCGGCTCCCGCGGTTACCGGCACCGCCAACGGGCAAATCAGGGCACCGGGTGCGGCACGGCCAGCGGAAACCGCAAGCAAAGGACCATGGACCATCAACCTGCTTTCATCCGCCAACAAGAGGGATGTGGACCGGCTTGCCGACCTCGCAGCGAAGGCAGGGATCCAGACCACCACCGCCCGGGCCGAGGTCAAGGGCAGGAACTACTGGCGTCTGCAGGTCACCGGTTTTTCCTCGCTGGGAGAGGCAAAGCGGAACGCGGAACCCGTCAGGAAGGCACTGGGTATCGATGAAGTCTGGATCTTCAAAAAGCAGTGAGGTCCGGACCGGAACCGGGTTGAGCGGAACGGAGTCCACCATGAAACAAGCCCGCCATGTGCGGGCTTGTTTGCGGTGACGTCCCCAGCGGGATTACCCGCGCCATCCCTGGCGCTCGCCCTGCGGGCCAGCGTCGCAAGCTCCGCTGTTCCGCGCGCGCTCCCGGCGCACGCTGGTCGAACCCGAAGGGCTTCTGCCAAACCCATGGAAACCCCAAAACCAGAAGACCCGCCGATGGCGGGTCTTCTGGTTTTGGCGTCCCCAAGGGGATTCGAACCCCTGTTACCGCCGTGAAAGGGCGGTGTCC
>CAZMAK010000001.1:18865-132041 GCA_964564245.1 uncultured Ectothiorhodospiraceae bacterium | reverse complement strand
GTCAACCGGCAACCTGTACAAAACGACCATTTGTTCGCCGAATCGTGTTTTGGATGGATAAGCACGTAAGGACGCGGATACTTTATACAGAATCCGGATTGACTGAGGGCATCAGACACCGGGGGCGGATTAACATGGAGCAAAAATACATGCTGGAAAGGCGAAGTGAAACGAGTGCTGTCAAGCACGGCCTCAACGAGCACTTCTTTTCCCTCGCTCTGGCCAGATATGATTTGTGCCCGCCCCGGGCTGGTCCGGACCCTGTATCAGGGTCAGCGGCCAGTTCGGGTTCCGTTATGAAACGCATCCCGGAAGCACCAGTGTCAACGACTCGATCAAATCGACATGCTGCCGCACGCGATTTATGTCGAATCCGTCATGTTGCTGAAAAAGTATAATGAGACTCTGGTCGATTAGCCCGGGCTATCTTGATTCAAAAGGCCTTGTTGCCCTTTGGAGGGAGGCCTTACTTGCTCAGAATGTGCTGGCGGGAAAAACGGTCGGTTATAATAATCATCCACAACTAAAGCGTTTTAAAAACACATCAAACCCGTCTGGCGCAATCGCGACATACCTGAGAGCTGTCGCAGAGGAGGCTGATCGCAGAGGTTACGAGTTTAACAAGAGCAAAATACTGAATAAACGGGTTAGCAGAAGCATTATTGTTACGAGTGGGCAGGTTGAGTACGAATTCAGGCACTTGCTGAATAAGCTTAAGTCCAGAGATCCGGGATTGTATCAACGAATTGGCAATCCCGGAAGAATAAAACTTCACCCGTTATTTTCAAAAGTTCGTGGCGGAGTCGAGAACTGGGAAATTATTTGATGATTTCGCAACCTGACAAACGCATGCAGCCGGGCAAATTGTGCGCTACGCGCTTGCTTTGCCACCGGTGCGGAGCGTTCGGGTTGCAAAGATAAAAGGAAAGTCATTCGCAAGCGGGATCGGTTTCTGCGGATAACGCATTACAAAGGTCCGGTGCGGTCAGGAGATAATGTATGTCATTGAAGGTAATCGGCGCAGGTTTCGGTCGAACAGGAACCATGAGTCTGAAGGCGGCACTGGAACAACTTGGCCTGGGCCCTTGTTACCACATGGTGGAGTGCCTTCCCCGCGGGCCGGAGCATTGGCAGAAGTGGGTTGATGCCGCCAGTGGCAAGCCTGACTGGGATACCCTGTTCGACGGGTTCGAATCAACCGTCGACTTTCCTTCCTGTTCAAGCTACGAGGCCCTTGCCGCTCACTACCCCGATGCCAGGGTCATCCTGACCGTTCGTGATCCTGAGCGCTGGTTTGAATCGACTCAGGAGACCATCTTCACACCACGCTGGATTGAATACCTCAGGAACGTTGAGATGGGCAAATTCATACAGTTGAACGTCAACGACTACCTGCAGGATCGAATGCACGATAAACAGCACCTGATTCAGCGTTTTCAGGAGCATACCGACGAGGTACGGAATACCGTTCCGGCATCACGTCTGCTGGTCTTCGAAGTGAAGGATGGATGGGGACCGTTGTGCGAGTTCCTGCAGCTGCCCGAACCGGATACAGATTTTCCGTTTGTGAATGACACGGAGGCGACAAAGGAAATTCTGGATAAAATCATAACGGAGGGATTCGAGGCGACATTTGGATACAGCGGAGTCTGAATAACGACACGGTGCAGGGACATTATGAACAAGCGCCGCATACAAATGACTGCACCGGACCCATGTATCTGCCCCGAATGATTGCACACCTCTCGGGGAGCTGGCCGGTCGATGGGAATACGATGCAATGGAAGGTGAGAAGAAAGGGTATTACTCCCGGTCCGGCTGGCAGTATGATGAGGTACGCAGGTGGTCGGGACAGGGGCGGGTTGCTTTACCCCGCTGACGCGACGTGAGGAAGGAATTCCCCGGGTGTCCATGGTACAGGCAGATGACATGACCAGTGATCCAGCCGGGGCCGACCCGCTTGTAATCAACGAGATGCAGCTGCTGCTGGCCGAGAAGCGCACCTCGCTGGCCGTGTTGCGGACAGGCATTGCCGTGCTGGCCCTGCCGCTGTCGGTGTTGAGCGTGCTGATCGCCACCTCCCGGTATTATGACGTCCTTCATGTGCTGCACTTCCTGATACCGCTCGGCCTGCTGAACCTGGTGCTGATCGTGTTCGGCGGGCACCTGATCCTCCGCTCGATCACCCAGATGCACCGGTATGACCAGCTGATTCACCAGATCAAGCGGGACCACAGCGTGATCGGAAAATTCATCGAGTGACTGCCTGCAATGCGGTTCGGGGACGGGCGCGCAGGTGGTCCATGCGAGATCCGGTTGCCACCCACCCTTCGGTGTTTGAATAAATATGTAAATAATCAACAAGTTGCGATTCATTTGCACGGGTGCGCAACGCCACGTGACGGCGGGGCAGGATGATTGAGTCGGTGTCCCGTAACGGCAATCATGAAATATGGAGATCACGATGAGACGTACATCCGCACCGGGGAGTACAGGGCCTGTCGACGCCATGGCGACTCCCGCCGTTCCCCGGGATGAGGACCTGGCCGAGGCCATCGCCCACCTGAATCGCCTGTTGCCGTTGCAGGAACGCCAGCGCGCGCTGGCGCCACCGTTACGCGAGCTGCACCGCGCCGTGTTGCGCAGTTTTGCCGCTGCGGGCGTACCACTCACGCGCGACCAGGTCGCCGCCTGGCCCGGCATCGGCGACATGGATGCCGCACTGCAGCGGCTGGCGGACGATGATCTTGTCGTGCTCTCGCCGGACCGGCGCGAGATCGCCGGCGCCTACCCGTTCACCGTCGAGCCACGGGTACACCGCGTAACGGTCAACGGCCTCATCGTGCATGCCATGTGTGCGCTGGATGCGTTGTCCGTTGCGCCGTTGTTCGGTGTGGCCACGCACATCGACTCGCGCTGCCACCTGACGCAGCGCCCGGTTGCGATCGACATGCAGGCGGCATGCATACTCACGGCGCAACCGGTTGATCCGTGGGTGGGTATCCACTGGCAGGCGACCGGTGGCAGCGCCGCGCAGAGCCTGTGCCTGGAAATGGTGTTCCTTTACGACCGGGAAACGGCGCGGGCCTGGCAACAGCAGGATCCGGAGCAGACCAGCCTGTTCAACCTGGCGGATGCGGTTGCGTTCGGCGCGGCGTTTTTCCGCCCGCTGCTGGCATGACTGGCACACCACGCAGGACCGCAGTACATTCAGGGTATGTTTCCCGATCCCTGACACTGGTTTCAGCGATCCACGCCACCCTGTATCACAGTCTGGAGAACCCGTCATGTCTGTCCTGTTTTCGCATGCCACCCTTGGCCCGCTGACGCTGAAGAACCACCTGGTCATGGCGCCGCTGACCCGCAACCGCGCAACCGGTAATGTCCCCAATGCGCTGATGCAGGAGTACTACGCGCAGCGCGCGGCGGCGGGACTCATCATTACCGAGGGCACCTCGCCGTCGCCGAACGGCCTCGGCTATCCACGCATCCCGGGGATCTTTACCCCGGCCCAGGTGGAGGGGTGGAAGGCAATCACCGGTGCGGTACATGCCGGTGGTGCGAAGATGTTCGTCCAGCTCATGCATTGTGGCCGGGTGGCGCACCCGCTGAACCTGCCGGCAGGCGCGCGCGTGCTGGCGCCCTCGGCCGTGGCGGCTGACGGAGAGATGTTCACGGATGCCGAAGGGCTGCAGCCTCACCCCGTACCGCAGGCCATGACGGCCGATGACATCCGCACGGCCATCACCGAGTTTGCCGCGGCCGCCACCCATGCCATGGAGGCCGGTTTTGACGGTGTCGAGTTGCACAGTGCAAACGGCTACCTGCTGGAGCAGTTCATCCGTCCCGGTTCGAACCAGCGCACCGATGAGTATGGCGGCGCGATCGAACAGCGCGGACGCTTCGTGCTGGAAACCGTGGCGGCGGTGAGTGCCGCCATCGGCAGGGACCGGCTCGGGATCCGCCTGTCGCCCTATGGCGTGTTCAACGACATGCCGCTGTATGACGCAATGGAGGCCGACTATACCTGGCTGGCAGGACAGCTCGAGGCCAGCGGGATCGCCTATGTCCATCTGGTGGATCATTCCCCCATGGGCGCGCCGCCGGTACCGGATTCCATCAAGGCAATGTTCCGCAAGGTGTTCAGTCGCACCCTGATCCTTTCCGGCGGCTATACGTGCCGGAGCGCCGAAAGTGACCTGGTGGCCGGCAAATGTGATCTGGTCGCTGTGGGACGTCCGTTCCTTGCAAATCCCGACCTGGTCATACGCTGGAAGACCGGCGCACCGCTCAACGAACCCGACGTGGACACGTTCTATACACCCGGAGCGAAGGGATACACCGATTATCCGGCGCTGGACAGGGAGACCGGGTGATTCCGGGAATCCGGTCATGGACCTGTACGATCGTAACAGCTGGTACCCGCGGGCGGATGTCTACCGCTGCGCCGGTGGCTGGCTGGTCAAGCTGGAACTCGCCGGGGTCAGCCAGCAGGACCTGACGGTCATTGTCCATGGCAATACCCTGGTCATCGAGGGGCGGCGCCGTGACCTGTGCATTCCCGAGGCGCAGCAATCGCTGTCGCTGGAGATCAGTTATGACTGGTTCCGGCGCATCGTCCGCCTGCCCGGCAATATCGCCCCCGAATCACTGCGCATGCAGTACCGCGACGGCATGCTGCTGATCCATGCCGCCCGGGAGGAGTAACGATTCATGATAATTGATCACCCTGACGCACTGGTCCTGCCGGTGTTCCCGCTCAAGAACAGCGTGGCGTTCCCGTACATGGTGATGCCGATGACGGCCGGACGGGCCCGCTCGGTTGCCGCGGTCGAGGCGGCACTGGCTACCGAGGACAAGCGCATCGCGGTATTCACACAGCGTGATGCCAGCGTGGAGGAACCGGGTGCGGATGACCTGTACCCGATCGGCACGCTGTGTGTCATCAAGCGCATGCAGCGTACCCAGGGAACGATCCACCTGTTGCTGCAGGCCGGCCGGCGCATCGAACGCGAGGCGCTGCTGAAGAGCGATCCCTGCCTGGAATGCCGCGCCGCCTACCTGCCCGAGCTCAACGATACCGGCTCCGAGGTGGAAGCCCTGCACCGCACCATGCTCGATCAGGCAGCGCGCATGCTGGAGATCGGTCCGGCACAGATGCAGATCGATCTGAAGCAGCTGGTTGCCGACCTCGAGAGACCGGTCGAGCAGGCCTACGTGCTGTCCTCGGTGATCTCGATCAGCATCGAGAAGCAATACCGGCTGCTTGAGGCAAACAGCCAGCTGGAAGCGATGCGGCTGATCGTCGACTACCTCAACCACGAGATCCAGGTACTGGAGATCCAGCATCAGATTTCCAGCGCCGTGTCCACGAAGATGACACGCGAACAGCGTGACATGATGCTGCGCCAGCAACTGCGCGAGATCCAGGAACAGCTCGGCGAATCGTCCCCCGAGCAGGCCGAAGTTGCCACGCTGCGCGAGCGGCTGGCGGCGGCCAGCCTGCCGGATGCCGTGCGCAGCGAGATCGACCGCGAACTGGGCCGGCTGGAACGCATGTCCGCCAATGCGCCGGACTACCAGACCTCGCGCAGCTACGTTGACCTGGTGCTGGACCTGCCGTGGCAGCAGCGTACGGAAGACAACCTCGATCTCACCCGTGCGCGCGCCGTACTGGACGAGGATCATTACGACCTGAAGGAAGTCAAGGAACGCATCGTCGAGCACCTCGCGGTGATGAAGCTCAATCCCGACGCGCACGCCCCGATCCTGTGCCTTGTCGGCCCCCCCGGGGTCGGCAAGACCTCGCTCGGGCAATCCATCGCGCGCGCACTGGGACGCACCTTCGAGCGCATGAGTCTCGGCGGCCTGCACGACGAGGCGGAGCTGCGCGGACACCGGCGTACCTATGTCGGTGCCATGCCGGGGCGCATCATCCGTGCCATCCGCCGTGCCGGGGTCAACAACCCGCTGCTGATGCTGGACGAGATCGACAAGCTGGGCCGCGACTTCCGCGGCGATCCCGCTGCCGCGCTGATGGAGATCCTCGATCCGTCGCAGAACCGCGAGTTCAACGACAACTACCTGGACCTGCCGTTCGACCTGTCCGGCGTATTTTTCGTGGTTACCGCCAACACGCTGGATACCATTCCCGCGCCGCTGCTCGACCGCATCGAGGTGTTGCGCCTGTCCGGCTACAGCGAGGCGGAGAAACTGGAAATTGCACGCCGTTTTATCCTTGACCGCAACCTGCAGAACGCCGGCCTGGATGCACAGCAACTGGTCATTGACGACGTTACGCTGGCCTGGGTGATTCGTAACTACACGCGCGAGGCCGGTGTGCGCTCGCTCGACCGCGCGCTGGGACGTATTGCACGCAAGGTCGCCACCCGCATCGCCGAGGGCCATGTCGAGCCGGTCATACTGGATACCGCACGCGTCAATGACTTCCTTGGTCCGCCGCGCATGGCGCGCGAGGGACGACGCGAGTCATTGATCCCGGGCGTGGTGGCCGGCCTGGCCTGGACCGAGAGCGGAGGCGAGGTGCTCTATGTCGAGGCAGTGACGTTGCCGGAGGGCAGGGAACTGGTGCTGACCGGTCAGCTCGGCAGCGTGATGCAGGAATCCGCGCGTGCCGCGCAAAGCTATATCTGGTCTCGCGCCGGTGATTTCGGGCTCAATCCCGAGGTGCTGCGCAAGTCGGGCATGCACATCCACGTACCGGCCGGTGCCACACCCAAGGACGGCCCGTCGGCCGGTGTCACCATGGCCACCGCGCTGGCCTCGGCCTACAGCGGGGCGGCGATCCACGACGACATCGCGATGACCGGCGAGATCACGCTCAGCGGGCTGGTCCTTCCGGTCGGTGGCATCAAGGAAAAGATGCTGGCCGCGCACCGTGCCGGGTTCCGGCGCGTGATCCTGCCGAAGGACAACGAAGCGGACCTGGAGGAATTGCCGGAACAGGTGCGCCAGGACATGATGTTCATCCCGGTGCGGCGCGTGGACGAGGTGCTGAAGACCGCGATCATCGGATTCGAGGTCAGGGTCTAGGAGACTTGCAGACCCGTGTCAGCCTTGCAATTGCACCGGCAGCAGTTGGACCAGTCTGGATTCGATCCGGCTGGTTCGGATCCATGTTGAAATCCCTTGTACCTGTTATGAGGATAACCGGTTTGCTACAATCAGCCGCTTCCGCAGGATCGATTACAGGTTGAAGTGATGGTCATGTCCGGTATCCGGTATCACTCCTGGCGGATGATCTCTGTAATGCTGGTTGCCTCCCTGGTTTGCGCCTGCGCCTCGGACCAGATTCACTCCACGGCCCACCAGTCGAACATCTCACTGAAAAAAGGCGATCTCGAAAACCATGGCCTGGCCTTTATCACTCCTTCAACCGTGACCGGCCAGGAAGAGGACAAACAGACCCTGGCATTCATCTTTGCCGAAGTCATAAAAGAGGTACGCCCCGGCATACCGGTCATGTCGTTGCCAGCCACCCTCAGCGCCATCAACAAGTCAGGCATCGCAGACAACTACAAGAAGATGTATGCCGATTATGGCGATACCGGTATCTTCCGTTACGACACGCTCAAGGAAATCGGCCGGATCACCGGGGCCCGCTACCTCGGGCAGCTCAAGTTGTCCAGTTTTTCACAGCTGTCGAAAGGTCGATTCAACGCGTTGGGGCTTCGCCTGATCCAGACGCAGGAAGCCAATATCCGGATGTTTTTCCAGATCTGGGACAGTACAGACGGTTCAATCGTCTGGGAAGGCACCGAGGAAGTCACCTATTCCTGGGACAGCAGTTCGGAACAGCCGGTCACTTTCAGGAAGATCGTCGAGAAAGCCGCCCATAATCTCATCAGCCAGCTTCCGTAGCCCGAGGCTGCACCGCGCAGCAAACGATTGTCACGGCTGTGATTGCCGGCCTGGCCAGTCTGCGCTCAGGCCGGCAAAAACGGCATCATGTCGTTGCTGAACATGCCCTCACATGCATGCGTTGCGCCGGACAGGCCCGTGACTCGCATTCCGGGTAAAAACCCGTGCACGCAGCGGACCCATTCGCACTGCGCCAGAGTAGGTATAGACCATTCCGAGTCAGTGATACTCCGTGGAAATGATATCGATTCTCGTTCAGAACCCGCTGCAGGTGTGCTGGCGGCATGCGGATGAGGCGGGCTGCCCGGTGCTGCTGGGCAGTCTGCCGGGCTGCGATTTCCCGTCGTCGGAGTGGCCGGGACTAGCCGGAGGACCGGCTCCTGCTGCCCCGGTTGCGCTGGAAGCGGGCCCGTGTCTTGCCGGCGGGTAGCCGGCGATGGCGTTGACTGCTGCGCGCGGACCTCAGGGTTGTGGCCTCCACGCGGGGGGATTGAGTGGTAATGAAACCGATGGGGATTTCGTCGTCTTTATCCCCCCTGTGCCTGACGCAGTGACAGGCTTGTCGAAGCAGTAGATATACGGTGTGGTACCCTCGGTGCTGACGTAGGACATCAGGCATTCCTTCTGGTTGGCGTCGTCACGTATCTTTCTGACGAGCAGGTCGCCTTCGTGCATGTAGTCACTTTGTGACAGGCCGCCCTTTTTATTGCCGGAACTCTCATAGCAGGTAAGTGACGGGTTGGCGCCGCCCACGCTCACGAACGCAATCAGGCAGGTCTTGGTGCTTTCGGCATCGACCACCCGCTCGATTTCCAGGTCGCCCTCCCGAAGATGCCCGGTACGCTGGATATCGTCCTTGGCAGACGGACTGCTGTTGTAGCAGTCGATGGCCGGCGCGGTGCCGGGTTCGCTGACATAGGCCACCAGGCAGGAGACGTTATTCAGCGAATCCTTGATCTTGCGGACGACCAGTTTGCCTTTCTTGAAGTGGCCTGTCTGACTCACATCGGTGCGGTAACCTCCCCGGGTGTCATAGCAGCTCATCGCCGGGCTTGTACCGGTGGTTCTTACATAGAACGACAGGCAGATCTTGTTGTTTTCCAGGTCCGTTACGGTGCGCACCACCAGATCACTCTCGCGCAGGGTTCCGGTTTGAACCAGTAGTGAGGATTGATAGTCCTCGGCTGCCGTCACAAGCGGCAGACTGAACAGCAGCAGAGCCAGCAACCTTTTCATGATGCCCCCTGGTCATCGATTCGAAGCCGATACCCTGCCGGGTATCGACGATCTCCTGTCCTTGCCCCGGAACGCGGGCAGGCTGCAGGACTTTTTCTGTTTTTGACAAAACGATTGTAAATCGTCCGTTACGGCGCTATACCTTGAGTATATTCTTACACTGATCAGGTTTACACCCGGTTTGACATAGGTCAGGAAAAGTCGAATTTATTTATGCTTTTATTTTACCTGGCAGGCAGGAATACCCCGTTCGGGGCAGGGATTGAGGGTTAATTTGGCTGTTTATACGGCATCTTGGTATGTGGTAAGTAAAAAAGTGGAGGTCACGGTACAGTGAAGCGTACAACAATTATTCTGGCCGCAGCCCTTATCCTGGGGATGAATGCTGCGCACGCCTTTAACTTCGGCAACATGTTCAGCCCCAATCGCTGGTTCGATAACGACCATGACCGGTATTACGACCGGTATTACGACCGGTATGGTGGTCCCTACGGCGGCGGTTACGGTCCCTACGGCGGTTACGGTCCCTACGGCGGCTATGGTCCCTACGGCGGTTATGGTCCCTACGGCTGGGGTGGCGGGTACCCGGGTGCGATCGTGGTGAGTCCCTCACAGGGCAACACTGCGCCACCTCCGCCCAAAGTGCCTGAGTAGACCGGTTCCTGTTCCAGTGCGGGCGGGTCCCGTGCCAACGGGTTCCCGTGAATCGCTGCCGGGTGGCCTTCGGAGTTGCCTGCGGTCCGGCTGTCGTGGCCGGGCGTGCCATATCAGAAGCGGCGCCCTGCCCATGCATCTCCGCACGGCTGCTCCGCGCCCGGAAACGGGTGCCTGATGCATGGATTCCCGTGTCCTCTCGTCCCCTGTAACCTTGCATATTCACGATCATTACCTGTCCACACCGCAGGGGGGTCGAAACGCCAGCGTGGGCCACGTCCGGGCATGATTTCCCCGGCAAGGGAGTCAGGATGACCCGCCGGAAACCGGAGGATGAGGGCGCCTTGCTTGCCCGTTTGCAGGCAGGCGAGAAGGCCGCCTTTGAGGAACTGGTGCGGCTGTATCACGGCGCCATGAAGCGGGCGGCGGGGGCGATTGTCGGCGAGGCACAGGCCGAGGAGGCGGTGCAGGAGGCATGGCTGTCAGCCATCCGTCATTTGCCGGATTTTGAAGGGCGTTCGAGCCTGAAAACCTGGCTCTTCAGTATCGTGATCAATGAAGCCAGGGGCCGACTGCGCAAGGCAAGGCGTGAGATCCGGATCGATGACCCGGCGACAGGGAAGGAAGGGTTGTTTGACCCGGATCGATTTCTGGAGGATGGCCACTGGGCACAGGCACCGGCGCTCTGGCATGACCAGTCCCCGGAAGCCCTGTTGAGCCATGAGGATTTTCTCCGTTGTCTCGAAAAACTGCTCGATGCCTTGCCGGAAATCCAGCGCAGTGTGCTGACCCTGCGGGAATACCAGGGTCTGGAAGTAGAGGAAATCTGTAACATTCTCCCCGTCAGTGCATCCAATGTCCGGGTGATACTGCATCGCGCACGCGTAAAGGTGTACGCGATGGTGGAAGTTTATGAGGAGACCGGTACATGTTGACCTGCCGTGATCTGGTGCAAATCCGGGCCAGTGACTATCTCGACAGTCAGCTGAACTGGCGGCAGCGTCTCGGCGTCCGCTTTCATCTGCTGATCTGTGACCATTGCCGCCTGTTTCTCCGGCAATTGCGGCTGATGCGCGAGGTGCTGGCACGCCGGCCTGTGCCGCCGGTGGCGGAGGCAGAGATCAAGGCGCTGGCCGGCCACCTGCATCAACAGCATCAGCAACCGGCTGACCACCGGCACAAATAATTTTTCAGCTGCTGTAATATTTCCGTTGTCAGTGCATCAGATGGGTGTGGGGGCTGAAACCCACAATACCCGGAAACCCGTTTGTCACGAAAACAGGAGATACATCATGAATACGTTTACCAGGAATGGCTCCCTCACGAACACGGCCGCCAGGCTGGCCCTGGCGGCCTCTGCAGCCGCGCTGTTTGCCACGACCATGGCGACCCCGGTCCTTGCCAATGAGGCCGGGAACAGCACGCAGGTAAAATGCATGGGGATCAATGCCTGCAAGGGCCAGACCAAGTGCAAGACCGCGACCAATGCCTGTGCCGGCCAGAACTCCTGCAAGGGCATGGGCTGGCTGCTGTCAGCTTCCGCGGACGAGTGCGTGAAGCAGGGCGGCAAGGTCATCGAGTAGACCGTGGTCCGGTTGACAGGGCGGGGCATGCCCCGCCCTGTCAACCCACCCGTTCACCGCACACTGACAGGAGCGCGCTTCATGGCGGATTTGACAGGATTCGGGCTTGGCCTGCGCCCGGAACATTACGGGGATTTTCTCGCCGCACCGCAGGCGGTGGACTGGCTGGAGATCCTCTCCGACAACTACCTGGTGCCGGGAGGAAAACCACTCTACTACCTGGAGCGGATTCGCCGGGATTACCCGCTGGCCATGCATGGCGTGGCGATGAACCTGGGCTCCTGCGATCCGCTGGACCGGGATTATCTGCAGGCTATCAGGGCACTGGCGGACCGGATCGAGCCCGCCATCGTTTCCGATCATTTGTGCTGGACCGGCGTGCAGGGGGCCCGGTTGCATGACCTGTTGCCGCTGCCCTACACCGAAGAGGCGGTGCGGCACGTGGCGGACCGCATCCGGCAGGCACAGGATTTTCTCGGTCGCCGGCTGACGATCGAGAACGTATCCACGTACGTCGAGGCACAGGCGCCGCTGACAGAGTGGGAATTCATCAGTGCCATCGCCGAAGAGGCGGACTGCGACCTGCTGGTCGACATCAACAACATTTACGTTTCCGGCCGCAATCACCGGTTCGATCCGTGCCGCTACCTGCTGGCGTTGCCGCCGGCACGCGTTCGCCAGTTCCATCTCGCCGGACACACGGACCAGGGCGAGTATTGTATCGACACCCACGATCACCCGGTCTGCGACGCGGTCTGGCAGCTGTACCACGACGCTGCGCAACGGTTCCCCGATGTGCCGGTGATGATCGAGCGCGATGACCGCATACCGCCGCTGGCCGAACTGGTGGCCGAGCTCACATACGCCCGGCGCGTGGCCGTGGATGCCGCGGCCGCCCGGGGGGAAAGTCTGCCGGAGGTCCGCCATGCCTGTTCCTGAGCGCGGCAACGCCGGCTGGCGGCTGCAGCAGTGGCAGTCCGCCCTGCAGGCCTGCATCGTGGATCCGCTACAGGATCGCGAACCTCTCCGCGCCTGGTTGCAGCCCGGTTCGGTAGACAGCGACATCCAGCTGGACATCTACGTCAATGCCTATGCCCTGCGCCTGATCGAGGCCTTGCGCTGCAATTACCCGGCGCTGCACCAGGCCCTGGGGGATGCAGATTTCGATGTCATGGCGCGCGCATACCTCGATCGATATCCGTCCACCCGGGCCTCGATTCGCTGGTTCGGCGCTGCCCTGGACGAGTTCCTGCGTGCCCGGCCGCCCTGGTGCGAGGTGCCGGTATTGAGCGAACTGGCCGCCTTCGAATGGGCCATTCGCCATACCATCGATGCGGCGGACGCCGACCGGCTGAGCGTCGACGACCTGCTCGCTGTCCCGGCACATTCCTGGAACGGTCTGCAGTTTGACCTGCATCCCTCCGTGTCGCTGCTGTCGCTGGCGTGGAATGCACCGCCGCTCTGGCGTGCGCTGACCGGCATGGAGGATGCCATCCCCGGGGAGACGATCACACCGGTCCGGCAGCCGATGCACTGGCTGGTCTACCGCAAACCGGACCTCGCCTGCGGCTGGCGCAGCCTGTCCGACCGGGAGCGGACCGCACTGGACCACCTGCACCAGGGCGCAACCTTTGCCGACCTGTGCGCGGGCATTGCCGAGCACGGTACAGGCGATGCGGCGCAGCAGGCCGCGGACTGGCTGCGTTTGTGGGTGGAAACAGGGATCCTGGTGGCCCGGCGGCAGGCGCCGGAACCGGAAACCATGACGACGCACAGCGACAGGGAACCACGGCGATGACAACAGGATTGCAGCACATTCACGCGGCGTGGAAACGGCTGGAACGGCTGGTGCTGGATCGTCTGGCCCCGCTGGCGGATCTCGCGGCCCGGCTGTATCTCGCGAAGGTATTTTTTGCCTCCGGCTGGAACAAGATCCAGGACTGGGAATCGACGCTCTACCTGTTCCGCGAGGAATATCACGTGCCCCTGTTGCCGCCGGAGGTGGCCGCATGGATGGGCGCCGGCGGCGAACTGGGGCTGTCGGTATTGCTGGCCATCGGCCTGTGGACGCGGTTCTCCGCCTGTGGCCTGCTGGTGCTCAATGTCGTGGCGGTCGTGTCCTACTATGACGCCCTGAAGGATTCGCCGGCTGCGCTGCAGGACCACCTGGAATGGGGGATTCTGCTCTCCCTGTTGATTGTCAGCCAGGTCAGGCAGCTGACGGTTGATCATCTGCTGATCCGTCGTTATCTGCCGTTGTCGCCGCAACCGTAGTGACACCGGTCATGGCGCGGTGCCCGGCCACAGGCGCCGGCTCTGCCAGCCGGGACGATTTGGTGCCGGGAAGCGTTATGATACGGCCTCACTTACAGTCAGGACCGGCCTGACGACAGGGGGACGACTTGAAAACGCTGACGATCAACATGGACACCGTGGTGCTGCTGGGCATGACGATGGCGCTGTCACTCGGGATGAATGCCTGGCAGTACTACCAGGCCAGCCAGCTGATCGCGCAGGACCTGGAACTGCAGGTCAGGGCGCAGGACGACCGGACCAGCCTGGTGTATACCCGCACCCTGCTCAAGCAGTGTGATCCGGCCAGATACGCCGACCTCGATGTCAATCGCTAGCCCGGCGCGGGCTGCAGCATGACGCGCGCGTGGCTGATCGTGTTCCTGCTGGTGCTGGGCTGGTCGGCGTACCAGCCGGCGGACCGGTTCACCTGGTGGCTGGAGGTGATTCCGGCACTGGCCGCACTGGTGCTGTTGCTGGTGACCCGGCACGGCTTTCCGCTGACCCCGCTGGCCTACGGGCTGGTACTGGCGCACTGCATCATCATGATGGTGGGCGGTCATTACACCTACGCGCATGTTCCCCTGTTCGACTGGCTGGGCGAACTGTTCGGCTGGCAGCGCAACAATTTCGACAAGCTCGGCCATTTTGCACAGGGCTTTGTTCCGGCGCTGCTGGCACGCGAGCTGCTGCTGCGCAAGGCGGTGGTGAACGGCCGTGGCTGGCTGGCTTTTCTGGTGGTGTGTTTCTGCCTGGCGCTGAGTGCCGGCTACGAGCTGATCGAGTGGCAGGTGGCGGTACTGAGTGGGGACTCGGCCGAGGCCTTCCTCGGCACGCAGGGCTATGTCTGGGACACCCAGTCCGACATGGCATGGGCCCTGTTCGGGGCGATACTTTCGGTGCTGCTGATGGGCCGTTACCACGACCGGCAACTGCGGAAACTCCTGCCGCCGCTGTCGTGAGGAGAGCGGAATAAGGGAACTACCCGGCATTCATCCGCCACGAGAGTGGCGCCTCGCCGGTGCTGCCAATGCTCCTGCAACAACGGATCGGATGCAGCAGCGGCGCTAGCAGATGCCGATGTTCAGCCGGTGGACCCGGTTACAGAAACGATCTCTCAGGCGCCTGCCGACGGCGAAGACCTGCCGTTGCAGGAAGAACCCGCGGGCGAGATGCGCGGCATACAACGCCTCATGGTAGGCCAGCCAGGGTAACTCGGGTACTTCGTATGTCGAATCCTTGTCCAGATCGCGCATATGACACCTCATCCATCGAATCCGGTTGGTACTGCTGGTGGCTGCATCGCTCAGCCCGGCTTGTCAGCGGCGTTCCGCGCGCCGCTGTACCTGCCGCGTTTCATCAACGTTTGGAGGCAGCTCCGTTGTGTGCGGAACCCGGCAGACCCACGTAGCGGTCCGCCTCCACGGTCATGCATAACCGGACTTTCTCATCGACAAGCGGTGAAAATTCACCCATGCCGAAGTCAGCCCGGTTGATGACGGTGCCCGCCCTGGCCACGACCTTCTCGACACGGCCATCGGTTTCCTTCTCGATACTGGTCAGGTGCACCTGTAATTCCACGGGCCTCGTCACACCATGCAGCGTGAGCTTCCCTTTCAGCACGGCGTTGGCAGCATCGTTCCAGTGGATTTTGGTACTGACGAACAGGATCTGCGGGTAGTGCTCCACATCGAAGAACCCCTTGCTCTTGAGCATGTGCTCGGTGATCCGGTTGCCGGCATCCAGGCTGGCCGTCTGGATATCAATCAGGGCCTGCTCCTGCCCGCCCGGATCGGGCCACAGGGAAACTCCACCCTGAAAATCCCGGAACACGGCCTTGATGCTGGAGAGCTTGCTGTCTACACAGAATCCCACCCGCGAAGTGGAGTTCCGGATGCGGTACAGGTGACCGTTTTCAGCAGCCGACAGCATGGCCTTCACCCGTTCGGGCGCCACCAGACCATCCCTGAACGGGGCACACAGCCCCTCGTCCTGCGCGTAGACGGGGATCACGTAGCCCAGGAGGATAACCCCCAGGACAGAAGACCGTAAAATTCCAATTAAATTCATAAAGTTAAAACTGTTCAGATAAGTATATAATAATTCACTAATAGGATAGTAACAAATTGCCGCGCAGTTTGCTAAGGCTGTTCCGGGATTTTCCGGCCGTCGTGCAGCCGGCCCGGGGAGCATGAAAAAACGGATCTGCCTCCAGGCCGGATTTGACATTTTCCGGCGATGGTTCTGACCGGGGCAACAACGGCCCGGTCACAACGCCCGCCGCGGTCTGCGGACCGGTGCATGCAGACCTGCCGGCCGCACGATGCCTTTATAATCGTGCGTATGCCCGCACCCCTGCTGTTTTCCATCATCGAGTCCCCGGCACACCGTGACCATTCCGCGCTGTACCGGCGGCTGGGCATCCGTGAACTCAAGTTCAACTCCATGCGCAAGGCGATCACCGCGCTGAAGCAGCAGGTACCGGATTACGTGGTGGCCGAGTTCATGTATGGCTATGGAAATAACTATGCCGGGGTCAATGTCAGCAACCTCGATGTGTTTCTCTACAGCCTGCAGAAATATTCCTCCACTACCCGTATCATTGCGCTGGTGGCGCGTGCGGAACTGCCGTATGTGGACAAGCTGGCGGCCCTGTTCCCCCTGCACGCGGTACTGCCGCTGCCGGTCGACGAGCAGTTGCTGGAACGTGCCCTCACTTAACCGGTACCTATCGATGCAGACGGATCACGGCGCAAAAATCGGGGTATTGCTGGCCAATCTGGGCACGCCGGACTCCCCCACGCCACGTGCCGTGCGCCGCTACCTCAGGCAGTTCCTGTGGGATCCGCGCGTGGTGGAGCTGCCGCGGGCGCTGTGGTGGCCGGTGCTGAACCTGGTGATCCTCACCACCCGGCCGCGCCGTTCCGCGCGCGCCTACGCGAAGGTGTGGACGGAGGCCGGTTCACCGCTGCTGGTGATCTCGCGCCGTCAGCAGGCCGCCCTGCAGGCTGCGCTGGCATCGCGCTTCGCGCAGCCGGTCCACGTCGCGCTGGGGATGTGTTACGGCAATCCTTCCATTGCCGACGGACTGGCCGAACTGCAGGCGGCCGGTATAACCCGCGTGCTGGTGCTGCCGTTGTATCCGCAGTACTCCGCAACCTCCACCGCTGCAGTGTTCGATGCCATCGCCACCGAGTTGCGCCACTGGCGCGTCATGCCGGAGCTGCGTTACATCAATGACTACCACGACCACCCGGCCTATATCTCCGCACTGGCCGACAGCGTGCGGACCTTCCAGGCGGAGCACGGCACGGCCGATCGCCTGCTGATGTCGTTTCACGGCATCCCGCAGGACTATGCCGACAAGGGCGATCCCTATCCCGCCCAGTGCGATGCCAGCGCCGCCCTGCTGGCCGCGGCGCTGGAGCTGGGCGAGGACGACTGGATGTACAGCTTCCAGTCACGTCTCGGGCCGAAGGACTGGCTGAAACCCTATACCGACCACACGCTGGAGAAGCTGGCGAAGGAAGGGACACGGTGTTTGCAGGTGGTCTGCCCCGGCTTCAGTGCCGATTGCCTGGAAACACTGGAGGAGATCGCCATGCAGAACCGTGACACGTTCGTAAAGAACGGTGGCGTGGAATACCGCTATATTCCCTGTCTGAACGATACCGCGGGGCACATTGAACTGATGGTGCAACTGGTGGAACAACACACGGCGGGCTGGTGCTGATGGACGGGACGGGCCGCTGATGCGCGCCATGTTGCTGGCCGCCGGTCGTGGCGAGCGCATGCGCCCGCTGACTGACACCACGCCGAAGTCGCTGCTGCGCATCGGCGGGCAGATGCTGATCGAACGCCACATCCACGCACTGCTGCAGGCCGGCATCACCCGGCTGGTGATCAACCATGCCTGGCTGGGCAACCAGATCGAACGGGCACTCGGTGACGGGTCGGCCTACGGCGTGCAGATCGCGTATTCCCCGGAGGGCGAGACCGGTCTGGAGACCGGCGGCGGCATCCTGCACGCCCTGCCGCTGCTGGGTGCCGAGCCGTTCCTGGTGGTGAATGCCGATATCTGGACCGATTACGATTTCGCCGTGCTGCCGCGCGAACCGGACGGCCTGGCGCACCTGGTGATGGTGGATAACCCGCCGCATCATCCGCAGGGCGACTTCTCGCTGGTGGCTGGCCGGCTGGCGCAGCACGGGCCGATGATGCTGACCTTCAGCGGGATCGGCGTATATCGCCCGGAGCTGTTTGCCGGCTGCCCGGACGAGGCGTTCCCGCTGGCACCGTTGCTGCGCACGGCCATGGACAACGACCGGGCCAGTGGCGAGTATTACGCGGGTGAGTGGTTTGACATCGGCACCCCCGAACGACTGGCGGATGTCAACGAAAACGTCATCAACCGGCAGTAAGGGACACCACCGGCCGCCTGCCGGAGAGTGTCTGATGAAACCCCCCGTACCCGCACCAGCGGTACGTGGATGACTTTACCGGGGATTGCCTGAACGACCATGGGACAGGAGATCGGGGTCACTCGCTTTACCGCAGCGGATTTCACCGCGTATTCCGCGCGCCTGGAACAGGAAACCGGACTGCTGGCCGACTGGTTCGCGGCCGGCAATTTCTCGGCGCGCGACCGCATGTGCGGATTCGAACTGGAGGCCTGGCTGGTGGATGCAGCGTTCCGTCCGGCGCCCGTCAACGAGATCTTCCTGCACCGGCTCGACAACCCGATGGTGGTGCCGGAGCTGGCCCGCTTCAACATCGAGATCAATGACCACCCGCAACACCTGTGGGGCACCGCATTCAGTCATTTCGAGGCCAGCCTGGGCGCGACCTGGCGGCAATGTGCGCAGGTGGCCCGCACGATGGATGCCGGGGTGATGATGATCGGCATCCTGCCGACCGTGTCCAGCGAGGACCTGTCACTGCAGAACATGTCGGACCTGAAGCGCTACCGGGCGCTGAACGAGCAGGTCCTGCGCCTGCGCAGGGGGGAACCGATCCCGCTCGACATCAATGGCCGCCAGCACCTGAAGATCGCCAGTCGCAGCGTGATGCTGGAGGCGGCCACCACCTCGTTCCAGCTGCACCTGAAGGTGCGCCCGGAACAGGCCGTGCGTACCTACAACGCCGCCATCATCCTGTCTGCACCGATGGTGGCGGTGTCGGCGAATTCGCCGTTCCTGTTCGGGCATGACCTGTGGACCGAAACGCGGGTGCCGCTGTTCGAGCAGGCGGTGCCGGTCGGCGGACTCGCCGGCGCCAGTCAGGGGCCGGTGCGGCGGGTGACGTTCGGCACGGGCTATGCGCGGGATTCGATCCTGGAATGCTTCCAGGAAAATACCGCGCATTATCCGGTGTTGCTGCCGACCCGGTTCAGCGCGGGGCCGGAGCAGATGGATCATGTGCGCCTGCACAATGGTACCATCTGGCGCTGGAACCGCCCGCTGATCGGCTTCGATTACGATGGCAGGCCGCATCTGCGTATCGAGCATCGCGTGATACCGGCCGGGCCCACTATCGTGGACATGATCGCCAATGCGGCGTTCTTCCACGGCCTGGTGCAATCCCTGCTGGCACGGGACACGGCACCGGAGCACGTGCTGGAATTCTCCACGGCGCGGGACAACTTCTACGCGGCGGCACAGCACGGGCTGGATGCACAGGTCCACTGGCTGGACGGGCAGCGCGGCAGCCTGCGGGCACTGGTGTTGCAGCAGCTGGTACCACTGGCACGGGCCGGTCTGCAGCAGCTGGAAATCAACCGGGTGGACAGCGAACGTTACCTGTCGATCATCGAGGCGCGCGTCCAAAGCGGCCAGACCGGTGCCGCCTGGCTGCGTGCTGCCGCGGCACAGTGCGCCAGTGATCCTGCCACCATCACGGCGGCCTGTTACCGTCGCCAGCAGGATGGCCTGCCGGTACATGAATGGGATACCCGGATAACGGAGTCGTGATGACCGTGTTGAATGAATTGCACGAGCTGCCGGGCGGACTGCTGGAAGCGCGTGCCGAGGAACTGCTGCGGTTGCTGGGCGGCCCGACCCTGCTGCACCTGCCGGGGCGCCAGCCGGAGCCGGTATTTGTTACGGTACTGGCGCATGGCAACGAGACCACGGGGCTGACGGCGTTGCAGATGCTGTTGCGGGACTATCGTGACGCTGTGTTGCCGCGCGCGCTGTCGGTCTTTTTCGGCAATGTGGCCGCCGCCGGGCTCGGTTTGCGCCGGCTGGACGGGCAGGCGGACTACAACCGCGTCTGGCCGGGCACCACCATGCCGGAGGCGGCGGAAGCAATCCTGATGCAGGAGGTGGTGCGCCGCATGCAGGCGCGCGCGCCGTTTGCCAGTATCGACATTCACAACAACACCGGCATCAATCCACACTATGCCTGTATCAACCGGATCGACAACCGTTTCCTGCAGCTGGCGGCACTGTTCAGCCGCACCGTGGTGTATTTCATCCGGCCACTCGGGGTCCAGTCGATGGCCATGTCGGCACTGTGTCCGGCGGTGACCATCGAATGCGGCAAGCCGGACCAGGAATACGGTGCCCGGCATGCACGGGATTTCCTGGAGGCGGTACTGCGTCTGCACGAGTTCCCGCATCACGCCGTGGCGGCACACGACGTGGACCTGTTCCACACGGTCGCCACGGTGTACGTGCCGGAGTCGGTCGGTTTCGGTTTTGATCCGGGCGACGCGGACCTGCAACTGGTGGCCGACATCGATCACCTGAATTTTCGCGAATTGCCGGCCGGGACCGTGCTGGGCCGGGTACGGGATGGCTTGGCGGTACCGCTGGAGGTGCTCGACGAGAACGACCAGCCGGTGTACGCGCGCTATTTCACGGTGGAGGGCGGGGTGTTGCGCAGTACCCGTGCGTTCATGCCGTCGATGTTCACCCTCGACACGAACATCATTCGCCAGGACTGCCTCGGTTATCTGATGGAACGCCTGCTGCCGGAGTAGCCGCGGCGGCGGGCTGCGAGCGGGTCCGATACCTGGCCGCGGCAAACACCGGCCAGACGCCCTTGCGCGGGATCGTATATTTAGCAACTCCATGTAATAAAAAGATATTTCCCGTATTCCCCCCTGTTCCCTGCCGGTGTCCGCATCGGGCGGGCCGGGTCAAACTTTTCCCGGTTACGCCGATAGGTTTCAGGATCAGTTTGCTTGATCCGGCAGCAGCGATCATCCGTCATCACCAGGGAATGAGCATGTACGGCAATATTCTGCGTCTGCACAACAAGTCCATTCGCGCGAAGCTGATGCTGATGATGGCGCTGATCAGTGTGGTGGTGCTGATGCTGGCGTCGGTCGCATTCATGGCCAACGACGTGATCCGGATCCGCAGCGGGATGGTGGACAGCCTCACCGCACTGGCCAATGTGATCGGGCATAACAGTTCCGCGGCGCTGGCCTTCGACGACAGGAGTGCGGCAATCGAAACCCTGGCCGCATTGAAGGCGGAGCCGAATGTGCTGAGTGCCTCCATCCGCCGTGCCAATGGCGGGGTACTGGCCAGTTACCCGGCGGATGCGAAAACGCCAGTCCTGGAAAGCCCGGGGCTCGACCGCTATGCCAGCGATCCGGATAATGCCGCACCGGCCGATTACCGCTTCAGCAGCCACAGCCTGGACCTGGTGGCACCGATTCACCTGGACCATGAACTACTCGGATTTATCGGCATCCATTCCAGCCTGCAGCCGATCCGTACCCAGATACGCCAGGATTTCATGGTGATCGGCGCCATCCTGGTGATCTCCATCGTGGTTGCCTTCGTACTGGCCGCCCTGTTGCAGAGTTCCATCTCGGAGCCCGTGCTGGAGCTGGCCGGCATCATGCAGCGGGTCAAGACAGAGCGCGATTACTCGCTGCGTGCGCGCTGGTCGGGTCATGACGAGCTCGGTGCACTCACTGAAGGCTTCAATGACATGCTGGCGCAGGTCCGCGAGCGTGACCGCGAGCTGAAACGGGCGCGCGATGCGGCGGAACAGGCGAGCCTGGCAAAGTCCCAGTTTCTTGCCAATATGAGCCACGAGATCCGTACACCGATGAATGGTGTGCTGGGCATGACCGAGTTGCTGATGGAAACCGGTCTCAACGAGCAGCAGGCAAAGTTCTGCAACACGGTGCATCGTTCCGGCAAGGCACTGCTGCACGTCATCAACGACATCCTGGATTTCTCCAAGGTCGAGGCCGGCAAGCTCGAGCTGGAGATGCTGGAGTTCAACCTGCGCGAAGCAGTCGAGGAGGTGATGGAGCTGCTGGCCGAGTCGGCCCATCGCAAGGGACTGGAACTGCTGCTCGAGATTGCCCCCGATACCCCGCTTGCAGTGAGCGGCGACCCCAATCGCCTGCGCCAGATCCTGACCAATCTGGTGGGGAATGCCCTCAAGTTCACCGATCAGGGTGAGGTGTTCGTCAGGCTCGGCGTGATGGCGCAGGATGAACACGAGGTCACACTGGCGTTCGAGGTGCGCGACACCGGTATCGGCATGACCGACGGGGCCTGTTCACGCATCTTCGAATCCTTTACCCAGGCGGATGGCTCGACCACGCGGCATTACGGCGGTACCGGGCTTGGCCTGGCGATCTCCCGGCGGCTGGTGGAAATGATGGGCGGGGAGATCGGTGTGACCAGCCAGCTCAACGTGGGATCGGTGTTTCACTTCCATATTCGCCTGCAGAAGCGTGAGGACCGGGATGACAGCCGGCGGGGGCATGACGGTCTGCGCGGACTGCGTGTGTTGATCGTGGATGACAACGACACCAATCGCGCAATCCTCGAGCACCAGACCGCCGCCTGGGGCCTGCGCCATACATCGGCCTCCGGCGGCAAACAGGCGCTGGCCATGCTGCGCGTCGCCGTCGATCGCAACGATCCCTACGACCTGGCCATTCTGGATATGCACATGCCGGGTATGGACGGCATCACCCTGGCGCGTGCCATCAAGGCAGACCGCCTGGTGGCGGAAACGCCGATGATCATGCTGACCTCGGTGGGCGGTTTCGGTGATGCCCGCCGTGCACAGGTCAGCGGTATTCACAGTTATCTGCACAAACCGGTACGGCAGTCCGACCTGTACAACGCCCTGCTGGGCGCGGCGGAACTGCCGGCTGCCACCGCCGGGTCCGGGCACGTCGAGGAAGGCTCGCTGCAGCTCGGTGACATCCGGCTGTTGCTGGCGGAAGACAACCCGGTAAACCAGGAAGTGGCGATCTCCATGCTGGAGATGCTCGGTTGCCGCGTGGATCTTGCCGCAAACGGACGCGAGGTACTGGAGGCACTGGATCACAGCCAGTACGACCTTATCCTGATGGATTGCCAGATGCCGGAACTGGACGGCTTCGAGGCAACCGCCGCGATTCGCCGCCGTGAGCGGGAGGCGCAGGACGGCGGACACGTGCCGATCATCGCGGTCACGGCCAATGCGATGGAGGGAGACCGGGAGCAGTGCCTGCAGGCCGGCATGGATGATTACCTGAGCAAGCCGTTCTCGCGGGTGCAGCTGCTGGAACTGCTCAACCGCTGGTTTGCCGGAACGGACCCTGTCGAGCACGAGTCCGCCCCGTCCACTGCGGCAGGTGACGGCGTTCCGGAGGCGGATGTGGTCCTGGAACCCGCCGCCCTGAACAATATCCGTGGCCTGCAGCAGTCCGGCAAACCCGACATTCTCGACAAGATCATCGAGCTGTATCTCTCCGATTGTCCCGGCGTCATGAACCGGCTGCGCCAGGCCATCGATGACCAGGACGCGGAGCAGGTGCGCCAGCATGCGCATCGCATGAAATCCGGCAGCGCCAACCTGGGGGCAACGCGTATGGCGGAGCTGTGCCGGGAACTGGAGGAGCTTGGTCGCAGCGGCGAACTCGGTGAGGCGGTGGCACTGCTGCAGCGCGTCGAGTCCGAGTTCCGCCGGGTTGTCGCCGCGCTGCAGGTGGAACGCAAACGGGGGGTCGCCTGATGGGAGGGCGCGTGATCGAGGGTACGTCGCTGGTGCTGGTGGTCGATGACGATCCGATGATACGGGTTCTGGTCAGCGAGACCCTGCGCCAGGCCGGACTGGTCGTGGAAGAGGCCGACACCGGGGAGGCCGCGCTGGAATTCATCAGCCACTCCCAGCCTGACGTGGTGTTGCTGGATGTGCTGATGCCCGGCATGGACGGGTTCGATACCTGCAAGGCGATCCGGGTCACGGACGAGGGCCGGCATATTCCGGTGCTGATGATGACCGGACTGGATGACATCGATTCCATCGACCACGCCTTCGAGGTCGGTGCCACGGACTTCATCACCAAGCCGCTCAATTACGCCATTCTCGGACACCGGGTACGCTACCTGCTGCGTACCATGCGGGCCTTTGAAAGTGTGCGCCAGAGCCGCAAGGCCATCCATCATCTGGCCTACTACGATTCACTCACCAACCTCCCGAACCGGCGCATGTTCACCGAGCGCCTGTACCAGTCGCTGGAGGCGGCCCGGCGCAACAACCGCCTGATGGGTGTGCTGTTCATCGATATCGACAACTTCAAGCGCATCAACGATACGTTCGGCCACTCGGTCGGTGACCGCCTGCTGCGCAGCGTGGCCGGCCAGTTGCTGACCTGCCTGCGGCGCAGTGACGCCATCGGCCGTGAACTGGAGAATGAGGAAGTGCCGGTTGCCAGGCTGGGCGGCGACGAGTTTACCGTCATGCTGAGTAACATCGAGCAGGCCGAGGACGCCGCGCGTGTGGCCCGGCGCATCATCGACGCCATTACGGTGCCGTTCCTGATCGGTACCGAGGAAGTGGTGGTAACCACGAGTATCGGTATCGCCGTGTTCCCGTATGATGGCGACAGTGTGGAAGAACTGCTGCGCAATGCCGACACCGCCATGTTCGATACCAAGGAACACGGCAAGAACAACTACGAGTTCTATACCCATTCGATGAGTACCTCGGCGTTCGAGCGTCTGGCCATGGAAAACGGCCTGCGCAAGGCGTTGTCCAATGCCGAATTCGAGGTGCATTACCAGCCCAAGATCGACCTGCATACGCGCGCGGTGTCCGGTCTCGAGGCGCTGCTGCGCTGGCGGCACCCGGAGAAAGGTATCCTGCTGCCGCAGGACTTCATGCTGCCGGCCGAGGAAACCGGGCTGGTCGTGCCGATCGGGGAATGGGTGCTGCGCAGTGCCTGCCAGCAGTTGCGCCGCTGGGCCGATGCGGGGCTGGCGCCGTTGCGCATGGCGGTGAACCTGTCCGCCTGCCAGTTCCGGCAGACCATGTTTTCCCAGATGGTCGAACTCGGCCTGCAGGACGCCGGGGTATCGCCCGGCTGGCTGGAGCTGGAACTGACCGAGGCGGTACTCATGGAGGACATCCATAACAGCAGCCGGATGTTACGGGACCTGAGGCAGTCGGGTGTGCATATCAGCCTGGATGATTTCGGAACCGGATATTCCTCGCTCAGCCTGCTCAAGTGCCTGCCGATCGATACACTCAAGATTGACAATTCCTTCGTACGCGATATCGCCATCAACGCGGATGTCACCGCGATTGTCGAGGCCATCATCATGCTGGCGCACAGCCTGCGGCTGCGAGTGATCGCCGAGGGAGTGGAAAGCCTGCAGCAGCACGATTTCCTGTGCGAGCGCGGTTGTGACGAGGCACAGGGCTTCTACTTCACCAGCGCGTTGCCGGCGGAGGAAATGGAGCGCTGGCTGCGCGAGTACGGTGCGTTCGGTGCGGTGGAAACCGTGGCCGGAACCGGGTTCAGGAATCCCCGATAGCGTCCTGCGCCTGCCGGTCCGCGTGATAGGACGAACGCACCATCGGTCCGCTGGCCACGTGCGTGAATCCCAGCGCGCGACCCAGTTCGCCCAGCCGTTCGAATTCGTCCGGATGTACGAAGCGTTCCACCGGCAGGTGATGTACGCTGGGTTGCAGATACTGGCCCAGCGTCAGCATGTCGCAGTCGTGCGCACGCAGGTCGCGCATGACCTGCTCCACCTCTTCCATGGTTTCACCCACGCCCAGCATCAACCCGGATTTGGTCGGCACCTCCGGGTGCAATGCGTGGAAGCGTTGCAGCAGCTGCAGTGACCACTGGTAGTCGGAGCCGGGTCGCACCTTGCGGTACAGTCCCGGTACCGTTTCCAGGTTGTGGTTGAAGACATCCGGCGGCGTGCAGGTGAGTATTTCCAGTGCCCGGTCCATGCGTCCGCGGAAGTCCGGCACCAGTACCTCGATGCGGATCTGCGGGCTGTGCCGGCGTATGGCGCCGATGCAGGCGCTGAAGTGCCCCGCACCGCCGTCACGCAGGTCGTCACGGTCCACCGAGGTGATCACGACGTAACGCAGGCCCATGGTCCGGATGGTACGGCCGAGGTTCTCCGGTTCGTCCGGGTCCAGTGGATCGGGACGGCCGTGCGCCACGTCGCAGAACGGACAGCGGCGGGTGCAGATGTCGCCCATGATCATGAAGGTGGCGGTGCCGCCGGAGAAACACTCGCCGATGTTCGGGCAGGATGCCTCTTCGCACACCGTGTGCAGCCGGTTCTCGCGCAGCACCCCCTTGAGCCGGCTGACCGCCGGGTCGGCCGTCGAGCGTGCGCGGATCCACGCGGGTTTGCGCAGCGGCCGTGTCGTGGTCTCGATCCTGACCGGAATGCGGGCCGTCTTCGCCGCGCCGCGCTGTTTCTTTTCGTCGCTGTTCATCATGTGTCCTGCAACAGGGATTCCAGGTGTGCCTGGAACGTATGACTGACCTGGTCCGGGCTGATCTCGATGCCCAGGTCCGCGAGTTGTGTGACCTGCAGGCCGTGATAGCCGCACGGGTTGATGCGGGTAAACGGTGACAGGTCCATGTTCACGTTCAGGCTGAGTCCGTGGAAGCTGCAGCCCCGGCGCACCCGCAGCCCCAGCGCGGCGATCTTGCACCCGTCGACGTAGACACCCGGCGCACCACTGCGCCGTTCGGCGTGAATGGCGTGACCGGACAGCAGGTCGATTACCGCCTGTTCCAGCCGGTTGACGAGGGATTGTACACCGAGTTGGCGGCGCCGCAGGTCCAGCAGGGTATAGACCACCAGCTGTCCGGGGCCGTGGTAGGTGACCTGTCCGCCGCGGTCCACCCGCAGTACGGGGATGGTGCCGGGGTCGAGCAGGTGCTCATCCTTGCCATTGCGTCCCAGCGTGTAGACCGGCGGGTGTTCCAGGAACCACAGCTCGTCCGGGGTGGCCGGGGTGCGCGCCTCGGTAAATGCCTGCATGTCCCGCCAGCAGCGCAGGTACTCCACCGTGCCGGGCCGTTGTACCCGCAGCGGGAACCGGTCGCCGGTGGCGGCGTGCGGCAGGGGATCCATGAGCGGCCGGTTCACAGGGCCATCAGTACCGCTTCGCAATCGACCAGGTCCTGGTAGATGGCGTCGAGCTGGGCGCGGCTGGTGGCGTTGACCGTGACGGTCACCGCCACGTAGTTGCCCTGGCCGCTGGTCCGGCTGTGGATGGCGCCTTCGTGCAGGTCCGGCGCGTGCCGGCGCACGATCTCCACGACGATGAGGTCCAGGTCGCAGCCGGCCTTGCCCATGGCCTTGATGGGGAAGGCGCAGGGAAACTGGAGCGGGCTTTCCGGTTCTTCGGTCATGTCCGGGGGAGGGTCTGGTTTCAGTGGACAGTGTATCAGGGCCGTCAAGCCGACTCACTGCGACCGCAGCCACCGGTCGGGCTGGTTGAAACGGGGATCGAACGGGCGCGGTGCTGCGCCGGGCGGCAGGGGCCGCCGGGAATGACGGTGATGGCGGGGCTCGACACGGGGGGGCGACCCGTAGCCGGGATACCGGAAGTGCCGGTAGGTGTAGACCGGGATTGTCACCGGCTCGGCCGGGGCGGGGGGTTGCACGGGTTCCGCGGCGGCCTGTGCCTGCCGCAGGGCGGCCTCGGCGCGTAGCTGTTCGGCATGTACCCGGTCACGTTCCAGCCGGGCCGCTTCCATGCGCGCGGCCTGGTTGGCGACCGAGTAGTAGTCATCGTCCGGGTTGTACGGGGGCGGTGGTGGCAGTTCGAGCACCTGGACCGTGGCCGCCGTGTCGACCGGCGGTGTCTCGCTGAAATGGGTGATTCCCCCGGCGTCGATCCAGCGATACACCGGCCCCGCCTGGGCCGGACTAATGAAAAGCAAAAGAAGCAGTTGCAGGATGATGTTGCGCAGGACTCGCATGGCCAGAACCCTCCTTGCCGGATATCGCGATTCATTCAGCTCTTTCAAGATAACGTAATTCAACAAGTTTTTCCTGTGCGTGACAGGCGCGCCGGCGGTTCCTCGAAATGACCTCGGGATTGCCTGGATTCCTGAGCCGTTACAGGAGGATACGCGTGATCTGCACATTCGGACACAGCAGCTCCCGGTGTGCCGGATGTCATTAAAGCCATTTTTCCGACAGGCCGATAGCCAGTGAAACCCCTGTTACGGGGGTGGTAATCGACGCTACTGTCAGGGGGCAGCATGAGCGCAGTCACGCACGATATCGCACCGAAGAGAAAACCGGGCCGGAAGAAACGCCGTAAAGGCATGGCGGCACTGAAGGCCCTGCGCGCAGCCCTTGCCCGGCGCAAGGTCGAGGTGATGCAGGAAGATGCCTGGTTGCAGGAGCAGCTGTTCGACGTATTTGCGGACGAGAGTCCCCGGCGCCGGCGTTAGCCGCCGCGCCTGACCGGCCGGCCGTCGGGCCGGCCCATCCAGACCGATCCTCTGCACCGGCCAGCCTGGCCGGTGCCGCGCCTGGATGACGTGCGCAGGGGCTTCCGCCCGGCTGCTAGAATTCGCGCATGGCCCGTGGAAACCTCAGGATTCAGTGCGACATTCCCGTTCGGGACCTGTTGTGTGGCGCGATTCGCGACTATGCCCATGCCGCCTACCCGGTCGGTGGTTCGGAGTGTGCCCAGGTGGCGCGTTACACCCTGCTGGAACTGGCCGGTCAGATCGAGCAGGGGATTACCGCGGAGACCGGCAGTGTACACATCAGCCGCCGGCCGCGGGCCATGGTGAAGGCGGCACTGGCGTACTACTTTGACCGGCTCGACCACGAATCCGGCAGCTCGTCCCCGCAGCAGCGGGCCCTGCTCGAATCGCTGCTGAAGGAATGCGCGGTGACGGCGGCCGATGTGGCCCGGGCCCGTACCGCCGATGCGCAGTCCGGCCCGGTTATTTGATCCAGCCCTGCAGTGCCGCGATGATCTTTTCGGCCTGGTCCTTGCTGGAGATGTTGAACTTCGATTTCTGCTGGTACTCGCCGTTGCGTTTCTGGTAACGACGGATGCTGTACTTGTCCGGCCCGTAGGCCTCCTTGCTGCGATCCCAGTCCTGGTACCGGAAAATCACCGTGGACCAGGCACCCCTGGTCAGGATCTGCTTGTCGAGTTCGCGTACGGTTTCGATTCCGTCCTCTTCGTACCGTATGGTCAGTTCATCTACTGTACTTGCCATGACTGCTCCGCTTTCCGGCCCGGCATTATGCCAGGCGCTGGTCGCGGGCCATGATACGGATTTCTGACCGATCCGGAAGGGCGGCTGGCAAGCGGCTGATTTCCCTGAAAACCGGAATCCCTTTGCCGCCGGTCCGGGATCTCCCGGGCCGGCGCAGCGGTTTCCGCTGGTCATGGCTATGCTTGTGGCAGATTCCCGAGGACAGGTCAGATGGCAAGGCGCAAGGTACAACTGCACGGTGCACGTTCCACCCCCCGGGACGTACCGTTGTCACTGCGCCTGATGCGCGTTCTGTTCGGCCGCGTCGGTGCCGTGTTGCCGTCCCTGATGGGCCGCTGGGCACTCTGGCTGTGGTTCCGCAGCCGGCGCTTCCCGGAGTCCGCGGCGGGCAGGCGCGCGGTACTCGATGCCCGCCAGGAATTCCTGCCGGTGGGCGGGAAACAGGTGTCGATGCACCGCTGGGGGCAGGGACCGGTCGTGTGGTTTGTCCATGGCTGGTCGGGCCGTGGCAGCCAGGTGGCGGCCTTTGTCGAACCGTTGACGGCCGCCGGTTTCCAGGTGCTGGCGATGGACCTGCCGGGGCACGGCGGTTCGTCCGGGCACAGCACCAATATCCTGGAATGTGCCGGGGTCCTGCAGGCGATCCAGGACCGGTATACGGCCCCGCACGCCGTGATCAGCCATTCCTTCGGCGGCATGGTGCTGGCCTTTGCGCTGAACCACGGGGTGCGCACGCAACGCGTGGTCTGTTTCTGCCCGCCGGTGGATGCGCAGTTCCTGGTGGAGGGTTTTGCACAGACCCTGGAGATGCATGACCGGGTGATTGCCGACCTGTGCACACGCATGGAACGGCGCTTTGAACAAGGCTTCTGGGACCGGATCTCAACCGTGCGCAATGTGCAGCATCTGCAGATGCCGGCCCTGGTGGTCCATGACGAGGACGACCGCAGTGTGCCGTGGCAACAGGGCGAGCGGATCGCAGCGGCCTGGCCGGGTGCGCGTTTTCTGAAAACCCGTGGCCTCGGACACGGGCGCATCCTGCACGATGCGCACACGGTGGCGGCTGCGGTAGACTTCATTGCAGGCCGGGAGGTGCCGGGGGCGCGGGCAAACGGAGGTGACTCGACATGAAACTGTACCTGGCACGTCATGGTGACGCGGTGGACCAGTCGCCTGATGCATTGCGGCCGCTGAGCGAGCAGGGCGTGCGGGAGGTCAGCCAGGTGGCTGCCGTGCTGGGCAGGGCCGGCGTGCACGTCGACCGGATCTGGCACAGTGGCAGACTGCGTGCCGAGCAGACGGCGGCGTTACTGGCGAAGCAGCTTCGCCACCGGCACGATATCGAACGCATCTCCGGAATTGCCCCGATGGACCCGGTGGAGGAATTTGCCCGCGACCTGGATGTCTGGCAGGAGAACACCATGGTGGTCGGGCATATGCCATTCCTGGGCAGGCTGGCGGCCCTGTTGCTGTGTAACGCGGTTGACCGTGAGCCACTGGCGCTCAGCACCGGCAGCGTGGCCTGCCTGAAGCGGGTCGCGGATGACCACTGGATCGTCCAGTGGTTGCTGCATCCGAAGCTGTGTGGCGGGAAGTCCGCGTGAGCCTGCGGGGTATGGTGCCACCGGACCCCGAGACGGGGGTTTCACAGGTGCGCTTTGCCGTGATCTTCACACCACGCCAGAACCGCAAGCGCTACCCGGCCGGGTGTGTGGAGATCTTCCCGGACCGGGACTCCGCCCTGCAGGCCGCTGACCCGGACCACAAGCGGCATGCGGCCCGCGTGGTCGGGCCTTCGAAGTCCTCCGAAGGGCAGTTCATCTACTACCTGCTGGACTGGCTGGCGTAGCTGCCAGCCGGCGCAGGAATTCCCGGTACTGCGGTTTGTCCCATGCGCGTCCGCCCAGTGCCTGGTAACGGATGCGGCCTTCCGGGTCGACCAGGAAGGTCGCCGGCAGGCCGCGTGGTTGCCAGGCCCCGGTCACCAGCCCGTCGCTGTCCAGCAGCGGGACGAGGTCGGGCGCGACGCTCCCGACAAAGGTGAAGACCTCGTCCTCGGTCTCGGCCGTGTTGACCAGTACGAACACCATGCCACTGTCTTTCAGCAGCGGAATCATGGCCTGGATGGCGGGCATTTCACGCCGGCACGGTGCGCACCAGCTGGCCCAGAAATGCACGAAACGCCAGTGACCGGCGCTTGCGGCCAGGTCACGGGCCTGGCCATCGAGATCCTTCAGTTGCAGTGCCGGCGCCGGTTTCGGGGTGACACTCATCACGCCCGGCGGGAGCGATTGCGCGTAACCGGTCGCCATCGTCAGCAGCAGTATCAGCAGGATGGTGCTGGGCAGGCGCTTCATGATCCGGCGTCTCCCTTCGCGCAGGGAAGATTGCCGAAGCCGAGCCGGATCGGCGGGCCATTGCGGTCGGGGCCGGTGTGCAGCACGGCCGCGACGGTCACGCTGTCGAGGTTACCCGGGAAGACGAGGTTGCCGCCCGCCGGTTCGTCCGGCTGCAGGTCACGAAGCGGCGGGAACTGGGTCCAGCCGAAGGTGGAGCGGCTGGCCTGGCGCAGGCTGATCCGGTCCCACTGCTGCTGCCAGTAGCCCCGGTCGAGGCGGTCAACGTCCTCGCCGTGGCTGGAGAACTTCCACTGGTCCAGGTCCACCCACAGGACTTCCCTGCCCTTGTTGCGGACCGTCAGGGTGATGAAACAGGTCTGCCGGATCCGGTCCAGCGCGGCCGGCGGGAAGCCGCGTGCCTCGTAGAATGCGGCCATCTGCATGGGCGTGCGCGGCACCAGCCTGACCAGCATGCGGTCGTCCTCGTACCAGGCGCCTGGCGGCGACGGCCGCTCGAGTGCCGGCAGCTGCAGGGCAGGCAGGCAGAGCAGCCAGGTCAGTGAGACTGCGGTACGGATGAAGGATCGCATGCTCTGCCCGGCCCGGAGTGGTCTGTGTCTCCCGATGTGTGCGCCGAGTTTGCACGCGTCGACGCCGCGGAACAAGCCGCAATCCCGCTGGCGGGAATGCCGGGCAGGGTGGAAGTCAGCCGGTCCGGGTCGCCTGTTCCGGCTGACCGCTTGCCGCTGCCGCGGGATTGTCGAGTACCTGTGTATAGAACGTCACGAGCCGCGCGGCCATCTCGCCGGCGGACCACCCGCTAACGTAGTCACGGGCCTCGCTGGCCAGTTGCCGGCGCTGTGCCGGCCGCTCCAGCAGCCCCGCCACCCGGTCGGCGAATGCCCGGGGTTCTTCCTCGGCGACGAGACAACCGCGTCCGGGCAGCAGGATGTCGCGGGTACCCATCACCGCGGTGGAGACCACCGGTACACCGAGCGCCATGGCTTCCAGCAGGACCAGTCCCTGGGTCTCGGTCGGTGAGGCGAAAACAAAGAGGTCGCCGGCACGGAAACAGTCCCAGAGCGGCTCGCCACGCGGCAGGTAGTCCACAAAGCGGACATTGTCCTTGAGACCGGCCCGGGAAACCCGGGTCTGCAGGGAGTTTCGTGCCGGCCCCTCGCCGGCGATGAGCAGCAGGAGATCCGGCCAGGCCGGCCGCAGACGGTCCACCACATCCAGCAGGAAGCCGATGTTTTTCTCATGTGCCACGCGCCCGACGAACACCAGTACCGGTTGCTGTGCGGTGATGTGGTTGGCCTTCCTGAAGCGTGCGCCGGAGCCACCCGTGAACTGCGCCAGATCGAGTCCGGTCGGGATGATCGATAGCGGCACCCTGACCCCGTAGGATTTCAGTACCTCCTGCATCGCCGTGGACGGGACGATCACGGCGTCCAGGCGGTTGCACTGTGCCCGGGTGAAATGACGGGCCGCGGCCTTCATCAGGCCGCGTGGGAGGAAGGAGACATAGTGATAGAGGTATTCCTCGAAATAGGTGTGGCAGGTCTCGACCGCCGGCAGGCCAAGCCGCCTGGCCAGCTGCAGGCCGACGCGGTGTGCGATAAACGGGGTCTGGATATGCACCAGGTCAAGGTCGCGTGTGCGCAGTTCGGCCTCGAGAGACAGGATGGCGCCGGACTTCAGCATCCGGTCTTCCGGGTCCAGCGCGAGATAACGGGACGGAATGCGAATGATGTCCGGGTCGTCACCAGCGTCGCGCAGGTAGTCCGGGACAATCAGGCAGACACGGTGGCCCGACTCCAGCAGGCTGCGCCGGAAGGTGGCGATGGAGGTCGAGACACCGTTGACCCGTGGAAAGTACACGTCGGAAATCATCAGGATATTCATGCTGAACCCCCGCCGCCTTGCGTTCAGGCCGCCACGGCGGGCTGCAGCGTGGCGGAACTGAACAACACGGTGTTGCCGGCGTCCGTCCAGTGGAGGATTTCCAGGTTTCCTTCCAGTGTCTCGACCAGTGCCGTGCAGCTCTCGACCCAGTCGCCGTCGTTGCAGTACAGGATGCCGTCGATGTGGCGCAGTTCCGCCTTGTGGATATGGCCGCACACCACGCCATCGACCTCGTGCAGGCCGGCCTCGCGTGCGACCAGGTGTTCGTAGTTGTCGATGAACTGCACGGCGTTCCTGACCTTGTGCTTGAGACAGGCCGACAGCGACCAGTACGGATAGCCCAGCCGGCGCCGGATGCCGTTCACCCAGTGGTTCAGTGCCAGTGCTGCCCGGTAGGCGAGGTCGCCCAGGATCGCCAGCCAGCGTGCGTAACGCACCACGCCGTCGAATTCGTCGCCGTGCAGGGTGAGCAACCGTCGGCCGTCGGCCAGTTCATGGATGACGTGGTTCCTGACCTCGATGCCGCCGAACATCAGGTCCACGTATTGCCGGGCAAACTCGTCGTGGTTGCCCGGAACGTAGATGACGGTGGTGCCCTTGCGCGCCTTGCGCAGGATCTTCTGCACCACGTCGTTGTGATTCTGGTCCCAGTACCAGGTGCGGCGCAGTGACCAGCCGTCGATGATGTCGCCGACGAGGTACAGGTGATCGGATTCGGTGGAACGCAGGAAATCGAGCAGGAAGCCGGCCTTGCAGCCACGTGTGCCGAGGTGGATGTCGGACAGCCAGATGGTCCGGTAATGCACCTTCTTGTGCCCCCGCTGCGCAGGATTTTCAGGCATCGCAGGATGCTAGCAGCCGGATATTGCAGATTTATTAACGCACTGCCCCGCTGCACGGTTGCGGGGATGGCCGGGATAAATGACTGCAGGTACACTGTAGCGCCGCAAACGCTGGAGCCAGCATGGCGAATCATAATCAGGTCGGTGGCATGCGTCGTGTCTGGAATGCCGCGCTCTATTCCATTGCCGGTATCAGGGCCACCTGGAAAAACGAGGCGGCGTTTCGCCAGGAACTGGTGTTGTGCCTGTTCCTGGTGCCGGCGGCGCTCTGGGTCGGCCACTCGGCGGTGGAACGTGGCCTGCTGATCGGTACCTGCCTGTTCGTGCTGGTGGTGGAACTGCTGAACTCGGCCGTCGAGGCGGTCGTGGACCGGATCGGCGCGGACATCCACCAGCTGTCCGGACGTGCCAAGGACATGGGTTCGGCGGCGGTGTTCATCAGCCTGTGGATGACGGCAATCTGCTGGGGTCTGATCATTTACCAGAATTTCTTCGCCCCGGCCTGAGTCGGGGCCATGCGCAGGGTACCCCCGGCTCAGCAGGCCGCTGGCAGCGGCAGCCTGAAACTCACCAGCGCCAGTGCCGCGCCGATTGCGGCTCCGGCCAGCACATCGCTCGGGTAGTGCAGTCCCAGGATCATGCGTGACAGCGCGATCAGTGCGGTCAGCGGCATCAGCACCCAGATCATCTGCGGGAAATAGCCGTACAGGACCATCGTGAAGCTGACGGCGTGCAGGGTATGGCCGGACGGGAAGCTGTACCGGTCGAGCGGAGGCATCACGCAGGCGACCTGGTCACCGTGCTGGACGTAGGGGCGTTCGCGCCCGGACAGCAGCTTGGTGATCCTGTAGATGGCCAGCCCGGCCAGGGCGGTGCCGGCCATGTGCAGGGTAGCCACGAGGCCGCTGTAGCCACCGATCACCGGCAGGACGGCCATCATGCAGTACCACAACACGCCGTCACCGACGCGGCTGATGATGCGAAACAGGTCCCGTACCAGTGGTGTGCGGCTGAACCGGTTCAGCCTCGCGCACAGGCTGACGTCCACGTTGTCGAGTTTCCGGGCGAAGCTGCCCAGTCTGCCACAGGTTTCCAATGCCATGAGTTGCATCCCTGTTCTGACCCGTGAGCCAGCATGCGCCGCCAATGCAACAGTTTCATGAAGGTTGTGTGTACCTTGCATGACACGGCGCGATGCCGGCGGCTGTCACGGACCGGTAACAAAAACACCATCAAACTGCCATGTAGCCGCGAGATACTCGTGGTTCCGAAGCGGATCTGCCGGCCTGCATGCCGGGTGGGCCATGAGTGCAGCCTCGATTGCGATCATCACGGACGCCTGGGCGCCCCAGGTCAACGGTGTGGTCAATTCCCTGAACCAGACCCGTGGCAGCCTGCAAGACCTGGGTCACCGGGTCACCATGCTGACGCCGCAGGACCATCGCACCTTTTCGTGCCCGACCTATCCGGAGATCCGGCTGTCGTTCCGTCCCTACCGCGCCGTCGCGAAGCAACTGGCCGCGCTGGCACCGGACCACATCCACATTGCGACCGAGGGGCCGCTTGGGCAGGCTGCGCGCCGGTACTGTCTCTGTAACGGTCTGGCATTCACCACGTCGTACCATACCCAGTTTCCGGAATACATCCGCAGGCGTGTGCCGGTACCGCTTGCCGTTTCCTATGCCTTCATGCGGCGCTTTCACAATTCCGCACAACGCACCATGGTGGCCACGGCCAGCCAGGAGCGGTTGCTGAAGCGGTGGAATTTCAGCCACATCGTGCGCTGGTCGCGTGGCGTGGATACGGCGCTCTTTACCCCGGACGAGCGGGAGCCGCTGGCGGTGCCGCGCCCGTTGTTTGCCTGTGCCGGCCGCGTTGCCGTGGAGAAGAATCTCGACGCGTTCCTGCGGCTTGAACTGCCGGGCAGCAAGTGCATCATCGGTGACGGACCGCGCCTGGCGGAATTGCGCCGCCGTTATCCGGAGGTACTGTTTGCCGGCTATCGGTTCGGACGGGAGCTGTCACGTTACATCGCCGCGGCGGATGTGTTCGTGTTTCCCAGTCTCACCGATACCTTCGGGCTGGTGATGCTGGAGGCGATGGCCTGCGGGGTACCGGTGGCGGCCTTCCCGGTGACCGGGCCGGTCGACGTGGTCACGCACGAAGAGACGGGGTTTCTGGACATGGATCTGGGCCGGGCGGCGCTTGCCGCACTGGACCTCTCGCGCGAACGTTGCCGCGCGGAGGCATTGAAGCACACCTGGGAAATGGCCACGCGACAGTTTTTCGAAAACCTGGTCCCGGCCGGCAACAGTCCGGAAATCCGGCGTTGCGTCCTGCCTGTGAAACAGTGACCGGTAGCGCCCTGCGGGCTGCAGTGGCGCGCTGCACGGGTTGCCTGTGGCTCAGCCCTCCTGACGTGCGGATCCCGGTGCGGGCAGGTCCGGCTTGCCGGCGCCCTGTGTCTCCGCTTCTGACCTGAGGAACGCCTGCGACAGGGCATGATAGATGGGCTGCGGACACACCAGGCGTGACGCCCCGTAGGCAATGAAGGAGGTCGCGATCAGGGCCAGCAGCATGTCCTGGTCGTTGATCATCTCCGTGACGATGATGAAGGCCGTGATCGGTGACTGCACGACACCCGAGAAATAGCCCACCATGCCGAGGATGATCATCACGGAGACCGGGGCGATCGGGAGCCAGTGACCGAGATTGGCGCCGACACCCGCGCCGGTGGCCAGCGAGGGGGCGAAGATGCCGCCCGGAATACCGCTCAGATAGGAGGCCAGTGTGGATCCGAATTTCAGCACGGGATAGAGCGGATCCCAGTCGGCCGTGCCGGTGATGATGGACTTCGCGGTGGCGTAGCCGGTGCCCGAGGAGCTGTAGTCGGAAAAGTATGCGATGACGGCGACCACCAGCCCACAGGCAAACGCGACCAGGTAGGGGTGATGACGCACGACCGGGGTGAGCCGGCGCGAGCCTTCGACCAGCGCACTGGAAAACAGCCCGCCGAGCAGGCCGCCGATCACGCCGCAGACCGGGATCGCCAGCCAGCTCGCGGTATCCGGCATGAAGGCATCGGAAGTGCCGAAGTAGTGGTACGGCCCGAGCGTGGCCAGCGCGGTGACACCGGCGATGACCACGCCGATGGTCACGATGCCGCTGGCGCGCTGCTCGAAGCTCTTGCTCATCTCCTCGATGGCAAACACGATACCGGCCAGCGGGGTGTTGAACGCCGCCGCGATACCCGCCGCACCGCCGGCGAGGATGAGGCCGCGTTCCATGTAGCGTGGCGGGAAACGCGCGATGCGGCCCAGCGAGTACAGGATCGAGGCGCCGATGTGCACCGATGGCCCCTCGCGTCCGATCGAGGCGCCCGCCACCAGGCCGAGCAGTGTCAGCAGGATCTTTCCGGCGGCGATACGCAGCGACAGCACGGCACCCTTGCGGCTCGATTCGAGCGCGGCAATGGCCTGCGGGATGCCGCTGCCCTGCGAGCCGGGAAAGAGGTTGCGGGTCGCCCACGCCAGTCCGGCCAGTGTCAGCGGGGTCACGACCAGCGGCACCCAGGGGCCGAATGTGGTCAGATAGCGAAACACGTGGTCGGCCTGGTCGGCCAGCAGGGCGAACACGGCACAGATCAGGCCCACCAGCAGGGCACCGGCCCACAGCACCAGCCGTGTCTTCCAGGCGAAGCGTGACAGGAATTTGCGCTGGCTGCGCCGGATGTGATGGCGTAACGGGGGGCCATGACGATGAGACATGCGGGTCAGGTTCCTTTCAGTGTGTGTGCCGCCGGGCTGCCGCCGGCGGGTATTCCGGATGTATCGGAACAGATCAAGGGCCCGTCCCCGGACACCACGGTGCCGGGAACGGGTGTACGGTCAGGCGCTTGCCAGGGTTTCGACCGGCAATACCGATTCAGTTGCCGCCGGGTCCGGTTTGCAGTTGCAGTTGACACTGGCACATTCCCGGAAGGTGCTCAGACTGCAATTGCTGCAGACCTTCTTGTCCAGTTTCTGGAAGATGCCGTGCAGTGCCGCCGACTTGCTGCGGAAGATGTTGTTGGTGCCGATCTTCTCCAGCGCATGGCATTCCTCAAGGGATCGCCACAGTCCGTCCTTGGGGTTGATAAGATATAAACCGCCGCCGCTGGCGCGCCGCCGTTCCGCCTCGTTGGCCAGCACGTCGGCGGCGGCGATGTCCACGAAGCTGATGCCCTGTGCCACGATGGCCAGGTGTTTCTGTTCCGGTTTCTGCTTGGCCAGACGCGCGAATTTTTCGCGGATGTAGGCCACCGAGCCGAAAAACAGTGAACCGTCAATGCGCATGATGTGCAGCTGCGGACACTCGGTCAGGTGATTGCCTTCCACCACGCTGGAAAACTTGCGGTTGGGCAGATGCGGGTCGGGTACGCGGCTGACAATATGCGGCTTGGAAACCCGCATCAGGTACAGCACCAGCGACAGCAGGATGCCAAGCATGATGGCAAACACCAGGTCGAGGGTGAGGGTCGCGACGAAGGTGGTGATGAACACCGCCCGTTCCGAATGGGTGGTATGCAGGATGTGCCTGATAGCCACAAAGTCGATCAGGCCCCAGGCGACGGTAAACAGGATGCCCGCCATCGCCGCGTTGGGCAGGTAGGCGACCAGCGGGGCGATCGCCAGCACGATAAAGATCTCCAGGACCCCGGCGGTCATGGCGCTCACCGGCGTCTTCGCGCCGGCCTGGTAGTTGAGGCTGGTGCGGTTGAACGAGCCGGTGGCCACGTAGGCGGAAAAGAAGCTGCCCGCGATATTGGACAGGCCCTGTCCGATGAACTCCTGGTTGCCGTCGATCAGCTGGCCGCTGCGGATGCCGATGGCGCGGCCGATGGAGACCGCCTCGGTCAGCGCGAACAGGGTCATCGCCAGGGCGGCGGGGACGAGCTTGTGCATCGTGGCGTAGGAGAAGTCCGGCATTGACAGTGGCGGCAGGGTCTGTGGCAGCGCGCCGACGGTACTGACGTGGGTGACGTCGGTGCCGAGGAAATGGTTGAGGCCCACGCTGAGGAAGGTGCCGGAGAACAGCCCCACGATCAGAAACGGCGCCCTGGGATAGAAGGCCTTCACGACCAGGCCGGAGACCAGGGTCAGCATGGCGATTGCCGTGATGTAGCCGTTGATGTTGGGGATCTGGTGCACGAAGTGTTCCAGGGTCGCGAACAGGTGACCTTCGCGCGGGATCGGTACGCCGAAAAAGTTCTTCAGCTGCTTGGCGGCAATCAGAATGGCGGCGCCGGTGGTAAAGCCTACCACCACCGAGTGGGAGATGAAGTTGACCAGTGTCCCCATGCGCGCCAGCCCGAGCGTCAGTTCGATCACACCGACCATCAGGGTGAGTGTGAAGGCGAGCTGGACGTACTGCGGTGTCATCGGCTCGGCAAAGGCGCTCAGTGAGGAAAGCAGCACGATGGAGGCCGCGGTGGTCGGTCCCGACATCAGGTGCCAGGAGGAGCCGAAGAGGGCGGCAATGATGGGCGGGATCATGCCCGCGTAGAGGCCGTACTGCGGCGGCATGCCGGCGATGGAGGCGAAGGCCATTGCCTGCGGCACCACCACGATCGCGACAGTCAGTCCGGCGATCAGGTCGGCGCGAAGCGTGTCCCTGGTAATACGTTCCTTCCAGTTAAGCACGGGCAGCACTCTCTGCAGCCACACAGGGTATTCCGGTTTGGTCATAAACGGGTTCCTTGGGGGTGGTTAATGATTGGTTGTCTGGTTTGCCTGGAGGATGTGTCCGGGCGGTGATTGCTCAGGCGCGCCGCTCTGCTTCAGTTGTGCCAGCGCCTCGGCGGCATTGCGATTGCCGGCGGTCGCTGCACGCTCCAGCCAGACCCGGGCCTTGACCGGGTCGCGCCTGACCGCCCAGGCGCCATCGCGGTAACGCAGTCCCAGCTGGTACTCGGCAAGCGGGTCGCCGCTGATTGCGCGCTGCAGCAGCTTGTCTGACGATTGCAGCAGCGGCGCGTCGTTCTGCATGGCGTGCCAGATGGCGAACAGGGTTTTCAGGCCGTGGGAATCGAACTCCTCACCCAGTACGGCGAACGGGTTGTTGCCACGCAGCAGGTCGGCATCGGGCAGCTCCTGTTCGGACAGCACGTCCTCGCGATACAGGTGCGCCAGGTCGGTGCGAGCGCGGGTGTCGCCACGGCTCGCGGCATTACGCAGCCACTCAACGGCCTGGTCGTCACGGCCACTGGACAGCAGGTATTCACCCAGGTTTGTCTGGGCGTCGGCATTGCCGCCGCGGGCGGCCAGTGCCCACCAGAACGCCGCCTGCTGCATGTCGTGCGCGATGCCGGTGCCGTGGGCGTAGTCATTGGCGACCATGTCCGCGGCGTAGGGATCGCCGGCCTGACCGGCGGCAGTGAGCCAGTGGAGGCTGGTCCGCGGGTCCGGGCGCAGTCCGTAGCGGCCGTCACGATAGGCCAGCCCGAGTTGCAGCTGGGCGCCTGCATCGCCCTGCGTGGCCAGCCTGGTGAGCCAGTCGAGTTCGTTCTCGGCGGTGATTCCACCGGCGCGGGCGGCCAGGAAGGCAATCAGGCCGACCACGAGCAGACCGCTCCACAGTGTCATTGTGAGACGCTTGTTCCTGTCATCTGTGTGTAGCATGGTATGTGTCTTGCCTAGCGGGATGAGTTGGTGCACCAGATCTCCTGCAAAATGCAGGCCAGCAAAAAATTCAAATTATTACTACTATGAAACAACAGGTTATGAATATTTATGTTTCGTTTATAAAAAATTGCTAAAATTCTGATCTACAAAATTTGAAGGAAACCCGTGTCTTGTAGCCTGCTAGCCGCGTTACACCTGAACCGACTCCAGCGCAAGGTACTGCTGGTCGTACTGGTGATCATCCTGGTGCCCATGGTGGTGACGGGCCTGCTCTCTGCCGCATGGGTGGCCGGCCGCATGGATGACTCCATCGAACGCTGGATCCGGGAGGCGGCGCAGGTAAACAGCAACTGGCTGGACACCCTGAACAAGAACGGCCAGTTGTTTGCCGACCTGTTCGATCACCTGTCCGGCGGGCAGGCACCCCGGTTCGTCGCCGGCCAGTCTCCGATCCCGCACCAGCTGGAGCCGCTGGCGCGGGAGCTCGGCATCAACCTGATCCAGGTGTATGACCCCCGCGGACGTCAGATCTATTCTTCCTCAAAGGTCATGCTCGGCAGCGCCTGGGAGCCCGGGCAGAGTACCGCCGTGCTCAAGGCCAACCAGGGGAGCAAGAGCCTGCTTGCCGCCGTCACCATCGTGCGTTACCCCCACGATCATCCCAAACACTACCGGCTGGTGTTCGGTACCGTATTCGACCAGGCACTGCTGGGCCGTCTCAGTCGCATGAGCGGACTCAAGACCCGTCTGTTCTATCCCCGTGACGGGGATTTCGCCAAGGCCTTTTCCGGGGAAGGCAGCCCGCTCAGGCTGCGTCTGCCACCGGTCGCGTTCGAGCGCCTCAAGCAGCAGCACGACTACTACAGCGATACGGCGGAGAACGGGGAGTACTGGGGCCTCTATACGCCGGTCGCCGACTCCGGCGGGCGGGTGGAGGCGGTGCTGTTCAGTGGCCTGGAACGCCATGGCGGCGCCCGTTTCCTGACCGACCAGGCGGCAGTCACCCTGGCCGTGGTACTGCTGGGTACGCTGCTGGCGGCCAGCACCGGTCTGCTGCTGTCACGGCTGCTGGTACGCCCGGTCACCCTGCTGCGGGAAGGCGTGATGAAGGTGGCGGCCCAGGATTTCCGGGCGAGCGTACCGATTGCCTGGCGTGACGAGATCGGTGACCTGGCGCGCGCCTTCAACAGTATGGCTGCGACACTGCGCGAGAGTCGTGATCAGCAGTTGCGGGATTTCCAGCGCGACAAGATTGCCTCTCTCGGTGAGCTTTCGCTGGCCCTCGCGCACGAGATCCGCAACCCGGTGGGCGTGATCAATACCGCCTCCCGGTTGCTGGAGACAACGGACGACCCGGCCAGGCGCGCCGACCTGTTGCGCATGATTCGCGAGGAATGCCAGCGGCTGGACCAGTTTCTCCGCGATTTCCAGCAACTGGCCCGCCACCGCAAGCCGCAGCTGATGCTGATCGATCCCGCAGGGCCGCTGGAGCGGGCCCTGCAACTGATGCTTACCGGACGCGACGGCGTGACGGTCATCAGCAACTACACACACGGTGAGCACCGCATTCGCGCCGATGCGGACCTGCTGCAGCAGGCCTGGGTCAACCTGGTGCGCAATGCACTGGAGGCGATGGAGGGGGCGGGAACGCTGCGTGCCGGCTCGACCGTGGAAGGAAAGGAGGTGGTGATTTATCTGCAGGACAGCGGGCCGGGTATCCCGTTGGAGTTGATGACGCGGCTGTTCGAGCCGTTCTTCACGACCCGGGCGCAGGGCAGCGGACTCGGGCTGACGCTGGCCAATACCCTGGTCGAGGCCAGCGGCGCGACACTGGTACTGGTGCCCGACAGCGGGCCGGGCGCCCGTTTTGCCATGCGCTTTACCATCGTGGAGGAGGAGTGATGCAACGTACGGTGCTGGTTGTCGATGACGAGCGCAACATGCTCCTGGTCATGCAGATGGCGCTGGAAGAGGCGGGCTACCGGGTGCTCACGGCCGAACGGGCCAGTGATGCGCTGCCGCTGCTGCGGGACCCGGATCTTGCGGTTGTCCTGTCCGACCTGAAGATGCCCGGCATGAGCGGCGAGGAGTTCATCGCCCAGTGCCAGCGCGAATGCCCCGATGTGCCGGTCATCGTGGTGACGGCATTCGGCTCGATCCGCTCGGCCATCGAGTGTATCCAGGCGGGGGCCAGCAATTACCTGACCAAGCCGTTCGAGCCCGAGGAACTGCAGTTTGCGGTACAGGGCGCCGTGCGCCTGCATGATCTGATCCAGGAAAACCGCCAGCTGCAGGCGGCCGTGTCGGGCGGGACCCCGCGCCGCAGGCTGGTGGGCAGCAGCCATGCCATGCTTGCCCTGTGGGACCAGATCAACCGCGTGGTACCGTACAAGACCAACGTGCTGATTACCGGAGAGAGTGGTACCGGCAAGGAAGCGGTCGCACGGGTGATTCACGAGAATGGTCCGCGCGCGGACCGGCCCTGGGTGGCCATCAACTGTTCGGCCATTCCGCGTGACCTGATGGAGAGCGAGCTGTTCGGTTATGTCCGCGGCGCCTTCACCGGCGCGGTGCAGAACCGGCTGGGGCGCCTGGAACAGGCCAATAGCGGCACACTGTTTCTTGACGAGGTGGGTGATCTCGATCTCGCGCTGCAGGCAAAGCTGCTGCGCGTGCTGCAGGAGCGGGAATTCTCGCCGGTGGGCAGTGACGTCCTGCGACGCGTGGACCTGCGCGTCATCGCGGCGACCCACCGCGATCTCGACGAGATGGTCCGGCAGGGCACCTTTCGCGAGGACCTGCTCTACCGTCTGGACGTATACAAGATCGATGTACCACCGTTGCGCGACCGCGCCGACGATATTCCCCTGCTGACCGAAAGTTTCCTGCAGATCCTGCGCGCCGAGATGGACAAGCCGGTGGAACGTTTCAGCGCGGAGGCCATGGCGGCACTGTGCGAATACGACTGGCCCGGCAACGTGCGCGAGCTGCGCAACGCGGTGGAGCGCTCCGTGCTCTCCTGCCGCGGTATGATCATCGAACTGCACGATCTGCCGGACAAGGTGGTGCGCGGCGGTGAAGAGGGTGTCCCTCGTGCCGGCGGAGACCTGGCCGTGCTGGGAGACGATGGACTGGACGGCTGGCTGGCAACGGCAGAGCGTAACCTGATCATTGCCGCCCTCAGGGAAACCGGCGGTGTGCAGGTACAGGCGGCGCGCCTGCTGGGAATCAGCGAGCGGAGTCTCTGGCATCGTGTGAAAAAACTGGATATCCGCATCGACCGGTCGGTACGTGGATGAGCCGGGCATGAACAAGAACAGGATCGAGGCATTCAGTGACGGCGTCATCGCCATCATCATCACCATCATGGTACTGGAACTGAAGGTTCCCCACGGCGACAGCCTGGCAGCGCTCGTGCCACTGCTGCCGGTGTTTCTGAGCTACGTGCTGAGTTTCATCTACCTGGGGATCTACTGGAACAACCATCATCACATGCTGCATGCCAGCCGGGAGGTGACCGGTCCGATGCTGTGGGCGAATCTTCACCTGCTGTTCTGGCTGTCGCTGATCCCGTTCACCACGGGCTGGATGGGTGAGAATCACTTCTCCGCCGTGCCGGCCGCCGTTTACGGCGTGGTGCTGCTGATGGCCGCCATCGCCTACTGGATCCTGCAGCAGGTGATCATCGCCTCGCAGGGCAGCGGGTCCCTGCTGAAGAAGGCGATCGGCAGGGACTGGAAAGGCAAGCTGTCACCGGCCATCTATGCGCTGGCCATTGCGTCCGCATTCCGGTCGCAGTGGATCTCCATCGGTCTGTATGTGCTGGTGGCACTGATCTGGCTGGTCCCGGACCGGCGCATCGAACGTGTGCTGACAGGCGGCGACCGATAATACCCGTCCTGAATGCCGGCGGGCGCCAATGCGGTGTGGTGGACCCGGCTGCGGTGCACGGTTACACGGGTAAACTCCGCTCCCCGCCGTGTCTGCGCCTGTTCCTGGCATCCGGTTTACCTGCCTGAGACGGGTTCCGGCTGTGCGGGTGGCGGCGAACCGGTTAATCACGGCGCGTCGACCAGCAATACCAGCTTCCCGGTGGTCTGGCGCGATTCCAGCGCGCGCTGTGCCTCGGCCACGGATTCGAACCGGAAGGTGGTGATCGGCGGTACCTGCAGGCGTCCGGCCGTGGTCCATTCGAGCAACTGCCCGATGCCGCGCTGCAGCAGTGCTGTCCGCTCGAACAGGAAACTCAGGTTGAAGCCCGAGACGCTGCGGTTGCGGGTGGTCAGGTCAAAGGGGCTGAAGCGCGGGGTGCGCAACCAGTCCAGTGCGAGTCGCAACCGGTCGGGCCGGCCATGGCGCGTGACCAGCATGCTGTGAAAACCATATACCACCAGTCTCCCGGTGGCGGCCAGGTGCCGATAGCTCTCGCGCAGGGTGGCAACACCGTTTGCGTCGAGAATGACGTCATAACCCTCCGGCGCGAGCCGTTCCGCTTCCGGCCAGAGTGCATGCGTGGACTTGTCGATCACGTCCTCGGCGCCCAGTGCCTGCACGGCAGCCGTTTTGTGCGCGGCACCGACGACGCCGGTGACATGACAGCCGAGCAGCTTGCCGATCTGGACCAGCATGCTGCCGACCCCGCCGGCGGCCGAATGTACCAGCACCCGGTCGCCGGGACGGGCATGGGCAAGTTCGCCCAGTGCGTACCACGCCGTCAGCCCGGCGGCGGGCAGGGCCGCCGCCTGCTCGAGGGTGAGCGCTTCCGGAACCGGGAAGACCTGGTGACAGGGCACGCAAACCTGCGAGGCATAGCCGTTGAAGCGGGTGACGGCGAACACCGGTGTGCCGGGTGACGGTCCACTGATGTCGCTGCCGGTTGCCAGCACGGTTCCGGCAACCTCAAATCCGGGCGTGACCGGGTAACCGACGTAGTGGCGGGCCGAGGCATACAGTCCCATGCGGGTCACACAGTCGGCAAAGTTGATACCACACACCGCCACACGGATCAGTACTTCCTGTGGCGCCGGTGTGGGATCCGGGTGGGTTTCGACCTGCAGGCGGTCATAGCCCCCGGGCGTGTGTATGACGACCTTTTTCATCGGAGTGCCACTTGATTTTGTTCGTGTTTGCCCCGAGGTTCAGACAGGTAACTACTATCCGGAGCGTAACATGATTGCAGGAGTGGTACTGATTCTCGCCGGGTTGCTGCTGGTGCTCTACCCGCCGCTGTTATCGATTATCGTCGCCACGTTGCTGGTTGTGGCGGGAGTGCTGGTCATCGCGATCTCGCACTACGAGCGCAAGTTACAGCGGCATTATCGCAATCCGACCGTCGAGTTTTTCTTCTGGCACTAGGAGCCTGTCGGACCTGGCCTGGATGTCCGGCGGGGTGTGGCTGGCAGAAACGGCCGCATCTCCCGTAGCGTCCTGCCGGTACTGTCCATGGTTGTAGCGCCGGGTGGTCTGTCCCGGCCTATTCAGCCTTGCCCCACAGTTCTTCCAGCCGTTTGTCACGGCCGCACCCGTAGCGGTAGAACTTGTAGCGTAACGGATTCTTCTTGTAGTAGTGCTGGTGGTATTCCTCGGCCGGCCAGAATTTTCCGGCCGCGGTGATTTTCGTGACGATCGGTTCCTTGAACGGTTTGGACTTTTCGAGTGCGGCCTTCGAGGCTTCCGCAAGCCGCTTCTGTTGCGCGTCATGGTAGAAGATTTCGCTGCGGTACTGGTTACCCCAGTCGCAGAACTGGCCTCCGGCGCTGGTCGGGTCGACGTTGTGCCAGAACACGTCCAGCAGCTTTTCATAGCTGATCCGTTTCGGGTCATAAACGATCTGTACCGATTCGGCATGTCCTGTACCGCCCTTTGAAACTTCCTTGTAGGTCGGGTTTTCCTTGTCACCACCGGTGTAACCCGCGGTGGTGGAGATGACGCCGTCGAGTTTGTCGAAGGGCGGTTCCATGCACCAGAAACAGCCGCCGGCGAATGTGGCCACGGCACTGCCCGGTGCCGGACCGTCAGCCCTCACGAAGGGAGTGACGAGAATTCCGGCACAGGCGATTGCCATGCACCAGCGCCGGATCAGGGATGTATTCATAGCGAGTTCTGCCTGTGGGTGAGCGGTAATGCTAATGGACAGCGTCCGGATGTAATTGTTTCAGTGGCGATTAAGTTTATTTGTATCAGTCCGTTGCAGCAATTTAATGGTCGGCGGAGGTAGCCGATACCCTGATTGTTGCTATCTTTATCCAGTGAGGTGCAGCCATGGACTATTGTTATCCTGGCCCCGATGATGTCGGTATCCGTATTCCGCCACACCTGATCAAGGAGCGTTTCTGTGCCGGTTTTCGCCACGGCCTCAAGGGTGGTCAGCTGGACCGGGTCGAATTTATGAAACAGTCGTTCCGCGAGGGCTTCCGTGCCTCCCGGTTGTATCTGCGTGCGTTACGCCGTTCACGCGGAATACTGGAATTCCCGGCACGCTGGCGTGTACGGCTGAGAGCGGCGCAGTAACCCGCCTGCCTGGCCGGCGCCATACGCTGCGTGGCCCGCCACGCGGCCGATCCCGTCTGGCGGGTGAGTTGCCGGCAGGCTGTTTCCGTTGTGGTGCGAAAGCGGTCTGTCAGGAAAGGACTTTCGCCAGTACATGGACCTGGAAACTGATCTGTTCCAGGAAGGCCTGGGTATCACGCGCGCCGGCCGCGATGTTCATGCGTACCGTGCAGTCGGAATCGTCGAATTCTCCGGCCGCGCCGAAAATCTGCCAGCCGGCGAAACTGGCGACACCATCCGTGCGCCCGCCCGCCAGGGCGGCGGAGGCAACGATCTTGACGACGGACTCCCCGCTGTCGCAGTCATACTTCCTGCCGATATCGAAACAGACGACCTCCAGCGACCAGCGCGGATGAGGCAGGCCACCACATAGTTCGACCTCGGCCATGCCCGTATAGATATAAAGTCGATTGGCGCCGTCCGGACCATTCACCTGTACTTCCATATTCTGCATGTTCGTCAGACGCTTGGGGGTGATGATGTTGGAATAGTCCATCCGGTTTCTCCAGGGGCATATTTTTTTCTTAATTGCTATTGGACGATACTTGCCTGTAGAAGGCAAGTAGCGCGGCCGGGATCGGCGGAACCCGTATTGCAGAGGGGCGGGGTGGCAGTGGTTCGGGAGGATGGACCGGCCTGCGCAGCCCGGGTGTTCCGGCAGTGCTCCCGGCCTGCGGAGGATTATCGTTCTACCAGGTGATCCAGCTGGTCATCCATGTGCAGTTCGGTCAGCTCCGTGAAGCCGCCGATGCAGACACCGTCGATGATAATCTGGGGAACCGTGCGCGCGCCGTTCGTGACGGCCGCGAATTCGCGTCGTGCCGTCACGTCGGAGTCGATCATGGCCTCCTCAAAGGGGATGTTCCACCGGGTCAGCAGCTGCTTGGCCTTGGTACAAAAGGGGCAACTGGCCGTACTGAAGATCTTGACGCGCGCCATGGGTCGGTACCGTTTTCGGGTTCAGTGCGGGCGTGATTATATACAAGAATCCACGCGCCCGGCACGGACCGGCTTCAGGCAAGGCGCCGTGACAACACCCGGTCGGGGCAAATAACGTCATATTGTTGACAAATCTTGGCCACAAGGGTCATGAAATGACAGAAAAATGACTTTTCGACCTCACTGGAGGGTGGACAGCTTGTCGAACAGCTGCTTTCCGATCAGTGCCATCAACTCTTCCATGGTCAGGCTGTCAGGTACTTCTTTTATATTGGAAAACCAGATGTTTTCCACCTGCCCGCAATCTTCTGCCGTTTGCGAGGTTACCAGTGGCAGGCCCACGAACACGCCCTGTTTTCCATCATCCAACCCAACTGTAATTAACTGAAGTTCAAGTGTTTTCATACTGAAATCTCCATGTTGCCCTGGGCGGGATGCGCAGGTCGGGTTGTGCAGTGAGTATGGTATAAACCATGCATTTCACATGCCATTGAAGGAAGTCTTCGCCGGACGGGTCGAGGCCGGGTTTCGATGAGACGGTATTGTCCTCCATCCGTTTCCCGGCAGGCCGCACCGCCTGGCGGGCCGGTGAGGATTGCCCGCGTCGGTTCGTTCGTTGCCGTTGACGCGGGACGCGCTCGGGATTCGCGCTCCGTCTTCGAGAAAGTCACTGACTGGCAAGCGGTCGCCGGCAAACCGCGGTTTGCCGGCCGGCACTGCGGGCGGAGCACCTGCCGGTGCTGCCGCATCCGGGGTTTGTGGACCGGACGAGGATTGCATTACCGGCAACGGAAACCCAAAATGCCTGCATGCAACGCTTCGAGCCTGATGAGCAAACCCTGCAGGCGCTGCAGGCTCGCGTAGGCAGGGTCCATTTGCGGCAGCGCCTGGGCATGGAACGGGTTTACGAGCACCGGCTGTTCGGACAGGGCCGTAATTTCTTTCACATCGAGAACTGGCGGGCACTGCGCCCGTTAGTGCACGTGCTCCTCGGGCTGGCCTTGCTCGGTGGCCGCAGCCGGCGCAATGCCCGGCGGATCAGGGTGCGGCACAATCACATTGCGCTGGAGCGCCTGCCGGCTGCATTCGAGGGTTTTACCCTGTTGCACATTTCCGACCTGCACCTGGACATCGCGCCGGACTTTCCGCATGTGCTGGCAGCCGCGGTGCGTGATCTCGAGTATGACGTATGCGTGCTGACCGGTGATTACCGGGCCGAGACGTTCGGTCCCTGTGAGCCGGCACTGGAAGGCCTGCGCCAGCTACGGACTTCGCTGGACAGGGAGGTGTACGCGGTGCTGGGCAATCACGACAGCATTCGCATGGTACCGGCGATGGAACAGATGGGAATCCGCATGCTGATGAACGAGCACGTGGCGCTGGAGCGGGACGGGCAGCATATCTATCTGGCCGGTATCGATGACCCGCATTACTTCAGGGCGGACAACCTGGAAAAGACGGCGGATTCGATCCCCGATGACGTGGTATCGATCCTGCTGTCGCACAGCCCGGAAATCTATCGTTCAGCGGCACATGCCGAATTCAACGTCGTTCTGTGCGGCCATACCCATGGCGGCCAGATTTGTCTGCCGGGCGGGATTGCACTGGTCTGTAACGTGTCCTGCAGCAGGAAATATTGCAAGGGGGCGTGGCGTTACCTGGCCATGCACGGATATACCTCGGTCGGTTCCGGTGCCTGCGTGGCGGATATCCGGCTCAACTGCCCGCCCGAGATCACCCTGCATCACCTGCACGCCGGTTGACCGGTCGAATGATCCGGGTAACCAGCAGGTCGATCACGGTGAAGGCCGCCGCCGCAACCAGGATTTCCGGCGGGCCGGCGTGCAGGTGCGGGTTGACCACCAGCAGGGGCAACAGGGACTCCGGTAACTGGTCCAGCACGGGGCAGGAATGGCTCGATGCATGGCCCAGCCGTCGCTTCAGAAAACTGGAGACAAGGTCACCGGCCATGGCCAGGCTACCGAAAATGGCCCCTTGCAGGTACGTGAGATCGGCCAGCGGGGCCGCTGCACTGCCCGCCAGGATGGCGGCAATGACTCCGCGCACGGTTTTGGAAGGCCCCAGCAGCCGGCGGCCGTCCCGCAGGACCAGTCCGCCGTCCACCGGTGTATCCAGCCGGCGCCGGGCGAGCAGCCCCAGAGCGACGGGAGCCCCGTTGACGACCACCAGCATCAGCAGCAGTTCATTGGCCAGCCAGATTTGCATGGTGTACCTGCCGGATCCGTACCAGTGTTCAGGGTACCCGCGGCCAGCGGAGATTGCGATCGGGGCCGGCCGGGCGGCGCAAAAAAAACCCGCCGGGAAGGCGGGTCGGAAATGGAGGTTCGTGTCGGGCTAACACGTAAATATCAAATGCTGCATATCCACTAGGTATTGTCGCTGCTGTTTGACCCACAGGAGTGAATCGGGATCACCAGCGGCAGCACGTTGCACTTCATCGATCCGGCGTTCCGCCTCTTCAAGGCGTCGCGCCTGTTCAACCTCGTCCAGCAGGGCCAACTCATCAACATCGAAGGTTATGTTTTCCAAGAGACGCTCCTGGTAACAAGGTTCGATCAATGAGTAATGATTACGCCTTCTGTGCCGTGGCCTGTCAACCACAATAGATTGACGCGAATTTGGCACTGTCCGAGGGGAGTGATGTAGTGGTCTGAAAATGCTGGAATATCGGAATCGGGTAATGTTGGTATATGGCGTTATCAAAAAAATATTTTTTCAGCCGGTCGGGGGAGCTTACATAACTATATGATATATAAATAATATTACCCCATCCTGCCGGAATACCGTCGCTGCGTTGGTCCCGACTTGGACGATGTTTCACGATCCGTCCTGCGGAATGTCTGCTAACTCGATGTTAATGCTTGGACAAATCCAGGAGCCGGGGACAGGCGGTTGGTGATGATCCCCGCTTGTCTAATTTAGTATTTGCTTATATATTTATCATGTTGTGGCCATGGCCACTGTCTGCTCGCCGGATGGATTGCCTGGCAGGGTGGCGGGTGAGGCGCAGACCGGACCCGTTCCCGGGCTTCGAGCGGGTGGATGAGGCGACGTGGCCGGCCTCAATGCAGTTGATGATGCGCAAGGAAGTTGCGAAGGCAGTGTGGTGTGATCGAAACCCGGAAAATACGGTAGGTGAATCATGAAAAAGAGGATGATGGTTTGGCTGATTCTGTTGTCCGGCCTGGTGGTGCAACCGGCCCGTGCCGACATCGTGTTGCTGGTGCACGGCTACCTGGGAGACGCCGGTTCCTGGGACCGCAGCGGTGTAACCTCGGTCCTGCAGCAGCATGGCTGGGAGCCGGCCGGTATCTATGTCGCCGGACCGGGCGGTGAGCAGCTGGTCCCGGCCCCGGGTGCACAGGCCGCGCACAAGGTCTACTCGGTTGACCTGCCATCGGAGGCCCCGATCCTGGTCCAGGTATACCTCCTGAACGACATCCTGGGATCGATCAGGACAAATCATCCCGGCGAGCCGATCATACTGGTCGGGCACTCTGCCGGTGGCGTCGTGGCGCGGGCGGCACTGGTGCGTGGCGGGGCCAAAGACGTGAAGGCCCTGATCACGATCGCCGCTCCGCACCTGGGTACCGACCGGGCGGAAGAGGCACTGGATGCCACGGACATCCCGTTTCCGGTTTCGCTGGTTACCGACTTTTTTGGCGGTGCAACCTATCACACGGCCATGCGTTCCCGGAGCCTGTATGTGGATCTGGTCCGGCCACGGCCCGGATCCCTCCTGTACTGGCTGAATAACCAGCCGCATCCGGACATCAAATACTTCTCCGTGGTGCGAGCCAGTAACGGCCCCGGGGACTACATCGTGCCGGCCTACAGTCAGGACATGAACAACGTGCCGGCGCTGCGCGGGCGTTCAACCCTGGTGACCTTGCCGGTACAGCATGGCCTGGAACCGCTGGACGGGGCCGTGATCGCAAACCTGCTGGCGGACATCCACTGACCGGCCGGACGCGGGCACGCGGTCTGCGTACCCGCGTCGGGATCCAGGTTCGCGCTGGCGCCGGGCCGGTCCCTGGACGGGCCGGATGAAGCCGGTGATGTTCCCCCGGCGGTGGTCCCCACCCCCGGTGATCCTGCCGTACGACCCCGTTTCCTGATTCCGGGGGACAGGCGCCTGCCTTCCTCCTGGCCACCGGACTTCCGTGTACGGTGAGCCTGCCTCCCGGCGGGGTGATTCCACGTCACTGCGGTGAACATAACTTGTTCAAGCCATGTGATTTTCTGCCGCTATCCTCCTTGTAACATTTCCTGATCGGAGTAATGGAATGCCTCTCAGCAGGTTGGCGAGCGCATGGAGAAAAGAGCGACTCGGGCTGACCATGATCGTTGCGTCGCTGGCGGTGATCGCGATCACCGTCCTGTTGCTGTTTCGCTACCAGCAGCGCAGTGAGGAAAACAACATACAAAGCCAGGGCGCCAGCCTGGTCCGCATCCTGACGCGTATCCCCTACGCCCGGTTTGTCCCGGAGACCGGCAAGGCCGGGATCCTTTCCATCCTGCAGCAGATACGCGGCACCTCGGACCTGGCCTATCTGGAGATCGTGGATGCCGGGGGCCGCATGGTGGAGGAGATCGCCGGAAACGATGTCGTCGTCCCTGCCGCATCGTTGCCAACCGAGCCCGCCGGCTGGGTCGGGCAACGCCGTCTGGTGATGCCCGGCAGTAACCGGAAGATGATCGAATTTCATGCCCCGCTGTTCGAGCATGACCAGCTTGCCGGGTATGTCCGTCTCGGATACCTGCAGCCTGTCGTCGGACCAAGGCCGGACCAGCTGGAATTTGTGGCGAGCTTCGCCCTGCCGATCTTCTTGCTGACCCCGCTGTTTTATCTTCTGTTGCGCAGGGAGGTGCGTCCCGTCCGGGAGGTCAATACGCGACTGGACACACTGATGGGCGGCAACGGGCTTGCCGGCAGCGTGGAGCTTGCCGCGAGTGCGGAATTGCAGGATTTCATGGAGCGTTTCAACCGCTTCATCGATGCGTCTCAACACCGGATCGGCGAGCTGGAGGAGGATCGTACACAGCTGGAGACCTCGGCAAAGCTGCTTGGTTACCGGCGTTCGCGTGTCGAGTCCGTGCTGCAATCGTTCCCGGAGGCAGTCCTGGTGCTGGATGAAAGCGGTACCGTGAGTCTCGCCAATGCCAGGGTTGGACAGCTGCTGGATGTCAGCAACCGGGATATCGTCGGCAAGAAGCCGGTGGAATGGTGCAAGGATCCCGGGATCATTGCCTTTCTTTCCGGCCAGGGTGGTCGCAGGAGTCACGGGTATCACAGCGATGCGCTCGAATACACGCCGGGATCGCTGCCGGGCCGCACCTTCGCGATTTCCCCCTACCCGCTGTTTTCCCCGCAGGATACCGCCGAGCCGCCCGGTACCCTGGTCGTGTTCCGTGACATCACCGCGGAGAAACTGGCGCGGGACAGCAGTGGAGAGTTCGTTGCGCACGTTTCACACGAACTGAAGACGCCGCTGAATGTCCTGGCGATGTACAGCGAGATGCTGCAGGGCGCGGAGGGCGGACGCGAACAGTTCCGCATCGAGGCGGCCAATATCATTCATGACGAGGTCGAACGGCTTGCCCTGCTGATCAATAACATCCTCAGCATCACCAAGATCGAGACCGGCAGCATATCCATCGAGCGCAAGCGGGTGAAGCTGCGGGACCTGCTCGAGGACACCTTCAATGCCTGTGCCCGCGGGGGGCAGGAAAAGCACATCGATTTCCAGCTCGACCTGCCCCACGAGATCAGCCCGGTGGCGCTGGACAAGGACCTGATCCGTATCGCTGTCAATAACCTGCTGACCAATGCGATCAAGTACAGCGACGAGCACGGCATGGTCAGGATGGCCGTCGAGGAAACGGAACGGACCGTGCGAGTATCCGTCCGGGACAAGGGGATCGGTATCTCGCCGGAGGAGCAGGAGAAGATATTCGACAAGTTCTATCGTTCGCAGAACGAAGAGGTGTCCCGCAGGAGCGGGCATGGTCTCGGGCTGGCGCTGGCGCGCGAGATCATCCAGCTTCACCACGGGACACTGACGGTGAACAGCGCGCCTGGCGAAGGATCGGAATTTGTCATCGAGTTCGACAAGGAAGCTGAACTGCTGAGGCGGGCGGTATGACCGGGAAACGAATTCTGCTCGTTGACGACGAACCACATGTGATCCGGGTGCTGAAGCTGGCGCTGGACGCGGCCGGCTATTCGACGGACGAGGCCTGTAACGGCTGCCAGGCCCTGGAAAAAATCCGCGGCAATCCCCCGGATCTGCTGATCACGGACATCGATATGCCGCAGATGAGCGGCAGGGACCTGTGTGACCGGATCGCCGAGGAGATGCCCGGGCGCAGCTTCGGCATCTATGTCCTGTCCGCGCGCGCGGAAGACGAACTCCGCCGCTGGTCACAGGGCATAGGCAACCTGGACTTTCTGGAGAAGCCGGTAAGCATCCGCCGGCTGCTGGCCAGGCTGAAGGAATATTTCAGCAACGACGATTCCGGAGGAGAGCGGCAATGCCGGCAGGTCCGTTGAGCCAGATCGGTTTAGGGAACTATTTCGCGCTGCTGCGCCAGCTACTGCCGCGTGGCCTGGATCTCTACGTGTGTGACTGTGCCGGGCTGGTACTGGACGGTGATACGGACAACGCTGCGCAGATTTCCCGGACACGCTTCAACGTCGATGCGGCGGGAATCCATGCAGTGCCGGCTACCGGCCGGCGGCTTGTGGTGGAACGCAACGACGGGATCATCACCTGCCTGATGGAAATCCGCACACCGGCCGACAGGTGCGCAGGATGGCTCATCGGCACGGGTGATCCCGGTGACGAGCTGCCCGCCGACGGGCTGGATGCCGCCGTGAACGCGGCCTTCGCCTGTATCGTGGGGTGTGTGGAAAAGGAATACCGCCTGACTGTCGAACTGGATACCATGGCCAGGGAACTGGCCGGTCGCTACGACGAGCTGAACCTGGTCTACGATGTGGAAGAGAGCGCCAGCATCGAGCAGGAAAATGTCGCACTGACATCGCTGGTCGAAAGCTACGTCGAGTATCTCGATGTCGACATGGTGGCGCTGTTTTACCCGGACCGGAGGCGCACCCTGTATGCCGCCGGCCCGCGCGATCCGGTACTGCATCCCGATGAGCTGTTCGAGGTGCTGGCCGGGAAGTTCCTGCCGTATGCCATTACACAGCCCGATTGCCTGCTGATCAATGAACTCTATGACCAGCGACGTGAGGAACTCTCCCTCGATATCCCCTACAAGCTGCTGTCTTGCCCGGTAGTCAACGCCCGTGGCGAGATCGAGGGGGTGCTGGTCTGTCTTAACCACATCTACCGGCCGGACTTTTTCAACAGCGACCGCAACCTGCTCAAGGTCATGGGCCGGAAAATCGCCAAGATCACGCAGGCCAACTACGATACGCTGACCGGACTGATGAACCCGCATGCCTTCGAGACCGTGCTGCAGCGGGCCATACAGGATGCCAGCGGTGAAGGTCTGCACCACTGTCTGCTGAATATCGACATCGGGCGCCTGCAGGTCATCAACGAGACCTACGGCCGCAAGGCCGGTGACACCGTCATACGTATCGTCGGCGAGAAGTTGCGCAACAAGCTGCGCGGTACGGATACCATCGGGTATCTCGGCGAGGGCCGCTATGGCGTACTGCTGGAAAGGACCGGGATCGATCAGGGTGTGAGGGTCGCGTACATGTTGCGCGATCATGTGCAGCGTGACCAGATACACCTGGATTCCGCCTCCATCGACCTGCAGATGGCTACCGGTGTGGTCATGGTCGGGCCGCAGACCGCCAGTGCCGGTGAGGCGATGGAATCAGCCGAGCTCGCGCGCGCGGCCGCCAAGGAGCTGGGCACCGGCCAGATCCAGGCATTTGGTGAGGATGACACCGGGCTGGCGACGCGGCGTAGTAACATCCAGTGCGTGGCGAGTATCCAGAGGGCATTGCGCGAAGACCGGGTCATGCTGCATTGCCAGACCATCCGGCCGGTTTCCGCGAACGGCGAACAGTTCCATTTCGAGGTACTGATGCGGCTGGTCGACGAGGACGGTCACCTGCTCAGCCCGGACAGCTTCCTGCCGGCGGCGGAACAGTTCAACCTGATGCCGTCCATCGATCGCTGGGTGATCAATGCAACCCTGGCCAGCCTGGCCGAGGCCGGCATCGCCGGGAGTGCGGGGCAGGGCATCGTCTCCATCAACCTGTCCGGACAGTCGCTTGCCGACCTGGAGCTTGCGACCTACATTACCGGAAAGATCGGTGAGTACCGCATTGCACCGGACTGTCTCTGTTTCGAGGTGACCGAAACGGCCGCGATCGGTAACCGGGAGGCGGCGCTAGCGATCATCGGGCAACTGAAGGCGATCGGTTGCCGTTTCTCGCTGGATGACTTCGGGACCGGATTGAGTTCGTTCAGTTACCTGAAGGGCCTGCCGGTCGAGTACGTGAAGATCGACGGCTCCTTCGTGCGGCAGATACTCGAGGACCCGGTGTCTTCCGCCATGGTGGCTTCCGTCATACAGATCGGTCACGTCATGGGACTGAAGACGATTGCCGAATACGTGGAAAACGACGCCATTGCCGAACAGTTGACGCGGATGGGCGTGGACTATCTGCAGGGATACGGCATCGACAGGCCGTCACCCCTGACGGGCTACCTGGAGTCCCTGCATACCGGCGGGTCCCGGCGCTGCATCCAATGAGTGTTTCACCCGAATATCTGACGAGCGAGGTGTTGCGTACCCGCGTGGGCGTGATGACCCAGCTGGTGCCACGTACCTCGTTGCTCAGTGATGAGGATATCCGGGCGCTGACGGCCGCCGCGAACGAAAGCATGCGACCGGGCGATGCACAGCTCGTAGTGGACCTGGGATCGGTCAAGCTGCTCAACAGTGCGGCGCTGGAGGCGCTGGTAGACATCCAGGAACAGGCGGTACGGCAGGGCGGCTGGCTGAAGCTGGCGCGAGCCAACACGATCGTGCTGGATATCCTGACGCTTACCTCGTTTTCCAGTTATGTCCCCATGGTGGACGTGGACCCCGTGCAACGCACTACGCGCAGCGGCGGGACACAACGCCTGGGAGATATCCTGCTGGAACGGGGTCTGATCACGGAGGAACGTATTGCCGAGGCGATCGAGCTGCAGAAGCGGACGTCGCGGCGCATGGGGCAGATCATCATCGACAAGGGGTGGGTGTCCGATCAGGACGTGCTGACCGCGCTGGGTGAACAGCTGTCGATTCCCTGCGTGCGCCTGCGTGCCGGTATCTACGATCCTGCCGTGACGGGAATCATCGACATGCGGGTTGCGAAACGCCTGCAGATGCTGCCGCTGCAGAAGATACATGATGTGCTGTTCCTGGCCACCTCGGACCCGCAGGCCATGCCCGCGTTCGCCGAGGTCGAGAAGCTTTCCGGTTGCCGCGTGCAGCCGGTGATTGCACGGCGCGAGGACATCCTGAACGCCCTCAACGATGCCTACGCAGGTAACGTGGACACCATTGAACTGATCGGCGATGTCGATGCCGACTTTACCGTGGTCGAGAATATTGCCCGCGACGACTACGCCGCGATCGACGAGATGGCGGAAGGCAGTCCGATCGTCAACCTGGTCAATTCGCTGGTCCAGCGCGCGATCCGTGACGGCGCCAGCGACATTCACATCGAGCCGTCACGAAACCGGACCCGCGTACGCTTCCGTATCGACGGGGTGTTGTACGAGGTCACCACGCTCAGTGCCGAATACCACCCGGCCATTGTCTCCCGTCTCAAGGTGATGGCCAACCTGGATATCGCCGAGCGTCGCATGCCGCAGGACGGCCGTATCCAGGTACGTACCCAGGGTCGCGCGGTGGACCTGCGCTTCAGTTCACTGCCGGGCCTGTTCGGGGAGAAGGTGGTATTGCGCGTGCTGGACAAGAACCGTTCGCTGCTGGACGTCAACAAGCTCGGCATGAGCGCGGGCAACCTGACCCTGTTCAAGTCCCTGCTCGACAGCAGCCACGGACTGATCCTGGTCACCGGACCGACCGGCAGCGGCAAGACCACCTCGCTGTATGCCGCGCTGAACTACCTCAACAGCATGGAAAAGAACATCGTGACCATCGAGGATCCGGTCGAATACCAGATCGAGGTGGTCAACCAGAACGAGGTGCATGAGCACATCGGCCTGACCTTCTCCACCATCCTGCGCCACACGCTGCGCCAGGATCCGGATATCGTGATGGTGGGTGAGATCCGTGACCGCGAGACGGCGGAAATCGCCGTGCAGGCGGCCCTGACCGGCCATCTGGTGCTGTCGACCCTGCACACCAATCATGCGATCGGCGCAATCACGCGCATGATCGATATGGACGTGGAACCGTATCTGCTGTCCTCCGCACTGATCGGCGTGGTTGCGCAACGGCTGGTCCGCGTCATCTGCCCGGCCTGCAAGACGCGCTATGTGGCCGAACCGGGCCTGATCAGCCGGTTCGGCTGGGACGGGCAGGTGCAGCTGGCGCGCGGGCGTGGCTGTAACGAATGCTACGATTCCGGCTATCGCGGGCGCATGGGTATACACGAGGTGCTGCAATGTGATGAATCGTTGCAACGCCTGATCACCACCAGTCCGGGGCGCGACGAGCTGCACCGGCATCTACATGAGCGGGATTTCCGCAATCTGTTTGTCGATGGCCTGGATCACGTGCGGGCGGGTGAAACCACGATCGAGGAGGTTTCCCGTGTCATCAATGTCTAGGAGCCTGTCGGACCTGGGACTGATCTACTGCGCCGGTGGGACAGCGGTCCATTGTTCCGCTCCTCCTCGTCAAATAGCGACGGCTATTCTCCTCGAACGATCGGAAAAATGGCCTCGTTCTCCCACACGGCTCGCTACGATCGCCCAGGCCCGACAGGCTCCCAGGAGTCACCCGCATGGCGCTTGAAATAACCGCGTTGCGGGAGACTGCCCGGAAGGCCGCACTGGCAACTCCGAAACCGCGCACGCGACTGTTTGCGCGACACAGGCCCGGTGTGCAGGACCGTATCTTCTTTACCGAGCAGCTGTCGCTGTTGCTGGAGACGGGCACCCCCCTGCATGCCGCGCTGAACGCGCTGGGCAAACAGGTCGCGAATCCGGCCATGGCGGCCATCATCAACCGGCTGCAGGAACAGGTGACCAGCGGGAATTCCTTTTCCCGGGCACTGACCCACTTCCCGGACATGTTCCCGGTCAGTTACGTCACGCTGGTCGCGGCCGCGGAGCAGGGCGGCTTTCTGGACAGTGTGCTGCTGGAGCTGAAAAACATGGACGAGAAGCGGATGGAGCTGCGCCGTACCGTGACTTCCGCCCTGTCCTACCCGGCCTTCCTGATCGCATTCTCGCTGTTTGTCGTGGTGTTCGTGCTGATGGAGGTGTTCCCGAAGTTCGCCGTCATGTTTGCCAGCATTGCCGACAAGCTGCCGGTCACCACGCTGGTACTGATGCGGTTCAGTCATTTCCTTGTCCGGTACTGGCCGGAACTGGGCGCCGGCGTGGCGGTTGCAGTGGCCCTGCTGGTGTGGTGGCTTCGAAGTGACGCCGGTCGTGCCGCGCTCGACCGGTTCAAGCTGTCGGCCTTCGGCCTGCGCGACATCTATACCCGGATATACCTGATCCAGTCGCTGCGGGTACTGGGCCTGTCGCTGGAACATGGCGTGAGCGTGCCGGACGCCCTGTCCGCCTGCCGTGAGGTGGTTGCCAACCGGGAGTTCCGCCGCTTCCTGACCGGGCTGGAGGAAACGGTCAACGAGGGCGGCGGTTTTTCCGCTGCATTCCAGACCGCGAGTTTCATTCCACCGATGGTGAGCCAGATGGTGACCACCGGGGAGGAAACCGGCAAGCTGCCGCTGGTGCTGGGGCGGATCGCGCTCTATTACGAACGCGAACTGGCGCGCAACCTGGCAACCTTCTCGCGCATGGTGGAACCGGTCATGCTGATCGTCATGGGTGCCGTGGTCGGTCTGATCGTGAGTTCGCTGATCCTGCCGATCTTCAAGCTGTCACAGGCGGTGCACTGAGGCGCGGTGCCGGCGCCGCGCCACAACGATCAGCCCCAGCAGGCCGGAACCGAACAGCCAGACAGCGGCGGGGACGGGCGCTGCTGTAATGTGCAGTGTGGGCGCATAGTCACCCGGGAGACCGATAGCGGGATTGCCAGAGGATTCCTTGCTGCTGAATGCGTGGTTTTCGCTGGTAGCGGTTGGCTGCGTGAGAATGAAGGTGACCAGGCCATCTGTGTCGCTGTTAATGAAATCAGCAAAAGAACTGTCACTGAAGCTGATGACGTTATTCGCTGTATAGCTGACCGACCCCGAAAACAACAGGGTCGTTGTGGCAGGATCAATCGAATCTGACTGTATTCCGGGTGCATTGGTCCAGTCGATGGTGCTTTCTGACCAGCCGGGAGATACCAGATCGTTCAGTCCATAGATATTCAGGACCAGCGAGGTTCTTGCAGCAAAGCCATACAGATCGAGGGAAACGTCGACAGCCGGGTTTCCGAGCGACTGAAAGTCAGCGATATCAAATCCGATGTAGGAATCGATGCTGTAGCTACTGTTTGTAAAGGGATCGAGGATTGCGCTGCCACCCCCGAGCGGACCGGAACTGTCGCTTTGCACGTTGGCATCCTTAACCGTGCCGAAGTCAATGGTGAGGGCGTTGGCCTCTAGAGAAACTCCTGCGAGACAGGCGAGAACCACGCAGCCAGTGCGTAATAATTGCATGACAGAGCCTCCGTAATCATTATTGTGTATGCGCAAGAATATGTTTTCTCGTATGCAGGGCTATAGTAGTTACCCGCACACAGCTCTGCAAGCTGGCGAGCCTGAAGCGATTTGCCACCGTCAGCCAGGTCCGGAAGATAGATAACCCACTGTTTATATGGTTAAATCCGGTTGCTCGCCGGGAGAGCATCGGTCATGGCGGTGGGTGGCTGGAAGCTCTTAATTAACCTGATATTTTAAAGCCGCCCGGGTACTTGCCGATACCCCGTTTGTCCAAACCATACTATATGGGCGAACAGGAGTTAACCATGACTACGCTACACGGGAACAGGGCAAACCAGGAAGGTTTTACCCTTGTTGAATTGTTGATCGTCGCCATCATCCTGGCCATCCTGGCCGCGATCGTGGTGCCGCAGTTCGCCTCCTCGACGGGTGATGCCGCCGCCTCGGCACTGCGTTCCGACCTGTCCGGCATCCGCAGCGCCATTGACCTGTATACCCAGCAGCACAGCGGGGCGTTCCCGGGTGCGGTGGCCTCGAGTGGCGGTACCTGCACCGGTGGTACGGTCGGCAGTGGCGCCGCCGACAGCCAGGCAGCGGTGGTCGAGCAGCTGAAATACTATTCCAATTCCACCGGTCAGACCTGCAGCATTTCCGATACAACGGATACGGCTGCCGTGGAATATCCGTTCGGCCCCTACATCAAGGGTGACCTGCCGGCCAATCCGGTGACCCACAACGGTACCGTGGCCATCGAGACCACCGGGGATCTGGACATGACCGCTGCCGCTGCGGGCGGGGGCTGGCGCTATGACACCACCTCCGGCAAGTTCATCGCCGATGACACGTCCAAGGACAGTAGCGGCACCCAGTTCGACGCCTACTGACCCGCAGCCTCGCATGCATGAGAACCGGTACCGATGCGGGCGTTGCGTAGTCATGGCCTGACTCTTGTAGAGCTGCTGGTTGTCATCGCAATACTGGGGATTGCCGCGAGTGCGGCAATCCCTTTTTTGTCGTCGACCGGTCCGGAGCGGCTGGATGCCGCCAGCCAGGCCTTTGCCGACGCCATCCGCTTCGCACGCAACGAGGCGATCCGCACCGGCATTCCCCATGGTTTTGCCATCACCACGGACCCGCCGGCCATCCGCCTGTTCAGTGCCGACATGACTACCAGCCCGCCGACACCGGTGTATGACATGCGTGACCCGCTCAGCAGGCAGCCCTACACGGTGGACCTGGCGGCACAGCCGTACCTGGCCGTGGATTCGGTCAGCAGCAGCGCCCGATACCACGGCAGTTGTTCGAGCACCGGAGAAACGCTGTTCGACGGCCACGGTACACCGTACTGCCGCAAACCGTACCCGGTGTTCCTGGAGCAGGCCAGCCTCGTGTTCAGGATCGCCGGCCGGCAGCGGGTACTGACCCTGGACGGCAGCAGCGGCCGGGTGAGCGTGCAATGAACCGGGTAACGACGTGGCGGCCGGCGTGCGGGAGACGCCCGGCCAGGGTGCGTAAAACCGGTTGCGCCCGCATGGCCGGCATCAGTTATGTCGAGGTGCTGATTGCGATCGTGCTGATCATGCTGGCGCTGGCGCCGGCACTGGAGGCCCTGTCACCCGGGGAAGCCGCTGCCGGGGCGCACGCCAACCGGGTCGAGGATCACTTTGCGGTGGCCGGGCGGATGGAGGAATTGCTGGCAGAGCCGTTTGCCGCGCTGGATGCGGCCGCGACGGCGGCCGGCAGCCGGGTCACGCCGGGCAGTTACAGTGACACGGTCACGTTCCAGGACGGCAGGACGGTGACCCGCAATGTTTACCTGTCGCGTTACGACAGCGACAACGCGGATGGCGATGCTGACCCGTTTACCGGCACCGAGGCGGACCTGCTCTGGCTGCGGGTGGAGATCGGCGACACGGCACTGGAGACCCTGCGCAGTGCCCATGACTAGCCCGATATTGCCCTCGCCCGCCGCTTCCAGCCGGGCGGGGTCTGCCTGCCAGCGCGGTTTTACCCTCGTCGAACTGCTGCTGGCGCTGGCCCTGTCCGCGCTACTGCTTGCCGCCCTGAACGGCGTCACCGGCCAGGTGCTCGATACCCTCGACTCGGTTTCGGAGACCGGTGCGCTCAACCGCGATGCGCGCTTTGCCATGGACCAGATCGTGCAGGCGGTCGGTCGCAGTCCGCACCTGCTGGTCCCGCTCAACGACGATACCGCGACCGCCTACCCGGAGAACATCAACAATGTGGTCGCGGTGACGCTCGATCATGTTACCGACCTGGACGGCAACGGCACGCCCGATGCGGACAATGACGGCGACGGCCGTTTCGACGAGGACCCGCCGGCCGACTGGACCAACGACGCGGCGCCCGGGATCTACCTGATCGACGATAACGGGGACGGCAGGGTCGATAACGGGGCCGCGGACTCGGACGACGAGTCGGCGACCGCCAACCTCGATCCGGTCAACGGGATCGACGACGACAACGACAGCAACACCGACGAGGACCCCGGTGCTGATCTCAACGGTGACGGCTGTCCGGGCATCTGCGGTGTCGACGATGACGCGGACGGGACGGTCGACGAGGGCAGCAGCAGCGACGATGACGAGGACGGCGCCAGCAACGAGGACTGGCTCGACCCGGTGGTGTTTTACCTGAAGGGTACACAGCTGATCCGCCGTCAGCCGGTGCCCTGGGATGTGGATGGCAGCGGCGTCGTGGACGGGCGCGATTTCATCGAATCCGCCATTGCCGATCAGGTCAGCGGGTTTCGTGTCGAGCGTCTGCCGGCGACCGCCGCCGGCGCGGTGCTCGTTACCATCTCGCTGGTGCTGACCGATCCCGTCAGTGGCCGGAGCGTCAGCCTGGATACCCGGGTACAGGTCGGGGGTGCGCTGTGAGTCGAGTCAGATCGACACGGCGTGTGGCCTGTGCAAACGACCGGCGTGGTTTCGTGCTGCTGCCGGTGGTGCTGCTGATCGCACTGGTTGCCGTGGTCGCCTTCATGATCAATCATGGCTCTGCAGTCGAACTCAATGCCACCGGCACCGTGGCCGGGCACACGCAGGCGGAGTACGTCGCCAGGGCCGGCCTGCAACATACCCTGCAGCAGATCGATACAGCCGGTTGCGGTCCCTATACCGGTCTGTCCAGCGTGCCGTTCGGCGCCCATCACTATTCGACCACCATCACTGTCAACAAGGTGGGCAGTACGATCTCGAACGTCAGTGTGCCGGTCAGCGACGATGCCTGGATCGACAAGAACAACGGCAACGCCAACCACGGCAGCGACGGCACGCTGCGCCTGGAAAGCAACCTGCTCGGCGGCAACTACGACCGGCCCTACTACCGCTTCGACATCGAGAATGCCGGCATCCCGGCCAGTGCCACGATCGTGTCCGCCGTGGCGCACTGGTATGTCACCCGGTTCAAACACACCTTGCCGGTGACAGTGCACCGCGTGACCGCGTCCTGGGACGAGGCCACGGTGACCTGGAACAGCATCGGTACCAGTTTCGATGCCTCGACGGTCGCCAGCATCCCGGCCGGCACGCCGCAGGATCAGTATGCCGATGTCAACCTGACCGCGCTGGTGCAGGGCTGGGTCAGTGGCGCGCAGCCGAACTACGGCGTACTTATCGTGTCTTCCACGCTGCTCGGCACGGATACCACGGAGTTCGCCAGCAAGGAAGACAGCGATGCCAGTCACCGGCCATACCTGGAGGTCAGGTATACGGATGGCAATTTGTCCAACCGCGCCGCGGTGACCGCAACCGGTACGCTGGACAGTGGTGCCAGCTACACCATCGTTCGTAACGATATTCCGCTCTATCAGCCGGTCAGTTCGGCGACCCTGCAGCCGGGTGCCGAGCTGCAGGATGCCTTTGTCTGGGCCGGTGCCCACAAGAACACGAATTTCGGTGCTTCCTCCATTCTGAACATCAAGAATGACCGCAATGTGCTGCTGCGCTTTGCGCTGGAGGTATTGCCGCCCGGCGCGCGCATCACCGATGCCCACCTGGGTCTGTACCTGGAAGGCGGCTCCGGTGTGTCCAACGGCCGGCTTGATCTGCACCGGGTTACCCATGCCTGGGTGGAAGGCAGCTTTGACAACCAGGTGCCACCGCCCGGTGCGGGTGTGACCTACCAGAGCTACGATGGGTTGACCGCCTGGAATAACCCCGGCGGTGACTATGATGCCGCGGTCATTGACAGCGTAACCCTGCCCACCATGGCGCCTGGCTGGTACGAGTGGGATGTCACTGCACAGGTCCAGGACTGGCTGGATGGTGCCCCCAACTTTGGTTTCCTGTTACGCGAGGGCGGTGGCAATGCCGGCGATATCGACTTCACCAGCAGCGACAGCCCCGCTGCGGCGCAGCACCCGCAACTCACGCTGACCTTTGCCTGCGAATGCGGGGTGGTCTGCCAGTTGCCACAGGGCAGCGGTCGCCTGCTGCTGGTGGTCGGGAACGCGGCCGCTCCCGCCGCCGCGGATATCACCCGCAAAACCCTGTTCGAGTCCTGGGGCTACGTGGTGACACTGATCGACGATGGAGTCGACCAGTCCACCATGAATGCTGCCATGGGGGCTAACGATGCCGTGTACGTTTCCAACACCGTGGCGGATGCCACGCTTGGCAACCGGCTGAAAAGGGCGCCCATCGCCGTCATCACCGAACCGGCCGAGCAGTACGATAATCTCGGGGTGGCCGATCCTGGCAGCTACACCGTCACCGACAGTATCGGGATCGCCGATAACACCCAGTTCATCACCGCGCTGTTCCCGCTCGGCGTGATCCCGCTCGGGAACCTCGCTATGGAGGGTGCGACCGTCACCGCCAACCCGGCGCCGGGCCTGCAGGCGTTAGGCCGTCTGAACGGGGCCACCGGACTCTCGGCCATCGAAGCCGGTGCACAGATGTTCGGCGGTGGTAATGCAGTTGCTCGTATCATCTCGGTCCCGGTCGGGCGGGCCGGCAAGTTCAACTGGGACTACCTCAACAACAACGGCCGCCTGCTGGTGCAGCGTGCCATCCAGTGGGGCATGGACGGAGTGCCGGCCGTCCCGCCGAAGAAGGTGTACTGGACCGATGATGTCGCCAACAAGATCCAGCGCTCGGACGAGGACGGCAGCGATGTGGAGGATGTACTGACCGGGCTGGACCGCCCGACCGGGCTGGATATCGACACCGTCAACGGCAAGCTCTACTGGACCAACAATTACCAGATCCGGCGCGCGAACCTGGACGGCAGCAACAGCGAGGTCGTCTATAATGATGCCTACGTGACCTTCGACATCAAGCTGGATGTGGCCGGCGGAAAGATGTACTGGACCCACGACAACGGTTCCAGCCGGGTCATGAGCGCCAACCTCGATGGCAGCGGCGCCACGCTCGTCAACAATACCCTGAACCGGCCGTCCTATCTCAGCCTGGACAAGTCCGCAGGCAAGATGTACCTGACCGAGTTCGGCAGTGGCCGGGTATCGAGCATGAAAGTCAATGGCAGCTCCGTGACCACGCTCACGACCGGGCCGACCGGCGCCGTCGGCAGTGCGCTGGACCTGGTAAACGGCAAGATGTACTGGACCGGCGGGGCCAGCAACGACTGGATCAGGCGCGCCAACCTCGACGGCAGCAACATGGAAACCATCGTGACCGGGCTGAACGCGCCACAGGACATCGCCTACGATGCGGACCACGACCGGATCTACTGGGTCGATGCGCTCAACCAGCGGGTGCAGCGCTCCGATCCCGACGGCGGCAACGTGGAGACCATCGTCTCCTCCGGCCTGAGCCGTCCGCGCGGTATCGTGCTGGTGGATGCCGACCAGGTGCCACCGACCGGTGGCGGTGGCGGCGGTGGCGGTGGCGGCGGTGGCGGAGGGTGCAGTGGCACCTACCGCGACGACTTCAATGCACACAACTATTCCGGCAATGACGGCACACTTAGCTGGACCGGCGACTGGCAGGAGGTCAACGAGGCAGACGGTGCGCAGTCGGGTGATGAATGGGTCGGGGCCGATTCGACCGCCAGCGCCACGCCGGGGACCAACCAGCTGCGCGTGCGGGATAACGACGGGGGTGGTGAGGGTGTGCTGCGCGAGGCCAACCTGGCGGGTGCGACCACGGCTACGTTGTCATTGCAGTATCGCCGCAACCAGCTGGATACCAGCAGCGATTATGTGGCCCTGCAGGTGTCCAGCAACGGGTCGGCGGGGCCGTGGACCGAACTCACCCGCTTCCAGGGCTGGGGTACGGATTACGGCTACCGGTCGTTCAGCCAGGATATCAGTGCCTATATTTCGGGTACGACCGCCATCCGGCTGCTCAGCTCTTCCACGCTGGGGTGGGCTGATGAAGTCTGGTTCGACAACATCCAGATCCAGTGCACGCCGTGAGCGCAACGCCGGAAGGGCTGGCCGCATCCTGCTGCAGAAAGCCCGGAGCGCATTACGGGGTCGGACCTTCCCAATATCCTGATAAGTAATCACATAATGCGGTTGAGCGACTGATTTCTCAGCTTGGACCATACTTTTCTGGCACTTTTTAGCTCGAATAACTGCTCGGTTCCTCCCGCAAGCATAATAGATCTGCGTCTCCCTCAATCCTCCGCCCCGGATGACTGAGCTTCAGTTCGAGCCCGATCGCGTCCAGGTAGTCGCGCTGTCCCACGGCGATACTCATGGTCCACGCTGGGTCGCGCTCCAGATTACCCTTCGCAAGCGCCAGTTCCACTCGCGTGCGCAGTCCGTCGCGCAAGCTATCCGCATCGGTAAAATCCAGTAATGCGGAAAGTGCTGCCACATCGACGCAGCGGTAGCGCTTCGGCAACGACTGGATTTCGTTGTAACCCGCATGCACCCAGTCCGCTGGATGTGCCACCACCCCGGCCCGGACCATGTTCAGGTCGATGTAGACCATGCACCTTGCCAGATGTCCGTCCGACTGCACGGCGGTTGCATGATAGCGATCCTCCCAGTAGGCGCCTTTGCGTGCCTTGCGTCGGTTGAACTGTTGCGCCACACGCCCGGCAATCAACTGCATACTGCGCGAGATCTCTCCGCGCCCCGTGTCCTTAACCAGCAAATGGATATGGTTTGATGTCACAACATAGTTCAGTACGCACAGGTTAAAGCGTTTGCGTGCCTGATAGAGCCAGTACACCCAGGCCCTGCGGTCCTTCGCAAACTTGAGCAGGAACTGCCGCTTGTGGCAGCGATGCGTGATGTGCCAGATATGGCCTGGCAGGAAATAGCGATGTGCACGAGGCATCCATGTCCTCCTTGAAACTGCGTTTTTAGCCTGGAAACGACGCTTAGGGTCCATACCTTAGCCAAATATGAACACTTATTGCTTGAGGATCAGTCTGATAAACAGGTCCGACCCGGTAACAAGCTGGTCAGGACTGCGCTTGTGTGGCCGATAAGAGACGAAAGGAGGGCGACTGATGGATCAGCCGACCAATAGCCTCTGGGAAAAAGTCACTACAAAGGCACAGTTGCTGACGCTGCCGGCCGTTTATCTACGCCTGAAGGCGGTGCTGGATGATCCCGACTATGCTGTCGCCGACATCGAGGAAGTCATCAGTACGGATCCGGCCATCGCCACACGCCTGCTGCGCCAGGTCAACAGTCCCTATTTCGGCCTTTCCGTGAAGGTTGAAACCATTTCGCGCGCTGTCGGCATGCTCGGTTCGCAGCAGGTGCACGACCTGGTACTGGCCACCTCGGTGGCGCAGACCTTTGCCGGCATTTCCATCGAGGTGATGGATATGCATGCCTTCTGGACACGCAGCGTATATTGCGCCGCGGCTGCACGCCTGCTGGCGGCCAGTTGCAACATGCTGGATAGCGAGCGGCTGTTCGTCGCCGGTCTACTGCGCGATATCGGGCACCTGGTCATGTACCAGTCGATTCCGGACGAATCCCGGGCGGCCCTGCTGCGTGCCCGGACGGAAGGTATCCCGCTGCACGAGGTGGAAGGTGCGGTGATCGGCTTTGATTATGCCCGGCTGGGCGGGGACCTGCTGCAGCAGTGGGGACTGCCGAAAGGCCTGTGGGAACCGGTAAAGTTGCACAATACCCCCGGGCAATCGGCTGACTATTCCCTGGAGGCCTCGATTGTGCATCTTGCCGGGCTGTTAAGCGATGTCGGCCAGGCCGATGAGGACGAGTACAACGCCTTCGTGTCACGGGTGCCCCAGTTTGCCTGGCTGGCCACCGGCCTGACAGCCGCGCGGTGCGCGGCCATCCGGGAAGCGGTCGAATGCCAGCTCGATGGGGTCATGTACCTCATCTTTCCCGGCTCCAAGGGCATGCATCCGGGTTCGCGCTTCGCGATCGGGGTCTGAAGGTCCGTGAAACGCTCCCCTGCGGTTCCGGATAACGATCCTGAAGGCCCGGCTCTTGGGCGGCCATGTATCTGTTTTGTCTGCGTATCAGGTGGATTCGGCGTCACGCTTCTCCCGCTATGGTTTAACGGCGTACTGCCGATAACGGTGGTGTGTATAACGCCCTGTCAAAAATGCTGAAAAAGTCATGGTCTTCATCGAGTTACGACTCGGATGACGTGGCGCTGTACGCTCGTAGCGTGACACTGGAGGAAACCCGCCATGGCCTGGTCATGCTGGGCGTGGTGCTGCTGTGCATCTACAGTGCCAGCGCGTTGCTGTTCTATGCCCTCGGGTATTCGCACTTCACCGTCTATACCAGCGGCCTGCTTGCCCTGCTGTCCACGCACATCATGGTGTCGGCACGTGTCGCACGCGATACCAGCTCCCTGTACATGCTCGGGACCAGCCTGCTGATGATCAGTGGCACGGCCTTCGTGCTGCTGGCGCACAAGACCGGCGACTTCAACCAGGTGACGCTGGGCAGTGTGGCGCTGCTGTTCATGGTCGCCCCGCTGGTGCCGTGGGGGCTGCGCGAGGCGCTGCTGGTGACCGGCCTGATCTACCTGACCTTCACCGTGTCCACCCTGGCGTCCTATGAACGGTTCGATATGGCCACGCTCTGGTCGTTGCAGTTCATCATGGTCGGCGCCGGCATGATCAGCCTGCTGCTGGTCACGCGCAACATGACCATCCGCAAGTCCGAAGTGCAGACCCGTTACGAGCTGGAGCAGGCGAATCGCAAGATGTTGCACCTGTCCAACAAGGACCCGCTCACCGGCGCCTGGAACCGGCGGTTCCTGAAAAACACCTTCGAGGAGAAAACCGCGGCGTGGCACGCGGAGCACAGGACCTTCCATTTTGCCTATCTGGACGTGGATAACTTCAAACCCGTCAATGACTGCTGCGGCCATGATTTCGGTGACGAGGTGCTGCGCAGTATCAGCCTGCACTTTACCCGGGCGCTGGCGGATGACGGTTACCTGATCCGCATGGGGGGTGACGAGTTCGCGCTGCTGTTTATCAATGAGCAGCCGGAGCAGCTGATCATCGCCTGTCTGAAACAGATCCAGGACGCCCTGCGCGCAGCGAATCCGCAGAATGGCATGACCATCTGGCTGAGCGTGGGGCTGGCCAGTGTACCGGCAGGCATCGAGTACTCGCAGGAACATATCTACCACGAGGCCGATGAGGCCCTGTACACCGCCAAGGCCCGCAAGGACGGGCACCACCAGACCGCCAATATCATCAGCCGGGTGCTGGCTGACCCGCCGCGCGCACAGGGCTCGGGCCGGGCCTGACCGGTCGCCGTTTCCCGGGGCAACCCCCTTTATGCCCCCGCAACACTGCCTCAAGATCGCACCTGCCCGGCCGATCACGGTGTACTGGATTCCTTTTTCAAGACAGTAACCTACGCGAAATCGCGGGGGTAAGGGGAGAGATACCGCAATGGCTGCGCTGGCAGAAGTCCTGCACCGTGTTCGCCCGGGCGCCAATGCGCGGCGTACCGGGTTCATCGGCGTGGAGTGCGCACTGCATGCCCTGCACCTGGTGCAGCTTGCCGTGGACCACAGCGGCGAGATCTCCCTGCACGCCAGCGCCTCGCTGCCCTATACCGGGACGCTGGACGATCTGCTGGCCGAGCCGAAACGGTTCCGGTCGCTGGTGCGCGAGGCACTGCGGCAGGATGCGTTCCGCGGACGGGCCATCGTCACGACACTGCCGTCTTCCGACGTGAAAATCATGCCGCTGTCCTACACGGTTACCGAGGGCGGCTCGGACGACGTCTCGATCCTGAAGCTTCTGGAGGAGCGGCTCGATGGCGAACTGAGTGACTACGTGATCGATTATCTGCCGGTGCGTCCGGAACAGGGTATGGAGGAGCGCCTGGCGATCGTCGCAGTCGCCCCGCGTGAACGCGTCATCCGCTATCTCGAGCTGCTGCGCAAGAGCGGACTCGAGACGCAACACCTGGAAATCGGGCCGTCCGCCATTCGCCGCCTGGTCAGTGCAATGGGGGAACGCGGCGAGCACCAGAACGTGCTGGCGATCAATTTCGGCCGTGAGTCGAGCTTCATGACGGTGATTTCCGGTGCGCGCCTGCTGTTCGACCAGGAGGTCCGGTTCGGCGAGAACCGCTTGCTGGATCATGTGGCCAAAGCGCTGGACATGGAGACCGAGCCGGTGCGGCGGCTGGTTGCCGGCAACAGCCTCGACCCGCAGGTAAAGGGCGGGGCCGGTGAAGACGGCACGATCGACCGCGAGACTTCCGTGACACTGCAGGAAATCCTCAAGCCGGATTTTCTCAAGCTCGCCGAGGAGATCAATCGCACCCTGATCTACGCCGCCTCACAGACACGCGGTGAACCGATCGGCCGTATCTACCTGCTGGGCAGCCTGGCGCGCTGGCGCGGCGTGGACGCGCTGCTGAATTCGCTGATCAGGCTCGAGGTCCAGACCATTCCGAATCCGCTGCAGGTGTTTTGCCGGACGGCCGGCAGGCAGCCGGTGACGGTTGCCATGCCTTCCCCCGAGATCGCCATTGCCACCGGTCTGGCCATGAACGGGCTGATCGAAAATGGCTGAAATCGACCTGATACCCGCCGACTATCGCAGTCGTATCTGGCTGCAGGGCAAGGCGCTCAATATTGGCGTGGCGGTCGCACTGGCGGTGGTCGTCCTGCTGCTGGCACTGGGCGTGCTGCATTACCAGGCGATCAGGACCGGACGGTTGATCGCCGGCCTGCAGGCGCGCCAGGCGGTGTCGGCGCAACAGCGCGAGCGGTTCACGCAGCTGGACCGGAAACGCGCCGAACTGGAAAGCCGGCTGGTGCTGCTGCGCGGGCTGCGCGGAGGCGCGGTGGCCTCCGCCATGTTCGAGGCGGTCGACCGGGCCATGGTGGAAGGCGATGTCTGGTTCCTGTCCTGGGATTTCAACCGGGCCGGGAGCGTGGTCGAGCACAGGCCGGAGACGGCCAGCAACGGCTATTTCATCGTCATTCCGGCCACCGATGGCAAGCAGAGCAACGAGGCCTGGAAGATCGAGACGCGGATGCAGATCCATGGCCAGGCGAAAGACTACTCCGCGCTGTCGGAATTCGTCAGGCGCATGTACCGGCAGCCGGAGATCCAGGATGTGCGGATCATCAATACCACGCTGGTCGACAGGACCCAGTTTGTGGATTTCAATCTCGCCGTGACCGTCAATACGCACGAGACGAAAGACTGATGGAAGCCATCCTGCAAAGGGTCCCGCCCCGTACCGTCGTGCTGCTGATGTCCGCGCTGGCACTGACGCTGGTTATCGCGCTGGTGAGCTACGTCGTGTGGCCGCAGGCCAGGGCCTACCGCGAATCGCTGGCCACGCTCAGGCTGCTGGAAGGCGTGGCCGCCAAGGGCGATTCCCTGCAGGGCGAGATGAGCCGCTTGCAGGACCGCGTCGATACGCTGAACCGGCAGTTGCACGGGGATATGGTCGACCTGCCGAAGAACCAGATGGAGTCCTTCGTCATCGGCCGGCTACAGGAGATTTCCTGGCGCAATCATGTCGAGCTGCTGAGCGTGACGCCCGGCCTGGGCGACAAGGTGCAGGTGTTCGAGGAAGTGACGTTCAACGTGCGGGTTTCGGGTGATTACTTCGATCTGTACCAGTGGTTGCAGGACTTGCGTGAAGAACTGGGCTACGTGGTGGTCCAGCAGTTCAAACTTGCCGCGGGGCCGCCGGCCGACACGGCACGGCGGGTGGTCGCCACCTTCACGATCGTTTCCTACCGGGAGGCGCAGGATGACTGAGCGCAGCGGGAAACAGCCCCGTGGAGACCGGTTCCGGCAGGCCGCCGGGCGCACGTTGGGGTTGCTGCTGGCGCTGTGGCTGCCGCCGTTTGCCGGGTTTGCGTCGGAACCCGACACGAAACTGCACATCAACCCGTTTGTGCCACCGCAAACCGCCGCTGCCGGGGGCGGTGTCAAGTCCGGTGGCGGTAACGATTCCATGGAACTGCGCGGGGTTGTGCTGGCCGGGCCGCACTCACTGGCGAATATCGGCGGGAAGATCGTCGGTATCGGAGAGGAAATCAATGGTTACCGGCTGATGGCCGTTAATGAAGACAGGGTGGTACTCGATAACAACGGGGTACAACGCGAAATCAGGGTCAGGCCGCTGGCCGGGGTCGGAGAGGATGCAAAGACAAGCGGAACATGGTAGATCCCGGCTCGCGCCGGCGCTGTTGCTGCCGGTGGTGTGGCTGTTGCTGGCCCTGCCGGCACACGGCGCTGCGCCGGAGGATATCTACCATGACGGCAAGATCACGCTGACCCTGCGCAATGTGGGCATCGCGGAGGTCATGGAGATGCTGTCGCGTACCGCGCGCGTGAACATCCTGCTTTCCGAAAACGTCAAGGGCAAGGTTTCCGTCAACCTGTACGGCGTGGAGGTCGATGCCGCCATCCGTTCGATCGCCTCCTCGGCCGGGTACGGTGTGGAACGCCGCAATGGCAGTTACTTCATCGTGGAACGCGACCAGGCCGGCAAGTCCGATCCGGGCGGACCGACCGAGGTGCGCACCTACAAGGTGCAGTATTCCGACCCCGAGGTGGTGGCCGGGATCCTCAAGTCACACCTGTCGAGTTACGGACAGATCACGACGCTGCCGGAGCGGCGGTTGCTGATCGTCGAGGACACACCGTACTTCCTCGGCCGCGTGGAACGGATGCTCCGCGCAGTGGACCGCCAGCCGCGCCAGATCCTGATCGAGGCGAAGATACTGGAGGTATCGCTGACCGACCAGGAATCCTGGGGCCTGGACTGGACCCGGGTGTTTCGCTCCGGTGACGCCACGATCGGTACCCAGGGTCTGGGGAACGCGGGTTCACCCGGTCTGTACTTCAACTATGTCACCCCCAACGTACAGGCCTTCCTGGACAGCCTGCGTACGCGCGGCCGCACCCGCACCCTGTCCACGCCGAAGCTGCTGGCACTGGAAGACCAGGAGGCGGAAACCATCATCGGCAAACGACTCGGTTATAACGTCACCACCACCATCGACAACGTCACCACCACCTCGGTCCAGTTCCAGGAAGTGGGTGTCATCATGAAGGTCAAGCCGTCCGTGGACGGGGAGGGGCGGATTTTCCTGAACATACACCCCGAGGTCAGCGGCGGGGACGTCCTCAACCAGACGACGGCGGAGGTTACCACTTCCATGCTGGTTGAAAGCGGGCAGACGGTGTTCATCGGCGGCCTGATCACCCGCAATGACAACAGCAACCGCGAAGGCGTGCCGGTGCTTGGCGATATTCCGGTGCTCGGCAGGCTGTTTTCGAACGACCTGCACAAGAGCGACAACTCGGAGCTGATCGTGCTGGTGACACCCTACCTGATCGATAATGACAAGGTCCCGCTGGACGGCGGAAATGCACCGAAGGTCGCCGCGGCGGCCGAGCAGCTCGAGAAGCGGCCCCGGGAAATCGACCATGAGCTGAACAATCACGGTTACATCGAGGACTCGCTGAAGAGTCTGCTGGGCGATACACGGAGCAGGACGGCGGCCCCGGGGAAAGATGCGGACAGCGGGGTACTGTACTAGCCGGTGCCTGGAACACCTTCGTGCGGGACAGTACGGTACCGGCACGTGGCCCGGCATGCCGGGCGCCGGCCCCGTGCCGCCTGTGGCAAGGTGTGGTACGTGACTGCTAAGATGCAGGCGTCGGGTAACGACAGGAGCAGGCAGGGGCGGTGATCCGTTTCGTATCCAGACTGGCCTGGCGAATCCTCTGCTGGACGGAGCTCGCCGTGTTCACCCTGTTCATGTACCTGCTGTCATGGCTGCCGCGGGCGCTGGTCGGTACCTGCTACTTCCCGCTGTTCCGCTTCTGGGCGCGCAGTTTCGTGCGAGCACTGGGGGTCGATCTGCGGGTCCACCAGAAATACACCGGCAAGGGCCTGCCGAAGCAGTACATCCTGATCGCGAACCATCCCTCGGCGTTCGAGGATATCGGGATACCGGCGGTGTTTCCGGTGCATTCGCTGGCCAAGATCGAGGTCAGGGACTGGTGGATCGTCGGTCGCATCAGCACCGCCTCCGGGTCGCTCTACGTGCAGCGTGAGTCGAAGGAATCGCGCAATGCCGCGGCGGAGGAAATCGATCGTGAACTGCGCAACGGCAGGAACATCGCACTGTATCCGGAGGGCGGCTGCAAGGGCCGGCGCATCTTCGAGTCATTCCGTTACGGGGCGTTCGACATTTCCCTGCGTAGCGGCATTCCGATCCTGCCGGTATTCCTCCACTACGAGTCCCAGGACGATTTTGAATGGCGCGATCCCCAGACCCTGCTGCACAAGATCTGGCATATGAGCACCACCCGCAATAACCGGGTGAACTTCTATATCTACGATCCCATCGACCCCGCACGGTTTTCCGACCCGGAGTCCTATGCCGCCTATGCCCATGGCAAGTTCCTGGAGTGGCAGGCACGCTACCTGGACTAGCGGGCGGCCTGGCAGTGGCGGAACCCCGTGCCGCCCGTGTTACAGTGTTGTCCGCCGGTCCAGGCGGTCATATGAGCAATTGCTGTCCCGAAGGTGACGGATGAAGCTGCGTACCCGGATTTCCCTGTACCTGATCCTGTTCAGCATGGTACCGCTGCTGGTTTCATTCGTGATCAATGTACCGATGATCTTTGACAAGATCGAATTGCTGTATCACAAGGCACACCTGCAGAACCTGCGCGCCGAGTTCAGCGACCTGGACCAGCACCTTGCGCGGCGTCACGAGACGGCAAGACTGCTTGCCAAGATGCCTGAGCCCGGGTTGTTGCGCACCACCACGTCGAAACAGAATCAGCAGGAACTCGATGCTTCCCGGAAAGCGTACGTGAACTGGGTGAACCAGGTGTTGAGTGACCAGCTGGACGTAACGCAGATCCTGTTTCTCAGGACCGACGGGAGCCCGGAGTTCTGGCTGGATCGCAACAAGAGCACGGGGCGCATGGAGGTCCGGAAGAAAAAGCACGCGGCCATCAACCCGGAACTGCTCGAGGCCAGCAAGACCCTGCGTCCGGGCGCCGTCATGAACGGGCCGATCATGTTTGACCGCGGTGCCAGCGTGACCGCGCCAAACCGGTTCATGCAGATGAGCCTGATCAGCCCGGTCATGATACCGGCCATGCCCACGGAATCGGGCGAGATGCCCGAGCCGCGCGGCACGGTCATCGTGTATCTCGACCTGGGCGGGCTGGCCAGTGCCTACCGGGGCAATTACTGGGTGCTCGGAGACGGCCAGTACCTGCCCTCGGCGAACGGTGAGACCCGGCGCAGTTCCGCATTCGATGACTTCCAGGGTCTGCAGCAGCTGTTCAGCAAGGGGGAACTGGGCCTGTGGGAATACGGCAACCAGCAGGTGTTATGGGTGCCCCTGTTCTATACGCAGGACTACGGCACGCTCTGGGTCGGGCGCAGCGTGGACGCGTCGCCACTGGCCACCCTGCAGCGTGCGGTGGAACTGCGTGTCGTGCTGATCGTGGTCGGCCTGCTGGTGGTGGTGTTCGTGGTGGCCCGGCTGATCGCGGTCAGGATCGAGCGTCTGGGACAGGAACTGACCGACCGGATCGCCCGGGTGCTGGAGCGGGACGAGGGCGTGGTGTTCGCCTGGTCCCAGCCGCGGGAATTGCAGGAACTGGGACAGAACCTGACGCGGCTGGCCGCAACCCACGCAGCCAACACCCGTGCCCTGCATGACTACGCCGCCGAGCTCGAGGAATCGAATCGCTACAAGTCGGAATTCCTGGCCAACGTCAGTCACGAGTTACGCACCCCGCTGAATTCCATCCTGCTGCTTTCCAAGATGCTCGCGGAAGGAAATCTGCCGGAGGACAAGGTCCGCCAGGCGCGGGTCATCCATGACGCCGGTACCGACCTGAAGGCGCTCATCGACAATATCCTGGACCTGTCCCGCGTGGAGGCCCGGCAGATGACCCTGGTCAGGGAGCCGGTGCAGTTGCGCAGCTTGCTGGATCATGTGCAGGACCTGATGCGGCCGCAACTGGATGAAAAGCGGCTGACCCTGCAACTCACGGTGGATCCCGCGGCCCCGGAGACGGTCATCAGCGATGGCGAGAAAATCCGCCAGATCCTCATCAATTTTCTGTCGAATGCGGTCAAGTTCACCAGCCATGGCGGCATCCGTTTCGAGCTGCTGGGCGAGGAATCGGCGGGTGGCATCAGTTACCCGGTGTGTATCCGGGTCACGGATACCGGGATCGGCATCGCCCCGGACAAGCTCGACCTGGTGTTCGAGGCCTTCAAGCAGGCGGACGGCTCGACCAGCCGGCGCTTTGGCGGCACCGGGCTGGGGCTGACGATCAGCCGTGAACTGGCCTGGTTGCTCGGCGGTGACATCCGCGCAGAGAGCACACCCGGTACCGGATCGAGTTTCACCCTGTACCTGCCTGCCGAGATGCCCGCCGATACGAATGACATGCCGGCCGGGCCGCTCCCGGCGGTCCGTCCCGGCAAGCCGGCGGAACAGGCGATTCCCGCGGCCGATTACGGCGCGGCACGGGTATTGCTGGTCGACGATGATGTGCGTAACCTGCTGGCCCTGACGCCGTTGCTGGAGGGCTGGAACCTGCAGGTCATGGCCGCCGGCGATGGCCCGGAGGCGCTGGAAACACTGTCCACCGACGGTGAATTCAGCCTGGTGTTTATGGATATAATGATGCCCGGCATGGATGGCTACGAAACCATCCGGCGTATCCGCGGGCAGCCGCAGCTGCAGAATCTGCCGATCATCGCACTGACCGCCGTGGGAGACGAAAGGGATCTGCGCATGTGCAGGGAATCCGGCGCCAACGACTGCGTCATCAAGCCGCTTGACACAACAGAACTGAAATCACTGCTGGACCGCTATCTCGGCACCGGCAACAGCAGCGGGGAAATCTGATGGGAGACAGGAAACGTTACGCCGGTTTTCGGATCCTGATCGTCGATGATATCGAGAACAACCTGTTTACACTGCGGGCGCTGATCAACCGCTACATGGACGTCGAGGTGCTGGAGGCGAATTCCGGGCAGGCCGCACTGGACATCGCGCTGCACAATCCCCGCATCGACCTGATCGTGCTGGATGTACAGATGCCGGAGATGGATGGCTTCCAGACGGCCTCCATGCTCAAGGTACGCCAGAAAACCCGGGATATCCCGATCATCTTTCTTACCGCGGCCTACAAGACCGATGAATTCCAGCAGAAGGGCTATGAAGTCGGTGCCGCCGACTACCTGCTGAAGCCGATCGACGACAACCAGCTCATCAACAAGATCAGCACCTACCTGCGGCTGATCGAGAAGGAGCGCGAACTCAACACGCGGCTCGAGGCGCTGGTCGAGGAGCGGACCCGTGAGCTGCGCGAGGCGCGTACCTACCTGGAAAAGATCATCAGCAACATGGGCGAGGCGTTGCTGGTGCTTGACCCCGTAGGAAAAATCACCGCCGTCAATCCGAGCACCTGCCACCTGCTGGATTACCCGGAGAGCGAGCTCCTGGGCATGGCGATCGGTGACGTGTTCGAAGAGGAAGAGGCCGAGCGGGCCAATGCATTCATGGGTACCTGGCTGGAGGCGCTGATCCGGACCGGTACCATCAGCAGCATCGAGGCAAGCTTTATCGCCAAGGACCAGCGCCGGGTGCCGATCCTGTTTTCCCGTACCGCGATCAAGGATGAGAACGGTGTAATCACGGACATAATCTGCATTGCAAAGGATATGACGGGGTATACTCGTATGGAGTCCTGCTGAACCGGCCAGGGAGGGTCACGGTTTGCAGGTCGAGGGACAGATCGTACACTAGGAACAGCATGACCAGGAGCAATTGATGGCGGACATCGAAGAAAACCTGCCGGAAGAGGATATCACACTCACTGCTGAAGCCCTCAAGGCGATGGGACATCCACTGCGCTGGAAGATCCTCTGCACCCTGGGTAACCAGGAGATGTCCGTGGGTGAGATCGTCGAGAAGATCGGTACCTCACAAAGCAATGTCTCCCAGCACCTGGACCAGTTGCGCAACAAGAACATCGTTCGTTCACGCCGTGACGCCAACCGGATCTACTACAGTGTCAGCAACGACAAGCTGCTTGACCTGATCGGCACCATGCGCGGGGTGCTTTGTCAGACCAACCTGACCGACATGCCACCCGAGTAGGGTCCGTACCGGTTCTTCCCGCAGATAAAAACACGGGGGGACCTGCTGGTCCCCCCGTCCGGCCTTACCGGGTTGACAGACCGTGTTACCTGGTCGTCGTGTCGGTAGCCGGGGCAGCCGGGGCGACCGGAGCGGGAGCCGGGGCATAGCCGTAAGGGGCGTAGCCGTAGGGGGCATAGCCGTAGGGGGCATAACCATCGTAGTAGCTGTTGTAGCCACGACCGTAGCCACGACCGTAGCCACGACCGCTACCGTGCCCGCTGAAGTTCATGTTAAAGCCGCCGTCGACGTCGCCGTCGCCCCAGCCGTCGCCCCAGCCGTTGTTGTTGTAACCGTTGTTGCCGTAAGGACCCCAGCCCCAGGCGGAAGCGGCGGTAGAGGCGATTGCCAGAGTGGCGGCCGTAATTACTGTTGCGATAGTCTTCATGTCGTTCTCCTGTCAGTCAGTTTGTGTATGAGTTGGTTGGAATTTGTGTTGTCAGCAAGGACAGTAATAAATATATAAGCAAACGCTTAAATAAGCAATATCTAAATTAATAAAATATTAAAAAATATGGAGATGAAAATATTTTTAAATAAATACAATCGGATAGATATATATCGTCAGTGTCTTGACGGGATGTGTCCGATCCATTTCCGGCAGGCAGTGGACGGCGGAGCGCCTGGCCGGGTCCGGGCAGGTGCATCTGCACGGTTCGCCAGGGCATGGCCGGCGACGGATTCGTCCTGCCGGCGGCACGCCGCGCACTGATTCGAGACGGCAGCGTGGGCGATCAACCGGGACAGAAACTCCTGCTTTCCATCATCGAACTGGGTGGATATCCGAATTTCCGGCCGGTCTACGAAAGCCTCGGCTATGAGGTGATCGTCGAGACGCGCATGCGCAAGGCCATCGCCGGGATCAGACGGCGCTGTCCCGACGTAATCGTGGCGGAATACAACTTTCAGTCCGATTTCCGCGACCGGACCAGTAGCCTGGAGTCCCTGCTGGCGGTGGTGCAACGTTTACCCGGCACCCGGGTGATCGTATTCTACGAGGAAGAATTCAGTTCTCCGTTCAACAAGTTGCGTGACCGGCTCCCGGTCCACCACGCGTTGAGTTTCCCGGTCCTGGAAGCGGACCTGCGCAAGGTCCTGCTGGAACTGGCAGCGCGGCCGCCGGTGGGCACGGGGGACTGAATGCCGGGGGAATGTGCGGACAGTCCGGGTAATTCTGTCAATATTCTGTTATTGATGCCGATGGATGTTTAATGAACCGGTTCCCGGTAATGACCGGTGAATGTGTGACCTATCACGGCGGGGTGTGTCTATGAAACGGCTAGGGTGTGTGATGTCGGCGGTACTGCTGTACTTCGCTGCGCTGCAGGCAGTCCAGGCAGCGGATCTGCGGGTGCGTGTGTTTGAGCGGGGTGCAAGCAAGCCCATGGCCGGGGTCTCGGTCTGCCTGGGGACACAGGCGCGGATTGACCAGTTCGGGGGCAAGGTCACGGATGCCAACGGGTACGTCGTGTTTGAATCCCTGCCGCGTGCAGAGTTACTGGTCACCGCGTCCAGGGACGGTTACAAATCGGAACAGGAACGACTGGTCACATCCAGTACCAGTCGCATGCTGGTGCTTTCACTGACCGGTGGTGGTGGCGGACCGGTCTGCAGCACGTCAGGCACGGCGAGCGCGCAGCGGCATGGCGGGTTGCAGGTCACGCATTTCGTGATCAACCGGGGTGCGGCCCGGACCGGGTCAGGCAAGGTGACGCTAGATGCCTCCGTGTCCGGCAAGGTGACCCAGTACCGTGCCAGCGAGCACGCCGATTTCAGTGATGCCAGCTGGCAGGACTTCACAGCCTCGTCCCCATTCGTGCTGAGTCCCGGCAGCGGCACCAAGCGCGTCTATTTCCAGGTGCGTCGGCATTCCACGCTGAACGATGCCGTGGTCGAAACGCTCAGTCCGGTGGTCAGTGACACGATATTCCTGGGCGGCAAGTGACGGCGCCGGAGCGGCCCGATCAGTCCTCGTCGCGGCTGCCGTGTTTCCGGCGGCCCTCGAAGTGCACGATGTTCTGGACGATCTGCTCGAAGGGGAACCGTTCCAGGCTGCTGTAGCGTTGCAGGCCGGCATCGATCAGGCCGATGATGTCATCGACATCCGTCAGCCCCTGCCGGTCGGGATACAGGACCGACTGCAGCCCCAGCATGCCACCCGTCTGAACCCGGATCTCCTTGGCATGCGGCAACGGTCCCTCGGCATGCGTCAGGTGCAGGGCAAACCGGGCATTGCTGCGCATCAGGCTCAGCAATTCCGTGCACAGCGCGTTGCCCGCGGCGGATTTGCAGGAAATCCCTTCCCGGTCCGCAATGTGGAAACGCACCGACTTGCTGCACGTGCTGCGTCGTGAACTGATCGCCTTTTCAAATACGCAGCGCCGTTCATTGACGGCCAGATAGGTGGTCTTGTACTGCTGCTCGTCCATGGTCGCCGGATGCTATTTTTCCCATTCCCTGGCAATGGGTTCCTCGCGCACTTCCCTGAGTTTCTTTTCCGCCTCGGCCTCATCATCCGCGAACATGACCTTGTAGATCTGGTTATCCGCCAGTGGCTGTTCCGTACGCAGTCGCCTGACTTCGGATTTTGCCTGCTTGAAGCTGTCAAACTCGCTGACCCGGGTGACCGACTTCGATGCCGATGACAAGTTGCTGGTCACGATGTAGATGTAATAGGGCATGCTGCATTCCTGGGATGGTCCGGCTGAGGGGGATTATAACAGCGTGGCGTCCCGATCACCCGGCTTGCCGAACTCGTGGCGCCCGGTATGCAGCCGTTTGTAGTTCCTGACCATGATGATTGTTTTGAGCAGGGTCGCCCGGTCGAGGGTGTCCACGTTCAGCCCGACCACGATACGCCGCAGTGGATGCCCGCTTCCGGCAATGTCGATGAACTGCCTGCCCGGGTGGTGTTTGCCCTGTGCCCGTAGCGTGGCATCCCAGAGGATGTCTGCACCCTCGAAGGTGCCGGTAAAGCGGATGCGGACCTCGTCATCCCCGTGTCGCCCGAGCAGCTGGTAGTCCTCCCCGCGGTCAGCCAGTCCGGCACGGAATTCATCCACCGAAAGCGGGGTATCAGCCATCGAGCAACACGGTGGTGATCCGGCGGTTGCGCAGGATCACGCAGCCGGTACGGCGGCCGAAACCGTCGACGCTGTAGTCGAAGGTATAGGTGCGTTGCAGCCCGGGGCCCTCACTGCGCGTGAAGAACGGGTTCAGCCGGTGCAGCGCCGCGGTGCCGTCGAGAAACTGTGCGCCCTGCTGCTGGCAGGTCTGTCTTGCAGTCAGGATCGCCGCGTCACGGCAACGCTGCCCGTCCTGCCAGAACAGTACAACGATCAGGATCAGCAGCAACAGTCCGAGTGCAGACATCTCGATTCGTGGCAGTTTCCGGCCCGGGATGGCACGGCCAATGGTAACCCGCTGGCGGGATGCAGTGCGATCTTTCGCGGGGTTCAGGCGCAGGTCGAAAGGAACGTGCCGCTCCGGGTCGAGAAACGGACGGTAAGGAACTCGAGCCCCGCAATGAAGTGATGTCCGGTGGAATCACGATTGCAGAAGCGGACCCGGGCAATCGCCATGACCGGGGCGCTGTGTACGCGCACCGGCAGTCCCTCCGCCAGCGGTTCATCCAGTATCATCTGCAGTCCGGCGGGTGACAGGTCGCGCAGGCGTGCCATCAGCCCGTGGCACTCCGGGTGTGTATACACCACCAGTGATGCCTGCCGGAGCATGCGATCGATGGACCGGTCGGAACGGTTTGCGTTGTGCAGTATCCTCACCGGTTCCGTCGGGCCATTGCAGCCCGGGCAGTCCTGTGGTCCGCACGAGGAGGAAGACGGCGTCCGCGGGGTGGCGCAGAACGGGCAGCAGGACCGGTCCTGCGCCTTCCGCGTGGTACGGGCCCCGCCCCTGTGATTGGTCGTTGCCGCCGGCCGGGACCCCTGCCGGTGCCGGCCGGCGGTGAGTGCCGCGTCATAGGTCTTGCGACGTTGCGGGTCGGATAATACCTGGTAGGCCTCGTTCAGGACCGCCGCGTTCCATTCATCTCCGCCCAGGTCCGGGTGCATGCGCAGTTTCTGCATCTGTGTCCGGTAACTTGCCTTGATGATGGCCGCGGGGGCGTCCTGCTGGATATGCAGGATGCGGTAGTAGTTACGCCGGTTCCTCATGTCCGGTAGGCTCCTCTGGCAGTCTGGCTGGCGGTGCGCGTACGCTTTATCGAACCGTTTGCGTCCGGACTGAACGTGGTCCGGCCGGCCGCCGGCTGTCTGGACTCGCGTAATCGATGCAAGATAATGAAAATAAAGGCAGATTGATATTATTCGCGGTGCGACACGCCGGCCGGCCGGTAACGGGGATCGGGGCTAAAGTTTCCCGCCGGGGGGACGTTAAGGCAGTCGGAGGCGGTGAATATCACATCTGCTGATATATCCGCCAGTTAAAAACCGGGTCCAGGGAAGGACAGTACTAACCGGTTTCCTGCCTGGACAAAAAGGAGATTTACCATGGCAATGTCTGTCAATACCAACATCATGTCGCTGTCTGCCCAGCGCAACCTGTCACGCACACAAACCGGCCTGGCAACGGCGATGGAGCGCCTGTCTTCCGGCCTGCGTGTGAACAGCGCCAAGGACGACGCGGCCGGTCTGGCGATCGCCAACCGCATCGACGCCCAGACCCGCGGCCTGAATGTCGCCATCCGCAATGCCGGCGATGCGATTTCGCTGGCGCAGACCGCTGAAGGCGGCCTGAGTGAAATCACCAACATGCTGCAGCGCATGCGCGAACTGGCCGTACAGTCCGCCAACGCGACCAACAGCGCCGGTGACCGGACCAACCTGGATGCGGAATTCCAGCAGCTGAACACGGAAATCACCCGCCAGATCGGTGCCACCACGTTCAACGGTATCGCCGTGCTCTCCACTGCCGGCAGCCAGACCTTCCAGGTCGGTGCCAATGCTACGGACACGATTACCGTGACGACCAGCGCTGTTTCCGGTGCGGCCCCGGGTGGTGACATCACCTCGGCGGGCAATGCCACCACGGCAATGGGTGCCATTGATACCGCGCTTGACCTGGTTACCTCCACCCGTGCCACCTACGGTGCGGTGCAGAACCGTTTCCAGTCGGTCATCAATAACCTGCAGGTGGCATCCGAGAACCAGGCCGCTGCACGAGGCCGCATCATGGATGCCGATTTCGCCATGGAAACCGCCAACATGACGCGCTACCAGATCCTGCAGCAGGCGGGTACGGCAATGGTGTCGCAGGCAAATGCCGCACCACAGACAGTGTTGTCACTGCTGCGTTAACGATTGCAATAGAGAATTTCCCGGCACGGACGCCAGGAGATTCTCGGAACTTGCAATGAGGGTGTTGCCGGGCAAGGATGCCCGGCAACCCCTCAACCTTGTTAGCAGGTGAGTGCCATGCAAGACATGTTTACACAACCGGTGCAACCAGCCACGCTGGTGCCTGTACAGCAACGCCGGAACAGCAACCGGGAAATGAGGGCTGCAGCCGTAAGCGCCTCCGGTGCGACACAGGCAGGCGCACAGGAAACACGGCAATCCGGTATTTCTGCAGACCAGCTTGGCAAGATAGTTGAACGCATCAACCAGGAACTACAGGGCGCCAACCGGGAGCTGCGATTCAATATCGACGACCAGAGCGGGCGAATCGTGGTGAAGGTCGTAAACACGGAAACCGACGAGGTGATCCGGCAGATCCCTTCCGAAGAAGTGCTCGCGCTGGCGCGCAGCGCGAAATCCGGTGACGGAATGATATTCAACGTCAGGGCCTGAATGAACAGCGGATTGCAGGAGAGTCGGACCAGATGGCTACGTTGAGTGCGGCAGGAATCGGTTCGGGGCTCGATGTTCAATCCATTGTCACCCAGCTGATGGCGGTCGAGCAGCGCCCGCTGGATGCCCTGCACCAGCAGCAAAGCACCCTTGATGCACGCATCAGCGCATACGGGCAGCTGAAGAGCGCGCTTTCCACCTTCCAGCAGGCCATGCAGGACCTCAGCACGCCTTCGGCCCTGAAGGTGTATACCGCCACATCCGGCAACGACAGTGTATTTACGGCGACGGCCAGTAACCAGGCGGCTGCGTCCGGTTACCAGGTGGAAGTGGTACGGCTGGCGGAGCGGCACAAGTTTTCAGGCGCCGAGGCGCTCGGTACCGATACCTTCGGCGGCAACGCGGGGGATGGCCTTACCATCCAGGTCGGCAGCGATCCGCAGAACACGCTGACCGTTGACCTGGGCACGGCCAGCACACTGGCCGACATCAAGGACGCCATCAACAACGATGCCGCCAATCCCGGTGTGACCGCGTCGATCATTTTCGGTAACAACGGCAATCAGCGTCTGATCCTGACGGCGGCCGACAGCGGTGCCGCGAACGCGCTTACGCTGGGTTACACCGGCAGTATCAGTGCCTCGACGTTTTCCTTCCAGGAAGTCAATAATATTGCCGGTAACACGGCGCTGCTCGACTCCGAGGTGACTATCGACGGCTATACCGTCAATCGCTCCGGTAACAGCATCGATGATGTTATCCAGGGCGTGACACTGAACCTGAACGGGGCGGATCCCGGCAACCAGTACCCGCTCGATATCGCCAGGGACGCCGGGTCGGTGGCGGATTCGGTCGACTCGTTCGTGAGCGCCTATAACCAGCTGCAGGACACCATCAAGACGCTGAAGGCAGGCGACCTGTCGACCGACAGCGGCCTGTTCGGTATCGAACGCAGCCTGCGCAGCATCATCAATACGCCGGCCAGCGGACTGCCCAGCGGCCTGAGCTACCTTGGACAGATCGGTGTCAGTTTCACGCGGGACGGGGTGATGACCGCCAACCGGACCGACGTGGAGAGTGCCCTGACCAGCAACTTCAACGCGGTGTCGGAGCTGTTTTCCACGACCGGCGAAGGTTTTGCCAACCGCCTGGACACGACCGTCAGCAACTGGCTGGCCAGCGACGGCCTGATCACCAGTCATACGGACAGCATGGACAGCAGCAAGTCCGAGATGGCCAAGCGCGAACTGCAACTGCAGTACCGCATGACCCAGATCGAGAACGGGCTGTATGCGCAATTCAGTCAGCTGGATACCCTGCTCAGTGGCATGAAGGTAACCAGTGACTACCTGACGCAACAGCTGGCCATCCTGCCGACGATAGGCCAGTAACCGGCAGGCGGTCGGGCATGGGTATTGGCACTAACCATGCATATTGTTTTTCAGGCCGGGGAACCCGGGATAATTAACGAAGCAGAAGGAAATCCAGAATCATGAACAATCCGACAGATCGGGGTGCGGCCGGGCAGTACGCTGCCGTGGGTGTACAGACCGGCGTCAGTGAGGCTACCCCGCATCGCCTGATCCAGATGCTGCTGGACGGTGCGCTCGGCAAGATCGCACAGGCAAAAGGTGCCATGCAGCGCAGGAAAATCGCGGAAAAGGGCAATTTCATCACCAGCGCCTGTTCGATCGTCTTTGGCCTGCGCAGCAGCCTCGACCTGGAGGCGGGCGGCGAACTGGCGGCAAATCTTGACCGCCTGTATGACTACATGTTCCGCCGCCTGATGGATGCCCACATCCAGAACGACGAGTCTGCACTGGATGAGGTAGTCAGCCTGCTGCACGAGATCAAGAACGGCTGGGACGCCATTCCGCAGGAAACCACCGGTGGCGGGGAGATCGTCAAGTCCATGGTCAGCACCTGAGACGGATACCCGGTTCCCCATGCAGCGTAACGACCGATTACTGCAGATCGACCGGCTTGGCCGGGATGTGCTGGCCGCGGCACAGACGGGTGACTGGGAGGCGGTCGGGTCAATCCATGAGCGGCTCCGGCAGGCAGCCCGGGCCCTGCTGGAACGGCCGCCGGCCCCGGAAGATGTACCTGCGATCTCCGCTATGCTGAAGTCGGCACTTGAGCTCAACGCCCAGGCAATGGGCCTTTGCGCGCAGGAGCGGGGCCGCAAGATGCAGGAATTTGCGCAGGCCGGCAACAGCCGCATGGCGATGAAGCAGTATTCCGACAACAGCGGGTAGTTTCGGCTGCAATGGATTCCTGCGCATGGCGGGCGTGAGCCCGTTTTCTTTTGTCTGCAGCACCCGGCGGGATTGTCCCGGTTGCGGGTACCCTGTCAGGCGGCGGATTGCTGCGCGACGATGGGCCGGTAATTGACCAGGCACAGCATGTTGGCGGACGGGGCCTGCCCGCGTGGCATGGGGATATAGACAAAGGCATTCCGGTTGCAGCAGTGCAGCAGACCGTCACCGTGCGGTTCGATCTGGTCGAACTGCAGCTGTCCGGACAGATCCAGTTCGCTGTCGTGCCGGCTGCTGTTGAAGTCCTTCCTTGCAAACAGATCCTCGACCGACAGCACGCTGATACTGCCGAGCTGCAGCCACTCGTACTGCACTCCGAACTGGACCCCGACATCATAGCTGAACTGGCCGACCGGTATGATCAGGCTGTAGTACCCGTCATGGGCCGGGTAGGCCATGGCTTCCGTCACCGAGCTTTCCGCGCCACGGGCCAGCATGACCGGCAGCGTCTCGCGCTTGAGCGAGAAGTCGTCGAAACTGTAGTTCTGCTGGTAACGGTGCTGTACCAGCAGGGACAGCGCGGACTCCAGGCTGTGGTAGCGCAGCTCCGTCGGGATATTCATGCGCTGTTCATTCAGTGCATGGAACAGGCCCATCTTGCGCAGGCCCTGTGCGGCATGCTCGGTATCGAACAGGGACACGGTCAGGTCGGTGTTCAGATTGATATCGAGATAGAAGCCCTGCATGCACTGGACTTCCTGCAGTGACGGAAAGAACGTCATGCGTCCCAGTGCGCCGAGGGCGGCCAGGCGCAGGTCCTCGAAGCGAAAGATCTCACCGGTCCTGGCAAGGAACTGCTGCGCGTCGCTGACGAATTCGAGACAGCGCGCCTGGATGTCGCGAACCCTCCGGTGCTGTTCCGCGCTGATATCCGGTTCTTTCCGGACGGGCTCACCCGTGTCCGTATAATCGACCACGCTGCCGGCGTCGTTGGTGCAGATCATCTCCAGTGCGGCGACGTAGGGCACAATGCTGCTGACGGCGCTGTCGCCGGCCAGCGCGGGATCGATCAGCCCGGCACGGCTCTGCTCCCAGCGCGGGGTGCTGGACAGCAGCAGGTAGAGTCCTTCCACGCCGGCATCCCAGTCCTCTTCCAGTATCGGTTGCAGGCAGGTCTGGGCGGTACCGCTGTAGCCCAGGTCGACCAGCACCAGCCGGTCACCGCGTTGCAGATCGATGGTCCGTTCCAGGTAGCGGTAGAAGCGCTGGCGATACGCGGCGGAGGCGGACTGGATCTGTTTCACCACACCGGGACGCCTGACCAGTTTGCAGAATGCCTCGAACGGCCTGGCGGACTGTCCCGCCTCCGCAATGATCCGCCGGCTGAAATTATCAGTCAGCAACAACTGGCGCGCCATGGGTTCCAGCTTGTCGGATGACATGCGTGCCAGGTAACGGTCGATGTCATCGAGGCTGCGGAAACTGCAGGCATAGGAGACGAACCGGCTTACCTCGACGGCATGGCTGCGCCCGGCGCAATCACCGGCAATCGCATTGAACGCCAGTTGCGGCAGGTAACCGTCGCGCATCAGGAACAGGTACTTGGCCGGTTTGTCCGGTACCGCTGACAAGGCGTGGTTTCTGATCATTTCCGCAAATGCATACAGCAACGGTCCGGCTGCGCAATAGCCGAGTATGGTTTCCGGCGCGGACTCGTCCAGTGCCCGGCCTGCAAGCACCGGGTGGAACGGCGCGGGCATGGCGCGGCTGGAGCGTGCCTCCGGGTTCAGGATGGCCGTGGCGTTGCTGTTCATCTGCAGCAGTTGCCGTACATCCTGTCCGTAATGCAGGAAGTGAAACGCGTTGATACCGGCCTCCAGCGGCGCCTGGTAATCGGCGACCGGGTTGTCGCCGAGGTGCAGTACCTGCTCCGGCCGGCAGCCGATACGCCCGAGTACGCGGGCGAACAGCCCGCCAGACTTGCCGACACCGAATTCACTGGACACGAACAGGTCGCTGAAACAGGCCATGACGTCGGCCGGGAGATTGTGCGCCAGCAGTTCGCGCAGCTGCGGGGCGGTCAGGTAGGTGTCGGAGACGATGATGATCTTCAGTCCGCTCTGGTGGGCATGGCGGATCAGGTCCAGCACCGGCGGGTAGCCGAAGCAGGCCTCCTGCTCGCATTCCAGTTCCTCGCGGGCCAGTTGTTCCAGGGTGGGCGCGTCGATGTCCGGATAGGCGGTGCGGTAGATGTCTTCCAGGGTCACCTCGCTGGAACCCCTGTCCACCATGCGCATGGTGCGTGCATCCGATTCGGTCCTGATGCGCAGGGCGGCCGTCAGCCCCAGGCTGCCGGCACAGGGCATGTGTTGCAGCCGGTAAAAGACATCGGTCGGCAGGGCCACGTTGCGCCACAGGATCGTGTCGAAGCAGTCGAGCGACAGGTATTTGAGCTGATGCCCTTTGCCACGCAACAGTTCGTGCAGTTGCGGCAGTTCGGAGGTGTGTATCTGTGTCATGCGTTGTGCGTCCGCTGGTGTCGGTTCCGGTCATGCCGGGTGGCGGTCAGGAAGGCCCTGCCGGTCAGCACCCCCCGGTGCCGGTGGCGCGCTGGCCGTCCGTGCCGGACGGGTGTACGGGGGTGTCATCAATGGACTGCCAGGCCGCTACGGGCCGGTTCACCCGCTGCAGCTGTGCGCGCAGGGCCTGGTTCTCGCGCGTCAGGTCCAGTGCCCAGTGCGCCAGCCCGAAGCGTTTCACGTCCACGGCCTGCCAGAACAGGCCCGGGCTGCTGGCGTACCTCGGCAGCCAGTGCAACGCATTGCTGCACTGGCCGGCCATGTCGGCGAGCTCGGCCAGTTCGGCAAAGCCGAAGGTGTTCGGGTGGTCCGGGTGCCCGATGGCGTTGCTGTCGGGCTCGTGCAGTGCCCGGCGCGCGAACCCGATCCCGGCCTGGAAGCAGGTGCGTGCCTGTACCTCCTCACCATCGACCAGGTGAATCACCCCGCTCCAGAAGGCGGCCGCCACGCTCTTGGTGGCGAGCAGCGGACTGAACGCGCAGGGATCGGCATCCATGACCCCCCGGAACCAGGCCAGCGCCTCGCCGCGTTCGCCCAGCTCCATGCAGAGGCGGCCACCAAGGAAGACGGCGGAGATCTGCCAGCGGACCACATGCGGATTGCTACTGTCGATCGTGCAATAGTCATTGATCAGGGACAGCACCTCCAGGTACTGGCCGGTCACCTGCCGGGACAGCACCTGGTAACCCACCACGGTAAGCGCGGCGCCAAAGTCCGCCGATGCCGGGTCCGATTCCCGCATCACGGCAAGGCACAGCTGCTCCAGTTGTGCCGGATCGCTGATGCGTTGCCCGAGCTGTACCATCGCCCGGTACAGCCACGGGTTGTCGTAGTGACCGGCGAAGTCGGTCAGCCAGCCGGTAGTGCTGTCGCCCGGCGGGTCGAATTCCGGGTGCCGGTAGGGAATCCCGGCGCTGTTGCGCGGGTCCTGTGTGGCGACCAGGATCAGCCACTCGGTGTCCCTGCCGGGGATCTCCAGATCCAGCCGTTGCAGTTCCCGCGGCGAGTCCCACAGGCGGAATCCCCCCGGTGCCGCCTGCGCATAGCGCGCCTCCGGCAGGAAGTGCTGTTCCATGATGCTGCGGAAACGGGCGTAGTCGAAGGCGTGGAAGTGGTAGGGATTCGGGTCCTGGCCGGTTTCATCCACCCACAGGTTCGGGACGCTGGCGATGATGCGCCCGTCCGGTTTCAGTATCCGCTGCGCCTCGGCGAGAAAGCGGTCGAAATCCTCCAGGTGTTCAATGGTCTCGAACGACACCACGATATCGACCGAATGGTCGGCAAGAAAGGACAGGTCGTCCGCACTGCTGCGGTGATATTCCACAGGGTAGCGGCCGGCAAAGTTGTCACGCGCGTAGCGAATGGCCTGTTCGTTGATGTCGACTGCAAGGAAGCGGCCGCCGCGCGAACGGGCAGCCAGGATCGCCGAGCCGTAGCCGAGTCCGCAGGCACAATCGAGCACGGTATCGCCCGGCCGCACCCACTCGGCCGCCAGCGAGTAACGCACCAGGTGTGCATCCGCGCGGCAGCCGGTCTCCCGCGACATGTCCATGTGCAGGTCGCGGGTGGCGAGAATCCTGTCCAGCGGCCACTCCCGCAGTGCGTGCGCATCCAGTGGTTCGTAATAACTGAACTCCGGCAATGCCGGGTCGTTGCGTTGCAGGTAGCCGGCCACGTTCAGCTCGCGCGGGTGGCGCCGGTAACCGGCTGCAATCGCGGCGTTGTCCCAGTATTCACGCTGTGAGCGCTCACCCCGCGTCAGTAGTTCGTCGTGGCGGCCTGCGGTCCACAGCACCAGTGCATGACGGGTCAGCGGGCGCAGCGTGGCGAGCAGGGCGGCGCCGTCCGTGGCGTCCAGCAGCAGGTTGCCGTCGACCACGACGGTGTCGAATCCGGCCGTGAACGGCAGGCTGGCCAGGCTGCCGTGATGGATGCGTCCCGCCAGGTGCTCACCGTAACCGCGCCACTCACGCCCGCCGGTGGATACCCCGCAGGCATCGGCCCCGCGCCGCAGCAACGCCTGGACCAGTCCGCTGTCCGTGCAACCGATGTGCAGGATGCGTCCCGGCCCGACGGACCGGAGAATTTCCTCCGCAGCGTGAAATGCCATAGGCCTGTATCCCCGGTAGTTGGCAGGCGGCACGGGTCAATACAACATGACCGGCATGCCGGTACCCCGGGAAAAGCAAGATGTGTGCCAGCAGGTGTTGCGGTCAGCGGCCGGGTTCGATGCCGGTCTCGCGCGTCCACACCAGCCAGCCGAGATTCTTGAAGCGGGCGATGGACAGTGCGCCGCGTTTGGCGCGGTTGCTGCCGGTGGCCTCGGCAATGGCATCCGCAAGTTCCTCGCGTGACGCCTCGTAGATCTCACAGGACTCGTAGTCTTCGTCCAGTATAACCAGCATCAGGGTGTTCCACTCTCCATTCATATTGAGCTGGCCCAGGCGCGCGCCGGGCTTGTGATCCTGTGTCATCAGTCGCGCCTTGATCTGGATGCGTTGTCCGTCCCGCGTGCCGGTGCCGATGGCATCCACACCGGCCGTGCCGGGTTCGCACAGGGTCAGGCCCAGCAGGCGGGCGGCATCGTGGCGCGCGATTTCGCCGGAGACCGGCAATACCTGGCCGGTCGAGCGGCGATATTCTGCCGCCAGACGCCGCGTCTCCGTGATCAGCTTGTCGATGGAATAGATCAAGGGAATGTCTGTGCTGTAGGAATGATCGCCGTATTCTTCACGATTGCCGTGCCCTCGTCCATGGCCGTCATGCCGGGCGGCGTGGTGCACCGGGCAACGCCGGTACCGATACCGGCCGGAGTTTACCGCCCGGGTGAACAGAGCTTGCCGCGCGTAATGCGCCGGGAAAACGGCGGTTATGAAAATCCCGGGCCGGGACTGCATGGTGATAAATTGACGTATCCACACCGTAGGATTCATAACCTGCTGTTTATGCTGAGCATGTCATTCTGGCATGCAATCTGCATACTCAGTGGTCGTAGTTCCGGTGGTCAACACTGACCACGCGTCGAAAGGATTTGGCGGCCCTGGTTGCAGGCATTGTCCAGCCACGGGTCAGGAGATGCATGGTGCGAGGCAGGCCGTTGTGGCTGCACCGTACCGACATCACGACACGGAGGTCGAATGATGGTGAGTCAGGAATTGCCGGTAGTGGATGACGCGCTGATCGCCGAGGACCGGCGCTCGGTCGAGCTGACGGGCCTGGCCCGGCGCGTTGCCTCGGCGGAAGTGACCGTGATGATCACGGGCGAATCCGGCACCGGCAAGGAAGTACTGGCCCGTTTCATTCATCGCAACTCGTCCCGTTGCAACGCCCCTTTTGTCGCCATCAACTGTGCCGCCATCCCGGAGAACATGCTGGAGGCGGTGCTGTTCGGCCATGAGAAGGGCGCATTCACCGGTGCCTGGCAGTCTCACCCCGGCAAGTTCGAACAGGCCCAGGGCGGGACGCTGCTGCTGGATGAAATTTCCGAGATGGACCTCGGACTGCAGGCAAAGCTGCTGCGGGTATTGCAGGAAAAGGAGGTCGAGCGACTGGGTGGCCGTGGCACCATCCCGCTGAATGTACGGGTACTGGCGGCAACCAACCGGAACCTGCAGGACGCAGTGGCAACCGGCCGTTTCCGCCAGGACCTGTACTACCGCATCAACGTGTTCCCGCTCAACCTGCCGGCCCTGCGTGACCGCCCGGCCGACATCCTGCCGCTGGCGCGGCGCTTTCTGCGCCAGTACCGGCCGGACCGTGCCGGTCTCGGCATTTCCGCCGCCGCACAACAGCGCCTGCTGGACTGGCACTGGCCGGGCAATGTACGCGAACTGGAAAACGTCATGCAGCGTGCACTGATCCTGGCGACGGGGGAGTGCATCGGGGCGGGGGATATCTGTATCGATGAGACGGAACTGGTTCAGGTTCCTGCTGTGGCACAGGGAAGTGCCGGGGCGCCAGCGGAAAAGGCGCTGCAGCAGGACCTTCAGACCCGGGAGCGGGAACTGATCGCGCAGGCACTGGAAGCCGGGAGAGGAAGCCGCAAGGATGCGGCTGCGCGGCTGGGTATCAGTCCGCGCACACTGCGCTACAAGATTGCGCGCCTGCGCGAGGCCGGTCTGGAGGTCGCGGGGCGGGCTGGTACGGGAACTGCATGAAACAGGTTGCCGGAGGCAGGCAATGAGCGAGATGGGAATCAGCGATGTACTTGCCCGGATGCGGGCACTGCAGGCGCAGGCACAACTGGCGCCGGTGGCGGCAAAACCCGACCCGTCCGCAGCGGTCGAGCGGCCGGATTTTGCCGGTCTGCTGCGCGATTCGGTGGAACAGGTCAATGCCACCCAGCAGACCGCCAGCCAGCTGTCCGCCGCGTTCGAGGCGGAAGATCCGAATGTCGACCTGGCCCAGGTCATGGTGGCGCTGGAGAAATCCAGCATCACGTTCCAGGCCATGACGCAGGTCCGTAACAAGCTGGTATCCGCCTACCAGGAAATCATGAACATGTCGGTATGACGGCCGTGAACAACAAACTACAGGGTAACGAAACATGGCACTGGTAAATCCCGAGAACGTGGTCGCGCAGGCACGCGGCTTCAATGCATTGTCGCTGTTGCGCCAGGTCGGCCTGATGGTTGGGCTCGCCGCGAGCGTGGCGGTGGGCGTCTACGTGGTGCTGTGGTCGAGAACGCCGGACTACAGCCTGCTCTACGGCCAGCTGTCCGGCGCGGAGGCGGCCGAGGTGACCGCGTCGCTCGACAGTCTCGCGATCCCCTACCGGATCGAGCCGCACTCCGGCGCCATCACCGTACCGGCGGAAAAGCTGCACGAGGCGCGCCTCAAGCTGGCCACCCGGGGGCTGCCGCGCGGTGACGGCAGCGGGTTCGAGATGCTGAATGAAAGCCACGCCTTCGGTACCAGCCAGTTCATGGAACAGGCCCGTTACAACCATGCCATCGAGGGCGAGCTGGCACGCTCCATTGCCACCCTGCAAAGCGTGGAGAGCGCCAGGGTGCACCTGGCGATCCCCAAACGCTCGGTGTTCGTGCGCGACCGGGACAAGCCACGTGCCTCGGTGGTGCTGAAGCTGTATTCCGGCGCGCGCCTGGATGACGAGCGCCTGGCCGGCATCGTGCACCTGGTGGCGGCCAGTATCGAGGGCCTCGAGCCGGAGCAGGTCACCGTGGTCGACCAGAACGGGCGCCTGCTGACCGCGGCCAGCAACGCGCATGGCATGGCGGCAACCGCCAGCCAGCTCGCCTACCGGCGCAAGCTGGAAGGCGATTACATCAAGCGTATCGAGGACATCCTGATCCCGGTGGTGGGCGAACAGGGCGTGCGTGCGCAGGTGACGGCGGATGTGGACTTCACCATGATGGAAAGTACCTCCGAGAACTACAAGCCGGATGAAAAGGCGGTACGCAGCGAGGAGACATTCGAGGAGAGTACGCGCGGCAGCGGTCCGTCCGGTGTGCCGGGCGCGCTGAGTAACCAGCCGCCGCCGGCCGGCAGTCTGCAGGACAACGCGGAGGACAGCACGAAGCAAGGCCCGCTCAACAGCTCGCGCCGCGCCACGCGCAACTATGAACTGGATCACAAGATCAGCCACACCAGCACGGCGCCGGGCACCATCCGGCAACTGTCGGTCGCGGTGCTGGTCGATTACCGGACGAAGACCGACGACAAGGGCAAGACCGAGCGTGTGCCGCTGGATGCGGACGAGATCAAACGCATCACCGAGCTGGTCAAGGAGGCGGTCGGTTTCAACGCGCAGCGCAACGACAGTATCAATATCACCAACATCCCGTTCCTGAAGGTCGATCATGTGGTCGAGACCCTGCCGGATATCCCGGTCTGGAAGCAGCCCTGGGTCGCCGGCGTGGTCAAGCAGGTGCTTGGCGGCCTGCTGGTGCTGTTCATGGTGTTCGGGGTGCTGCGGCCGGTGCTGCGCAGCCTGGTAACGGTCGCCCCGGCCGGACGGCAGGCGGCGCTGCCGGGGGCCGGCGCGGGCGGCGTCCCGTTGCCGGGCGGTGCGGGCCAGGAAGGCGGCATGTCACCCGCGCTGCAGCTGTCGCCGGAGCAGCAGTTCGGCATGGCGCGCAACATGATCGAGAATGATCCACGCCGCGTGGCACACGTGGTGAAGGACTGGGTCTCCACCGATGGCTGAGAAGCAAGCTGAACTCAGTGGCACACAGCGTGCCGCGGTACTGCTGATGAGCCTCGGCGAGGAGTATGCGGCCAGCATACTCCGGCACATGGGGCCGCGCGAGGTGCACAAGGTCGGCGTGGCGATGTCGTCGCTGGGGAATGTAAGCAGTGCCCAGATCGAGCGTGTGGTGCAGGAATTCCTGAACTCGGCCCGGGAAAAGAACGCGATGAATGTCGGCAAGGACGAATATGTCTCGAAGGTGCTGCAGCAGGCGCTGGGCGCGGAACACGCCGAGGGCATGATCAACCGCGTGCTGGAGGGACGCAATGTCCGCGGGCTGGAATCCCTCAAGTGGATGGCGCCGGAAGACATCGCGCAGGTGGTACGCGAAGAACACCCGCAGATCATCTCGATCGTGCTGTCGCAACTCGATGCCGACCTGGCCGCCAGTGTGCTGTCCGCGCTGGACGAGGAGATGCGCAGCGACGTGCTGGTACGGGTGGCGCGCATGGAGGAGATCAACCCGGCCGCGCTGGAGGAACTCGACCGGGTGCTGGCGCGACAGTTCAGCGACCGCGGCACGGTCAAGCCGCCGCGCGTCGGTGGTTCACGCAAGGTCGCGGACATCCTGAACATGCTGGATACCAGGGAGGAAAGTGCAATCAGCGCCCGCATTACCGAGCTGGACGAGGAACTGGGGGCGGAGATCAAGGAGCTGATGTTCGTGTTCGACAATCTCAGGGAGATCAGCGATCGCGGCATCCAGGCGTTGCTGCGTGAAATCACCGGTGATTCGCTGGTGATTGCGCTCAAGGGGGCCGACGAGGCACTGCAGGACAAGATCCTGTCCAACATGTCCAAGCGCGCCGCGGAACTGCTGCGGGATGACATGGAGACCAAGGGACCGGTCAAGCTCAGCGAGGTCAAGCAGGCCCAGAAGGAAATCCTCGTGGTCGCACAACGCATGGCCGAGTCCGGCGAGATCGTGCTGGGTGGCAAGGGTGGAGAGGAATATGTCTGACCGGGCCGCCGGAAAACAGCCGGAGGCCTGCCGGCGCTGGCATGTACCGCAACTGGATGACGCATACGCGGCACCATCCGGCACAGCGGAAGGCGGCAAGGCCCGGGAGACCGGTTTTGAGCAGGGCCGCCAGGAGGGCATCGAGGCCGGCCGTGCGGAACTGCAGCACCAGGTCCGGCACTGGGCGGGGCTGGCGCAGACCCTGGCGAAGCCGTTTGCGGAACTCGATGAACAGGTCGAGCAGCAACTGCTGGAGCTGGCGATCGCCGTTGCACGGCAGCTCGTTCAGCGCGAACTGTCGGTCGATCCCGGCCTGGTGCTGGGTGCGGTGCGCCAGGCCATGGCGGCGTTGCCGGTCGCGGCACGCGGGATCCGTATCCAGCTGCGGCCGGAGGACGCGCAACTGGTGCGTGAACAGGTGCCGGCGCTGGAGGAGAACTGCGAGATCGTGGAGGATCTGCAACTCGAACGGGGCGGATGCCTGGTGAGCACGGAAACCTCGCGCGTCGATGCCACCCTGCAGACACGTATCGACCGGATCCTGTCGGCCGTGCTGGGCGGGCAGGAGGCGTGAGATGAACCACTCCTTCCCTGACTGGCAACAGACAAGAGCGGTGCGCTGGTCGGGACGGTTGCGGCACTTCGGTGAGCGCGTGCAGCACACGGCGCCACTGGTGGTGGAGGGACGCCTGACGCGCATGGTCGGTCTGACACTGGAGGCGGTGGGTTGCCAGGCGCCGGTCGGCTCGCGCTGTGAGGTGGTGACCGTCGCGGGCAACCGGATCGAGGCGGAAGTCGTCGGCTTCTCCGGAGACATTACCTACCTGATGCCGACCGGCGACGTACACGGGCTGACGCCGAATGCGCGGGTGATGCCGGCACCGCTGGCCTCCGGTGCGCGGGTCGGTGGCGGCCTGCTCGGACGCGTGGTGGACGCCACCGGCCGGCCGCTGGACGGCAAGGGGCCGGTCGAGGCCGGTGAGCGCAGGTCCCTGCAGGGACAGCCGATCAATCCGCTGGAGCGGCACCCGATCGACTACCCGCTGGACGTCGGAGTCCGCTCCATCAATGCCCTGTTCAGTGTCGGACGCGGGCAGCGCATGGGACTGTTCGCCGGCAGTGGTGTGGGCAAGAGCATGCTGCTGGGGATGATGACGCGCTATACCTCCGCCGACGTGGTCGTGGTGGGCCTGATCGGAGAACGTGGACGCGAGGTCAAGGAATTCGTCCAGAACATTCTCGGACCGGACGGGCTCGCCAGGGCCGTGGTGGTGGCCGCGCCGGCCGACCAGCCACCCCTGATGCGCATGCACGGTGCCTGGCTTACCACCACCATCGCCGAGTATTTCCGTGACCGCGGGCTGAATGTCCTGCTGCTGATGGATTCGCTGAGCCGGTTTGCCCAGGCACAACGGGAAATCGGCCTGGCCATCGGGGAGCCGCCGGCCACCAAGGGCTATCCGCCGTCCGTGTTCGCGCGGCTGGCGCAGCTGGTGGAGCGTGCCGGCAACGGCGCCAGCGATACCGGCTCGATCACCGCCTTCTATACCGTGCTGGCGGAGGGTGATGACCAGAACGATCCCGTTGCGGACGCGGCGCGTGCGACGCTGGACGGGCATCTCGTGCTGTCACGCGAGGTCGCGGAGTCGGGCCTGTATCCGGCCATCGATGTCGAGTCCTCGGTGAGCCGGGTCATGCACGACATCGCGCAGCCGGAACACCTGCAGGCCGCACAGCGCTTCCGTCAGCTGTATTCCGCCTACCGGCAGCATCGCGACCTGATTGCCGTGGGCGCGTACCAGCAAGGCAGCGACCCGCGGGTGGACGAGGCGATCCGGTTTCATCCCCTGCTGCGTGAATTTCTGCAACAGCACCACCACCAGCCGGTAACGCTGGCGGAAAGCCTGCAACAGCTGGATTCCGTGCTGGCGCCGGCGAAGGTAAAACGAGTCAACGAACGTTGAGGAAGCACAGATGAGACCATCAGAACGGATGCAGATCGTCGCGGACTCCGCCCAGGAGCGCATGCAGGAGGCGGCGGCCCGGCTTGCAGGCGCGCGCAACCGTTTCGAGCAGAAGCAGGAAAAGCTGCGCGAACTGGAACGGTACCGCGAGGAGTACCTGCAGGGCCTGCAGCACAAGAGTCGCGCGGGGCTGGGTGCCCTGCAGATGAGGGACTACAACGTATTCCTCGACCGCCTGAACGCGGCGATCCGGCAGCAGTGGAGCATCCTGGAAAGCGTGCGGCAGGAGATCGATCGCTGCGTGCAACAGTGGCAAGACGCCCACCAGCGTTGCAACGCCCTGGCACGGGTCGTGGAAAACAAGCTGCAGACCGAGCGCCTCATGGACGAGCGGCGTGCGCAGAAGGAAGAGAATGAATTTGCACAGCAGGCCTGGCAGCGTGATACCGGCTAGCCGTGCGGGATCCTGGCCCGGATGTTGCAGATCCAGAGTACGGGTATTCATTGACATCAGGGAAGACCACTATGAGTCAGTCCATTTCAGCCATGGAGCTGGTGATGCAGTCCTCGGGCCGTTCCGGAAAAGCGGCAAAGAGTCAGCCAGATCAGCAGGATAACGGTACATTCGCAAAACTGATGGGCGGTAGCGTGACCGATGCGCATGCCGATACGTCCGTTGCAAAGGCCGGGCCCGGCGGTAACGGGTTGCCGGAAAAGCGGACAAAACCTGCCACCGACAAGGATACCGGTGACCCGCCCGGCGCTACGCAGGCCGGATCTCCGGAGCCGGCTGACAAGACACCCACTGCGATACATGCCGATACCCATGTTGCGCAGGACCCGGCCAAACCGGCCGATCAACCGCCACCGGCTGATACCAGCCCGTCCACGAAGGGAGACGCAGCGCCGGTGGCCATGGCCGTGGTGCCCGTTGTGGACGCAAACGCGACAACTGCCGTGCAACCTGCGCCGGTCACTGGATCAGGTACCGCCAACACACCGCCCGGCATCGCCGCAGCGGCACAGCAACTGGCCACGGCGGCCGAACAGTCGCCGGCGCCGGCGCCGGCGCCGGCAGCTGCGGCCATGGGGGAGGCCCTGGCACATGGCCCGCACAAGGAAACCGTGGAACAGCCGGCCGCGACCACGTCGGGTAATGCGGTGGCACAGTCGGTGCACGATGCCATGCTGAAGCTGTTGCAGTCGCAGAATCCGCACGGCGGGGGGCAGCAACGGGGTGCCGGCGACCGTCTGCTGGCCGCGGCGTCCGCGACGGATGGCGGAACCCTGCAGACGAGCGCATCGGATTCCGTGTTCGCGCAAACCCTGTCCGGGACCGGCACAGGTGCGGCCCAGCCGTCGGCGCAGGTGAGCGTGCCGGTGGGGCAGCCCGGCTGGGGGCGTGCCGTGGGTGAACAGATGATGTGGTTTGTCTCACAGAACATCCGTTCGGCCAGCCTGCGCCTGAACCCCCAACACCTCGGTCCGATGGAAATGCAGGTGCACATGGACGGCGACAAGGCCTCGATCGCCTTTGCCAGTCAGCATGTCATGGTGCGCGACGCCCTGGAGTCGGCCCTGCCGCGCCTGCGCGAAATGTTCAGTGCAAACGGGCTGGACCTGGTCAATGTCAATGTCTCGCATCAGCAGGATCCCGGCTACAGTGGCGGAGATCCCCGCTCCTCCGGCTCCGGTGGTGGTAGCCGGTCGGGGTTCGCTGAGCCGGCCGGCGGCCTGCTCCCCGCCGCCATGATGCCGGAAACGGCCATCGCGCAGGGCCTGGTGGATTACTACGTATGAACGCAATGCGACGCCCGCAATCGGATGCGGAGTCGCCGTCCTGACGGACTGTTCACTCATTCCCGGTGAATGGCCGCGGAGGCACACGGAAAAACCCGGAAGATGAATCAATCCTTCGTGAAGATTCCGTGTGCCTCCGGCGCTACCTGTCCTGTCCTATCGAGCCGTATTCCCGGGCATGGGCCATGTGGGCCAGGCCTCGACTTTTCGAGGGGCAAGGGAATCCTGATTCCCGCCTGGATGACAACATTCCGTCATCCAGCTTCCCGATTGCGGTAAATCTCCGCCAAATTACCGGCTCATGCAAAAATAGAAAATATAACTATCTGATATTGTTAAATAAAAAAATCTGTCGCCTGCTGGCATAGCAATTGCATTTCAATAACCAGGCAAGTGGCGACAAGGATGCTGCGCCGTTGCCTGACCGGGATTCACGGAAGCAATAACAGCAGGCAGGGAAGCTCATGAAAAAGATCATCATCATTGCAGTCGCAGTTGTACTGGTGCTCGCAGCGGGCGGCGGTGCAGCATTCTTCCTTCTGAAAAAGGACACCCCGCCCGGGGAAGCGGCCAGCACCGGCGCCGGGGAGGCGGAGGCCGCAGCCACGCCGGCGGAACTCGGCAAGGACGCGATTTACCACGGCCTCGACCCGGACTTCGTGGTTGCCTTCAGGGATCCGAAGAACGTTCGCTTCATCAAGGCCTCGATCGAGGTGATGACCTACGACAGCAGCGTCATCGATGACCTGAAGTTGCACATGCCCGCCGTGCGCGACGGTGTGCTGACCGTGTTCGGCAACCAGACCGAGGAAAAGCTCTCCTCGCCGGAAGGAAAGGAAGCCTTCCGGGCGGAAATCCTGGCAAGCGTGCGTGACACCTTGCAGCGCCTCACCGGACGTCCGGGTGTGGAAGCGGTGTACTTCACCAATTACGTGATGCAGTAAGTCATGACCGACCGGGAAGTGTTGTCCGAGGAAGAGGTCGACGCACTGATGGACGGCGTCGCCTCCGGGGAGGTCGCGGGCCAGCCACCGCGACCGGCCGGCGAGGCCATACCCTATGACCTGACCGACCAGGATCACATCGTGCGCGGGCAGTTCCCGGTGCTGGAAAAGATCAATGCCGGCTTCATGCGGCTGCTGGAGGAAGGCCTCGGCCAGATGCTGCAGCGCGAGGTCGAGGTCACGGATGAAGGTCTGCAGACCGTCCGCACCAGCGACTATATCCACAGTCTCGGCCTGCCCGTCAGCGTCAATTTCGTCAAACTCACCCCGCTGACCGGCGATGTCCTGGTGGTGTTCGATCCCGGCTTCGTGTTCACCGTGGTGGATATCTATTTCGGCGGTTCGGGGCACTATCGCAACCAGATGATCGGGCGTGAGTTCACGCCGACCGAGCAGCGCATCACCCAGCTGGTGCTGAACCAGGTGCTGCAGAACATCCAGTCCGCGTGGGAGCCGGTGTTACCGCTCTCGACGCAGTATCTGCATACCGAGTGTGACCCCGAGTTTTCCTCGATTGCGGGAAACCGCGAGCTGCTGATGATCTCCGGCTTCCGCATGGAGACGGAAGGCAACGGCGGCGAGTTTCACATTGCCTTGCCGGTGGCTGCGATCGAGCCGGTCCGCGACCTGCTCGACGGCGGGCAGCGCAAGAACAAGTCGGCGAACCAGGCCGGCTGGCTGAAGGCATTGCAGCAGAATCTGCAGGAGGCGGAGGTGGAAATCTGCGGGCGCATCGGGGAGACACAACTGACCCTGCGCGACGTGGTCGGGCTGAAACCGGGCGACGTGATTCCGGTGAACATGCCGGATGCGGTCATTCTGCAGGTCAGCGGTGTGCCGCTGTTCCATGGCCGGTTCGGCGTGTTCAGGGAAAGTAACGCGGTGCGGGTCGACAGCGGGATCGATCGCAACGACAAAACCAGACGCAGTAACTAGCAGGGAGCACATGATGAGCGAGCAGACGGAAGAGCAGGAACAGACGGAAGGCAACGACGAGCTGCAGCCAGAGGGCGCGGCAGGCGCGGAAAACTACCAGCGTGCCGCGTTCGAGGAACTGGACGAGGGCAGGGTGGCAGCACCGAAACCGGGTGAAACCAGTCTGGACGTCATCCTGGATATCCCGGTGACGCTGTCGATGGAGATCGGTCGTTCCCGGATCAGTATCCAGAACCTGCTGCAACTGGCGCGCGGTTCAGTCGTGGAACTGGACCGGATGGCGGGCGAACCGCTGGACGTGCTGGTCAACGGTACGCTGGTGGCACATGGCGAGGTGGTTGTCGTCAACGACAAGTTTGGTGTCCGTCTCAGCGACGTGGTCAGTCCGGCGGAACGTGTCAACACCCTCAAGTGAGACGGATACCCGCCATGGATACACTGCAACACCAATCCCCGGTCCGGACACTGCCGCAGCTGGCAGGAGCGGCACTGCTGTCTGTGCAAACCGCAGCGCAGGCCGCAGGCAATACACCGTCACCGATCGGTATGGCCGGCGAGGTGATGGGGGGTGGGTTCCTGCTGCAGTTCTTCGGCGGTCTGGGACTGGTAGTGCTGTGCATCCTGGGGCTGGCCTGGCTGATGAAGCGTGCCGGCGGGCTGCGCTCCTCGGCGCAGGGCACCCTGCGCGTGATCGACGGTATCGCGCTGAGTGCGCGCGAGCGCATCGTGCTGGTCGAGGTGGGCAATACCCAGGTGTTGCTGGGTGTGGCGCCGGGCCGGGTGAATTCCCTGCACGTGCTGGACGAGAAGGTTGCCGGTGTGGCTGCCGGGCAGCCCGCCGCGGCGGGCTTTTCCGCCCGCCTGCGCGAGGTGATGGGACGGGAGACAGGTTCATGAAACGGATGCTGCCGATATTTGCACTGCTCCTGCTGCTGTTGCCGGCCGGTATGGCACTGGCCGCGCCCGGGATGGCGGCGCTGACGGTGATGCCGTCCGGCAACGGTGGCCAGACCTGGTCGCTGAGCATCCAGGTGCTGGCGCTGATGACCGCGCTGACGCTGTTGCCGGCGGCAATGATCTCCATGACGTCGTTTACCCGCATCATCATCGTGCTGGCCATCCTGCGCCAGGCGCTGGGTACCGCGCAGACGCCGTCCAACCAGATACTGATCGGTCTGTCGCTGTTTCTGACCGCATTCATCATGACCCCGGTGTTCGGCAAGATCTACCACGACGGCGTGCAGCCGTACCTGGACGACCAGATCAGCGCCGAGCAGGCGTTGCAGCAGAGTGCCGGGCCGTTACGGGCATTCATGTTTGACCAGACCCGCGAGACGGATCTCGACATGTTCGCCGGTATTGCCCACTACGACGCATCGTCCCTGCAGTCACGCGACGATGTCCCGTTCTCGCTGCTGGTGCCGGCCTACGTCACCAGCGAGCTGAAGACGGCGTTCCAGATCGGTTTCCTGGTACTGATCCCGTTCCTGGTGATCGACCTGGTGGTAGCCAGTGTGCTGATGTCGATGGGCATGATGATGCTGTCGCCGATGATCATCTCCCTGCCGTTCAAGATCATGCTGTTCGTGCTGGTCGACGGCTGGTCGCTGATCATGGGTACCCTGGCATCCAGTTTCTACATGTAGTCCGCGGCCGCAGGATGCGGCCGGCAGGTTTTCGCGGAGGGAATCGCAATGACACCGGAAAGTGTAATCCAGATCGGACAGGAAGCCATCAAGATCACGGCAATGATGTCCGCGCCCATGCTGGGCTCCGCTCTGGTGGTCGGACTGCTGGTCGGTATGTTCCAGGCGGCCACGCAGATCCAGGAAATGACCCTGAGTTTCATTCCGAAGCTGGCGGCCATGGCCACCGTGCTGCTGCTGACCGGCACGTGGATGATTCACCTGCTGGTGGATTTCACCCGCCGGCTGATCGAGAACATTCCCTCACTGATCGGGTAGGTCATGCATGCTTTCGATTTCCGGCAGCGAACTGAACGCCTGGGTGGCCGCCCTGCTGTGGCCGTTCATGCGTATCGGCGCCATGTTGCTGGTGGCGCCGGTGTTCGGTGCGCGCTTCGTGCCGGTGCGGGTGCGGATCGCACTGGCGCTGGTGTTGTCACTGGCCATGGCGCCGCTGGTGGCGCCGCAGGTCGGCGGAATCGATCCGCTGGGGGCGCAGGGGCTGATGATCAGTGTGCAACAGGTGCTGATCGGGCTGGTCATGGGGTTTGTCCTGCAGATGGTCTTTGCTGCGATCCTGATCGGCGCGCAGAGCATCGCCATGAGCATGGGTCTGGGTTTTGCGACCGCCGTCGACCCCCAGAACGGCGTGCAGGTGCCGGTGCTGAGCCAGTATTACCTGACCCTGACCACGCTGGTGTTCCTGGCGCTCAACGGACACCTGCTGCTGATGCAGATGATGATTAACAGCTTTCAGGGCCTGCCCGTCGGCTCCACCGGCATCGACGGCAACGGCCTCTGGGCGGTGGTCGGATGGGGGGCGCACATGTTCGCCGGGGCGGTGCTGATCGCGCTGACGGCGGTGACCGCGCTGCTGCTGATCAATCTCGCATTCGGCGTCATGAGCCGTGCCGCGCCGCAGCTGAATATCTTCGGGGTCGGTTTTCCGGTCATGCTGAGTGCCGGTTTCGTTATCATCCTGATCAGTCTGCCGGGCATGACGCAGCAGCTGAAGAATCTCCTTCAGGATGCCTACCTGATGCTGAACACCTTGCTGGGTGGGGGCTGACCCATGGCCGAGCAGAGCGGCATGGAGCGTACCGAACGAGCGACTCCCAAGCGCCTCAGCGACGCGCGGGAGAAAGGCCAGGTACCGCGTTCCCGTGACCTCAACACGCTGTTGCTGCTGCTTGCCTCTTCGTCCGGCCTGCTGGTTTTCGGTGATCGCATGATCGCGGGGCTCATGCAGCAGATGAGTGCCGCCTTCACGCGTTCACGTGCCGCACTGTTCGATCCACAAACCCTGTCGCCGTTTCTGGGCGAATTGATGACCAGCGTGCTGCTGGTATTCGCGCCGTTTCTGCTGTTGCTGTTTGTCGTGGTGCTGGTATCACCGGCGTTGCTGGGTGGCTGGACCTTCAGTCCGCAGGCGCTGGCACCCGACTTCAGCAAGCTCAACCCGGTCACCGGGTTCGGACGGCTGTTCTCCCGGCGTGCCCCGGTCGAGGCGCTGAAGGCGTTTGCCAAGTTCCTGGTCGTGGCCGTCGCCTCCGGTGTGCTGCTGTACCGGCGTTCCGGTGAGCTGTTCCAGCTTGGCGCCGAGCCGCTGGAACAGGGGCTGCTGCATACCGCGCACATCATCGGCTGGTCGTTTGTCGGGGTCAGTTCGGTACTGATCGTGATCGTGCTCGTGGATGTGCCGTTCCAGCTCTGGGACCACGGGAACCGCCTGAAGATGACCAAACAGGAGGTCAAGGACGAGTACAAGCAGACCGAGGGCAGTCCCGAGACCCGGGGCCGCGTGCGCGCGGTGCAGCGCCGGATGGCGCAGCAGCGCATGATGCAGGACGTGCCGACCGCCGATGTGGTGGTCACCAACCCGACCCACTTTGCCGTCGCCCTGCGCTATGACCAGGACTCGATGGGCGCACCCCGGGTGGTTGCGCTCGGTGCGGACCTGATTGCCGCCGAGATCCGCAAGGTGGCCGCCGCCAACGACGTCACCATCGTGGAATCGCCGCCGCTGGCGCGTGCACTGTATTACCACTCCGAGATCGGGCAGGAAATTCCGGCCGGACTGTACGTCGCCGTGGCACAGCTGCTGGCCTACGTGTACCAGCTGCGCATGGTGCAGGCCAGCGGCCGGCCGCTGCCGGAACTGCCGGAGCAGTTCCCGATCCCGGACGAACTGAAACACGACTGATGAGAACCGCAACAGGCAGGTGAATCCATGGATGCTGCTATGACACCCCCGTTTCTGAGGCCGCGGTTGCTGATCGGGCTGGGCACGCCGGTATTGCTGGTGATGCTGCTCGCGATGATGGTCCTGCCGCTGCCGCCACCGGTGCTCGACCTGGTGTTCACCTTCAATATCGCGCTCAGCCTGATCGTGCTGCTGGTGGCGGTATACACCATCAAGCCGCTGGATTTCGCGATCTTCCCGACGGTGCTGCTGGTGGCCACCCTGCTGCGCCTGGCGCTGAACGTCGCCTCCACCCGGGTCATCATGCTGAACGGGCACGAGGGCACCGCTGCGGCCGGCCACGTGATCCAGGCGTTCGGCGATTTCGTGGTCGGCGGCAATTACGCCGTGGGCCTGGTGGTGTTCGCGATCCTGATGATCATCAACTTCGTCGTGGTGACCAAGGGCGCGGGCCGTATCTCCGAGGTCAGTGCGCGCTTCACCCTCGATGCCATGCCCGGCAAGCAGATGGCGGTGGACGCAGACCTCAACGCCGGCGTCATCACCCAGGACGAGGCACGTGCCCGGCGCGAGGAAGTGACCCGCGAGGCGGATTTCTACGGCGCCATGGACGGCGCCAGCAAGTTTGTGCGCGGTGACGCGGTTGCCGGCATGCTGATCCTGTTCATCAATATCATCGGCGGATTTGCCGTCGGCACGCTCCAGCACGGGCTGTCACTGGCCGACGCCGCCCAGAACTATATCCTGCTGACCATCGGCGACGGCCTGGTCGCGCAGATCCCGTCGCTGGTACTGTCCACGGCGGCCGCGATCATCGTGACCCGCGTGTCCACCTCGCAGGACATGGGTCAGCAGTTCATCCGGCAACTGTTCTCCAACCCGCGTGCGCTGACCGTCAGTGCGGGCATCGTCGGCGTGCTGGGACTGGTGCCCGGCATGCCGAACCTGGTGTTCCTGCTGATGGCCGGGTTGATGGGCGGCCTGTCCTGGCTGGTCCGGTCGAACAACCTTGCCAGTGCACGTGAAACCGCGCGCCTGCAGGAGGTGCCGCCGGAGCCCGGCCGTGAGGCCGAGCTCAGCTGGGACGATGTGCAGCCGGTCGACACGGTCGGTCTCGAGGTGGGCTACCGCCTGATCCCGCTGGTCGACAAGGCCCAGGGCGGACAGCTCATGCCGCGCATCAAGGGCGTGCGCAAGAAGCTGTCCCAGGAACTCGGTTTCCTGGTCGACCCGGTGCACATCCGTGACAACCTGGACCTGCCGCCCGCTCACTACCGGATCAACCTGATGGGCGTGCCGGTCGGTGAATCGGAGATCCACATGGGCAAGGAACTGGCCATCAATCCCGGCCAGGTGTTCGGCACACTCAAGGGCATTGCCACGCGCGATCCGGCCTTTGGCCTGGAAGCGGTCTGGATCGACCCGGCACAGCGCGACGAGGCGCAGTCACTGGGCTACACCGTGGTGGATGCCGGCACGGTGGTGGCGACCCATCTCAGTCACCTGCTGCAGCAGCACGCTCATGAACTGCTGGGCCACGAGAACGTGCAGCAGTTGCTCGACATGCTGGCCAGGAGTTCGCCCAGGCTGGTCGAGACGCTGGTACCGAAGACGCTGTCGCTGGGCGTGGTGGTGAAGGTGCTGCAGAACCTGCTGGCGGAAGGTGTGCCGATCCGTGACATGCGCACCATCGCCGAAACTCTGGCGGAGCAGGGTGCGCGCAGTCAGGATCCCGACCTGCTCACCGCTGCGGTACGCATCGCGCTGTCACGGGTGATCTACCAGAAAATCAACGGGATGGAAGAAAGCCTGCCGGCCATGGCGCTGGAGCCGAAGCTGGAACAATTGTTGCTTCAATCCCTGCAGGGCGCCGGCGACGGTGGCCCGGGCATCGAGCCGGGACTGGCAGACGGCATGTTGCGCGCGCTGGCGGAGAACACCCGCCGGCGCGAGATGAACGGGGAACCGGCGGTGTTGCTGGTGGCCCCGGCGCTGCGGCAATGGCTGGCGCGCTTCATCCGCGGCACGGTACAGGGGCTGCAGGTGCTGTCCTACAACGAGGTGCCTGACAATCGCCAGGTCAGGGTAGTGGGTACGATCGGTGGCGTGGCCGAGGCGATGGCCGGCTGAACCGGCAGGACGACGATTACACGGAGGTAGCAGACATGATCATGAAACGCTTTATGGCCGCCGAGATGCGGCAGGTGATGCAGCAGGTGACGGACGATCTCGGCGAGGATGCACTGATCCTTTCCAACCGCCGGACCGAGGACGGTATCGAGGTTATCGCCGCCATCGACTACGAGGACGAACTGGAGGGATCCCTCGCCAGCCTGGCAGATGTGGCTGCCGGCGCAACCGCGCCTCGCAGCCATGCGGTTGCGACGGTGGGCGAGCCGGCCGCGCCGGCGCCGGAACCGGGCCGGCCGGATGAGTCGATCCTGCAGGTACGTCAGGAATTGCGCGCATTGCGCGACATGCTGGAGTTGCCGCTGACCCGCCTGGGCTGGCAGGCACAGCAGGACCGCGATCCGGTGCGCGCCGTGATCATGGAACGGCTGGGCGAGGCCCGCCTGCACCCGGTGATCGCCAATCACATCGCCGACCAGGTGCAGGACGGCATGGACGCGGAGGCCGGCTGGCAGTGTGCGCAGCAGACCCTGGCCGGCCTGTTGCCGCTTGACGACGACGGGCTGCTGGAAAACGGTGGCGTGGTGGCGCTGGTCGGGCCGACGGGGGTGGGCAAGACCACCACCATCGCCAAGCTGGCGGCGCGCTTCGCGCTGCGGCACGGCCGCCGCCATGTCGCGCTGGTCACCATGGACCACTACCGCATCGGGGCGCACGACCAGTTACGTACCTACGGCAAGCTGCTTGGTGTGCCGGTGTACATTGCCGGTGACGAGCAGGAACTGGCGGTGATCCTCAACCAGATGGACGACCGCCGGCTGATCCTGATCGATACGGCAGGGACCAGTCAGCGTGACCAGACCTTGCCGGAACGCTTTGCCGCGCTGGAAAAGGCGGGCCGGACCATTCACCGTTACCTGGTGATGGCGGCAAATGCACAACTGTCCGTCTGTGACGACGTGCTGCAGGCATTCAGCGTGCTGAGGCCGGAACGATGCATTCTCACCAAGCTGGACGAGGCCACGACGCTGGGCGGCATCCTGTCGGTGCTGATTCGCCACCACCTGCCCGTATCCTTCCTCAGTGATGGCCAGCAGGTGCCGGACGACCTGCATCCGGCGGATGCACAACGCCTGGTGGCGCTGGCGCTTGCCGCTGCGGTTCCGGAAAGCCAGGGCGATACCGCATGGCTGCACGCCTTCCAGACCAACCGGGATGTCGCCCATGCAAACGCAATTTGATGAACCGTTGACCGACCAGGCCGCCGGGCTGCGGCGCATGCACCCGCTGCAGCGTCCCGTGAAGGTGCTTGCGGTGGCGAGCGGCAAGGGCGGGGTCGGCAAGACCACTATCTCGGTCAACCTGGCCGTCACGCTGGCCCGGCAGGGCCGTAACGTAATGTTGCTCGATGCGGATCTCGGTCTGGCCAACGTCGACGTGATGCTGGGCATCAATGCCCGGCGCAATCTCTCGCACGTGATTTCCGGCGAGGCGACCCTGTCGGAGGTCATCGTCGAAGGCCCGGCGGGTGTGCAGATCGTACCTTCCGCCTCCGGTACGAAAAATATGATCGACCTGACCACGGCCGAGCAGGTCGGCCTGATCCGGGCCTTCAGCGAGCTGGGCGGAAACATCGACATCATGGTGGTCGATATCGCGGCGGGTATTTCCGAGGGCGTGGTCAACTTTTCCCGGGCCGCGCACGAGGTGATCGTCGTGGTCTGCGACGAGCCCGCATCACTCACCGATGCCTATGCGCTCATCAAGGTACTGAACCGTTACCACGGCATACAGCGATTCCATATCCTGGCCAACCGCATCGCCAATGCCCACGAAGGCAAGTTGCTGTTCGAGAAGCTGTCACGGGTGGCACAGCGTTTCCTGGACGTGGCGCTGGGTTACATGGGCGCGGTGCCGGATGATGACTACCTGCGCAAGGCGGTGCAGCGACAGCAGGCCGTGGTGGAGTCGTTCCCGCGCAGCCGCTCCGCGCTGGCGTTTCGCAAGCTGGCCGATCGTGTCGATCGCTGGCCGCTGCCGGTCGATGCCAGCGGCCGGCTGGAGTTCTTCGTGGAGCGCCTGTTGCAGAACGGCTGTGGACCGGCGCCCTGGCTTAGCTAGGAGTAAACGTGTGACAGGTGGAACGTTGCCCGACCGATCAGTGACAGGCGCAGTCTGTCCCGAAGGATATTATTTCCCTGCCATAGAATAGATAGCCACGGAATCACACGGAACTACACGGAACACCTCGAATCATTTCCGTGTTTTCCGTGCGATTCCGTGGCCATTCGCCGGGGGTTCCTTGTGCCGTTCCGGTCTGAATCCGGATTCAGGCGTAGTCGTCGACATGCGGCAGATCGTCTTCCGTCTCGTTGTCCGGTGCCGGTACGGGGGCGCGTGGTTGCGGGCGTTCCCGGCGCGGATCGTGGTGATAGCGCCGTGACAACGGCGTGGTCTGTCGATGTGTACGCGGTATGGCCGGAAGTGAGCGGCCGATGTCGAACATGCCCATGACACGGTACCTTTTCTCTATCCCTGCCGGATGTGACGGCCGGGACAGGGGATGCTTTAGCCGCATCAGGACCGGTTCCCGGCACCGGCCGGCGGACCCCGGCCGGGTGGATATTGCAGCCATGAATAAAGGATATATGGACACGGAAGCACACGGACCGGCACGGAAGATCACGAATCATTCCCGTGTCCTGTTGCCGGTCCCGATCAGGGCGGACCGGATAATGTACCCGCTTGCCAGGTTGCGTCTCACCGTTATCGCTCCGTCTCGTATCCGGCGTGACTGCTGCCGTGTTTGCCGACGGATACCGTGGTCTGTCCCTGTTTCTCCGCTTGTGCGAGAATCCGTGCGTTCACGTTGATTCCAGACGTTCCCGCCGGACAGGACCTGCTCATGGAAAGCAACCGCAATCTCAGCAGTATCGTAGACCAGATCCGGGATGATGGCCCCCCCGCGCCGGAACCGGCCCGGCCGGTACCTGCCGATTCTGCCTCGTCGGTCGCCCGCCCCGGCCAGGGGCGAGGCCGGCGCCTGCTGCGACTGCTGGTGTTGCTGCTGCTGTGTACCGGGGTGATGGCCGGTGCGGGTTACTATCTGGTACGCCTGTACGGCTGGCCGCCATTACCCGTGCTGCTGCAGCGGGGGATCGAACCGGAAGGGGCCGTCAGGGTGACGGCCGGTGAACACACGCCCGCCGCACCGGACACCGTGGCACCACGGCCGGACCGGGCGGCACTGGACTCGCTGGATGACCGGATCGACCGGCTGGGGGCGCAGCTCGACGAACTGAGGACCACGGTTGACGACCTGGCGATCTCCGCCGGGAAACGCAAGGCGGCACTGGAAGAGACCCTCCGCACCATGGATGACACCCGGCAGCGGGCGCTGGAGCGGATAGAGGCCAGGCTGGATGCCCTGCAGTCCCGGGTGAACGGATTGAAGCCGGCCAGGCAGGCGGACAAATCTCCCTCACCCGCAGCGGCGCCGAAGCCCGCCGCTCCTGCCGCTTCCCATGCACCGGACAAGGCGGGCTCGGCTGCACCAGACCCGGCCGACACGGATAGCACGGAGGAATGGGTGGTTAATGTCGCTTCATCCACCGTCCCGGAAAAGATCGACGAGGCCGAGGCGCACATGCACAGTCTGGGGATCAGCGTCGAGCGCCAGCAGGTCGACTTTGGCGGCGAGATACGCTACCGGCTGCGTGTGCCCGGATTTTCCAGCAGTGCGGAAGCCAGGCGCTATGCCACGAAGCTGGCAAAGGACCTCGGCATCAAGGGCGCCTGGCCCAGCCGCAAGTAGTTTCCGGGTACCGCCTCAGGCAAC
>CAZMAK010000001.1:14668-18765 GCA_964564245.1 uncultured Ectothiorhodospiraceae bacterium | reverse complement strand
ATGCACGCGCTATCCGTCTCACAGGCACCATTACCCGGATGCGGTGTGCGGCCGCGCAGCGGCAGCCCCGGGTAAACCCCGCTTCGCGCAGGGTCCACGCCTGGCAGCCATGCCCGATGCGCGATTTTGAGACGGGTTCTGGTACTTTTGTACTGGAAATGGCTCAACTTCCCGGAACTATGGACGAAAATACAGCAAGAAGCTTTGCTACCAGGACGGTGGTGGGGAAACCAGAACTACCAGAATCAAGGGATTGATCCAATGACCGGAATATCCACGCACAACCTGCCCATTGACGCCAGGCTGCAGGGACGCCTCGAACACTGTACCAACCTCCCCAGTCCGCCGGTGGTCGCCATGCGCGTGATCGAACTGGCCCAGGACCCGGAAGCCGATATCGGCAAGGTCGCCGATGTGATCAGCATGGACCCGGCACTGGCCGCCAAGGTGTTGCGGGTGGCAAATTCCCCCATCTATGCCATGCGCCGCAAATCCGAGAACCTGCGCCAGGCCATCACCCAGCTGGGACTGAACGGTACCCTGATGCTGGCGTTGAGTTTTTCACTGGCCGCGACCATGCACAACCACGCGGACCAGGGTTTTGACTACAAGCGCTACTGGCACCGGTCACTGGCGGCAGCCACCTGCGCGCGGCGGCTGGGCATGATGGCGAAACTGCGTTCCAGCGAGGAACTGTTCCTGGCCGGGCTGCTGCAGGATATCGGCATGCTGGTGCTGGACAAGCTGGATCCACTGTTCTACCAGAAGCTGTCGGTCGGGCAGTCCGATCATGGCCAGGTGCGCGACGCCGAGCAGCAGTCACTGGGTGCCGATCACGCCCTGATCGGTGGCTGGATACTGAGCAAGTGGGGGTTGCCGGAGTACCTGGTGAGCGCCGTGATCAACAGCCACGAGGCCGAATTCAGCTGCGAGTTCAGTGATTGCGAGCGTTTCATGCACTGTGTTGCCCTGTCCGGCCTGCTGGTGGATGCCGTGAGCCAGTCAAGCCCCGACGCCATCGAGGAGGTGTTCGGCATCATGCAGACCCGGCTGGGTGTCGACCGGGACCAGTTCACTGCAATGATGTCGTCGCTGGAAGAGGATTTCCGGGATGCGGAAGTCATGTTTGACGCGGATCTCAGCGATTACTGTTACTCGGATGCCTTGCTGGATGCCGCGCGGGAGACCCTGATGATGCGCAACCTGCAGACCATCCAGCAGGCCGACCGCCTGCAGGAGACTGCCGACGTGCTGGAATCCCGCACCCGCGAGCTGGAGGAGCGTACACGCCGTGACGGCCTGACCGGATTGTTCAATCGTGCCTATCTGGATGAACGGCTGGAGCATGAGTTCACCAGCGCGCAGGAACGGAACTGGCCGATGATCGTCATGTTCGTCGATCTGGACCATTTCAAGAAGATCAACGATACCTACGGTCACCAGGTGGGTGACCAGGTGCTGCAGCGGGTGGCACGCGCGCTGACCGAGGGGGTGCGCGACAATGACCTGGTGGCGCGCTATGGCGGCGAGGAATTCGTGGTTATCGCACCGGGCCGGGGCGAGAAGACCGCCTGTGTCATGGCCGAGCGGCTGGTCGGTTGCTTCCGGAAACTGAAACACGCGGTCGGCGGCACGCTGGAGGTTCCCGTTACCGTATCCATCGGGATCGCGATCCTGGGCGAGGGTTATGAGTTCAGCGAAGTGCAGCAGATGGTCGAGGCGGCGGACAAGGCGCTGTATGTGGCCAAACGTCACGGCCGCAATCGCTACCAGATCTACAGCAGCTATATGGAAAAGGATCTGAAGGTGATCCAGGGCGGTGCCGCCCCGGCGGCCTGAACCCGCACCGGAACATCCGCCTCGAGGCGCCTGCCACGAGCGACGTGATCCGGCAGCTGCCGCCACTCCTGGCCGGTCCTGACGGTCGACGCAAATGCCTGGTCGCGTACCGCGCAGGCAATCCTGCAATTCCCCGTGAATCCTGCCAGCCAGGTCCGCCTGCTTCCGGGCAGGCGCAGACTGCAGTCCAGTCTCCCGGAGCCAGCGGATCAAGTTGGCACCGCATCAGCCGACTTAACACGATGAAAGGTACGTTCCCGGCCGCTACGCCCCGGAACGGGCGTGCCGGGGAGACAGCTGCCCGCTGACATGGCAGCGACACTGGCAAGGAGCCATACACTGCAATGGATCTCGCAACCCTCATCGGTCTGATCGGAACCCTCGGTGCCATTCTCACGGCCATCATGATGGGTGGCAGCTTCGGAATCTTCGTCAATGGACCGGGCGTCATGATCGTGGTGGGCGGCACCCTGATGGTGGTCTTGATGAAATACCCGCTGACCGTTGCCGCACATGCCATGAAGGCGGCGGCCAAGGCGTTCCTGAACAAGAGCCAGACCCCGAAGGAACTGATCGAGAAGTGTGTGGAACTGTCCAGCATTGCCCGCAAGGAGGGTGTGCTCGGTCTCGAACAGGTCGAGATCGAGAACGAGTTTCTCAAGCGCGGGGTCATGCTGGTGGTGGACGGCAGTGACCAGGATTTTGTCCGCAAGATGCTGTCCAACGACATCAACCTGACCATCGAACGGCACGAGGAAGGCCAGAGCATCTTCAAGGCCATCGCGGATGTCGCACCCGCCATGGGCATGATCGGTACACTGATCGGCCTGGTGCAGATGATGTCGAACATGAGCGACCCGAAGGCGCTGGGTCCGGCGATGGCGGTTGCCCTGCTGACCACACTGTACGGCGCGGTGATTGCCAATGCGATCGCATCGCCGATTGCCGACAAGCTGGCACTGCGCAGCAAGCAGGAACGGATGAACAAGTCGCTGATCCTGGAAGGCATCGCCGCGATCCAGGCCGGCCTGAACCCGCGCGTCATAGAGGACCTGCTGAAGACCTACCTGCCGGTCAACCAGCGCGAATTCGCCAAGGAAGAAAAGAGCGAGGCCGCCTGAGCCCCCGGGTGATCATGCATGTCCTGTGAGAGCGAAGCCGCACCGCCACACAAGTGCCCGGCGGGAATCCCGCCCTGGGTGCTGACCTTTGCCGACCTGATGTCGCTGTTGCTGGCGTTTTTCGTACTGCTGTTTTCGTTCTCCGAGATGGATAGCCAGAAATACAAGCAGGTTGCGGGTTCGATGGCGGATGCCTTCGGCGTGCAGCGCGAGGTGCATGTCAAGGACCCGCCCAAGGGCATCAACATCATCGCGACCGAGTTCTCCGCCGGTGTGCCGCAGGACAGGTCCGTGAACGAGCTGAAGCAGATCACCACCGACGATTTCCGCCAGTACCTGAAGATACCGAAGCTGACGGATGCCAGGGGGAAGGAGGCGGAAGTCGACCCCAACCGGGTCGTAACGGTCCCGAAACCGTCGGCGGAGTTCACCGATGCCCTGCAGAAAGAGAAGCACCGGCTGGAAACCGCGCTGCAGGAGGAAATCCGCAGCGGGTACGTCGAGATCGAGATCAGGGACCGGAACATCATCGTCAGGATCCAGGAGCGCGGCTCGTTCGCCTCCGGGAGCAACCTGCTGTTCGATCCGTTCCGCAAGGTACTTGCGAAGATGGCCCGCACCATCGGTTCGGCGCCGGGCGCCGTGATCGTTGCCGGCCATACGGATTCCGTACCGATCCACAACGAACTGTTCCGTTCCAACTGGGATCTGTCCGCCTCCCGGGCGGTGACCGTGGTGCACGTCCTGATGCAGGAAGGCAGCATTCCGGAAAACCGGTTCCAGGTCGAGGGGTTCGGCGATACCCGGCCGCTTGACAGCAACGACACCCCGGAAGGCCGCGCGCACAATCGCCGGGTCGAGGTCGAACTGCACTATGACGAGAGCCTGGTCGGTACGCTGAAGCAGATGCCGGCGAATCCCGCCCGCCTGCCGGATGGCGAACTGTTCCAGCACAAACCGGCGGCGGATGCACAGCACAGGCCGGTGAAGGATGCGCGGCAACCGCCACATCCCCGGCATTCGCTGTCATGGGCGGAGGAGTATTCACTGGAAAGCCGTTCACACACGGCGCCGCCCCCGGCGCAAACTGCGCGCAAGCCGGCAACGCAGCAGGCACACTGACACATCGGGCCCTGC
>CAZMAK010000001.1:0-14568 GCA_964564245.1 uncultured Ectothiorhodospiraceae bacterium | reverse complement strand
CGGGCCCTGCGCGTAAACGTACCGGGGGCGCTTCCTATGCCCGTGCCAGCGAGCGTCCGCCGAGCGGCGGGCTGGCATCCCCGTCCGCGCCGTAGGTGTCCTGGCCCGGGTCCTCGCCACGCAGTATGTGCAGTGCCGCGCGTGCGTGCTGGCTGCACAGCTCGGTGAGTTGACGGTTCTTGCGCAGCTGGCGCCGGCATTCCGCGGCCAGTTCCAGCAGGCGCCGCCAGTGCCCGGTCAGCTGTCGTTGCGGATCACACCAGCGCAGGCAGGGTTCGACGCCTTCCGTGCCGGTAGCGTATCCGGCGGCATCAAGCAGTGCATTGCGCTCCCGCTCCAGTGATGACAGCCGCTCGACCAGTGCCAGTTTGTCCTGGTTGACCGCTTCGAGTACCTCGATGTCGCGCGTCGTGATGGCGGAGAACTCCCTGGTCAGCAGGGTACTGAATTCCTGTACCAGGGTGATTTCCTGTTGCAGGGCCGAATACAGGCCGAGTCGGCATGTTTCTGGTTGCATGTCCATATTCCTGCTCTCCGTCTAGGTTATCAGTGCGCTGAACTTTTCTGCGATGCGTACCGGATCAATGGTGTAGGTGCCGTCCGCGATGGCCTGCTTCAGTCCGGAAATCCGCAACTCGCTGCGCGGTTCCGCGGGGAGGCCTGCGGTGTCCGGCGTGGCGGCCTGGTGCAGGGCGTCGTCGGAAAGGGTGACACGATCCGTGGCCACCGGTGGTGCGGGCACACCGGCCGCACCGGCATGACCGCGGTCACTGCGGGTACCGGTACCGGTGATTTCCGCTGCCGGGAAAGCCGGCCTGTTTTCGATCTTCATGGGATACCCCGCATTCCGGACCTTGCCGTTGACCGTGCGACTACATGGCAACCTGGATGGCGCCGGAGGCATCGACCACACCGTCGACCACCCGCCTGGAACTGAGATTGCGAACCTTGATGCGGTCACCGGCCGCGCCGTCGGCCATGGCCTCGCCCTTCATGCGGACCTCGATCCCGTTGCCCGCGGCAACCAGTTCGACACGTTGACCGCGCTTCACTGCCAGCGGGTCCCGTACCTGGTCGGTGCCCAGGGTGGCATTCATCGCGATGTTCCGGCTGACCTTCTTGCCGACCAGTCCGGCCGGGTCGGTGAAATAGCCGGTGTGCAGCTGCGCCAGGTCGCGCCGTTCGAGCTTCAGGTCCGCGCGGGCCAGCACGCCGTTGCGGGTCAGCGGCCGGGCTGCGACCACGACCTTGCCGAACAGGGCCACCCTGACCGGCACGTACAGCGACCAGGGTCTGCTGCCGGTGCAGCGTACGCCGACCGTCACGTTGCCAAGCAGCCTGCCGCCGGTCGGCAGGAAGGCCTCCAGCGGCAGATCGCAGCCGGACAGCCTCAGTCGCGAGTCCAGCCCGCCGGCGGTCACCTCGGGTGTCAGCCCGTGGCTGGCCTCGACGGCAGCGCTGATGAACTGTTCCGCCGTCGCCTTGATGGAGGCATGGCTCTGCAGGGATGCCGCGATGACGGCGTTACCGCTCAGCAGTATGGTCATGACGAGTCCGGTAGCGAGTGTTCGGTTCATGATCGTTCCTCTCAATCAACAGTGTCTGTGCTGCAGTAAGCAAACTGTGTGCCAGCGTAACGATGTGGTGCCAAAGCGGGGTTGCACCAGTCGATGGCGTGGCCTGACGGCTGCAAATGCGCCGGCCACCGGCAGGTGATTGCCAGCGGCGGCAAACCCTTGCCGCCGGTATGCCGCCCCGGCGGCCATCCCGAACCGTGCATTGCCGGCCGGCACCACGCACTGTGTCCCGTCCTGCACAGGTATCGGCACGATTGTCCGGACGCGAGCCGCGTTTTGCGGATCGGCACCACGTGATTGGCACGCTGCTTGCTTGGTGACCGGCAGAGGAAATCTTTTTTGCGAGGTGCAATATGCCAGCCATCATCGATCAGGCACTGGGAATCCACGCCAGGGCGCTGGAGTTACGCTCCCGGCGCGGCGAACTGCTGGCCTCCAATCTGGCTAACGCGGACACGCCGGACTACAAGGCGCGTGATCTGGATTTCCGCAAGGCATTGAGCGAGGCGCAGTCCGCCACGCAGCTGGCCACCACGGCACCGGGGCATATCGCCTCCGCGGGCGGCGGCCAGGGCCCGCAGGCCATGTACCGCGTACCGTATGAGTCATCGCTCGACGGCAACACCGTCGACTCCCAGATGGAACAGACCCGGTTCGCCGAGAATGCGGTGCGCTATCGCGCCAGCCTGCGCTTCCTGAGCGGCAGGATCAGCACCCTGATGACGGCCATCAAGGGAGACTGATCATGGGACTGTTCCGGATCTTTGATGTGGCGGGCTCGGGCATGAGTGCACAAACCGTGCGGCTCAATACCGTGGCCAGCAACATGGCAAACGCCGAGGTGGTGAGTGGTACCGAACAGGGTGCCTACCATGCGCGGCAACCGGTGTTTTCCGCCGTCATGAATGCCCTGCAGGGTGACAGCTCATCCGTGCCGGTACAGGTCAGTGGCGTGGTCGAGAGCAATGCGCCGGTGAACCGGGAATACAACCCGCAGAATCCGCAGGCGGACCAGGATGGTTATGTCTATCTCTCCAACGTCAACATGATCGAGGAGATGGCCAACATGATTTCCGCCTCGCGCTCCTACCAGAGCAACGCCGAGGTGGCGAACACGTCCAAGCAGCTGTTGCTGGACACACTGAAAATCGGGCAGTAACGCAATAATGCAAGGAGTACACACTGCATGAACACGATACCGGACAGCACCACACTGGCACAGCTCGGGCTGGCCAGCCAGCCGCAGGCCACCGCGCATACCACGCAGCTGGGCCAGGATGACTTTCTGAAACTGATGACCACGCAGCTGAAGAACCAGGACCCGTTCAAGCCGATGGATAACGGCGAGTTCATGGGGCAGATGGCACAGTTCAGTACCGTGACCGGTATCGACAAAGTGGGCACTGAACTGCAGAACCTGGCCGGATCCCTGGTCTCCAACCAGACCCTGCAGGCGGCGGGCATGCTGGGGCACGAGGTGCTGGTGCCCGGTCCGTACGGCAACCTCCCTGCAGGTGGCTCGGTCAGTGGTGCGGTGGAGCTCGACAAGTCGGTAACGAACATGCGGGTCGGTATCTACGACTCATCGGGACAACTGGTGAGGAATATCGACCTGGGTATGCAGTCACCAGGGAAGGTGGCTTTCAACTGGGATGGCCTTGCCACGGATGGCACGGCTGCCCCGCCCGGCCGTTACGAGATTCGTGCCGAAGCGGTCAGTGGCGGTGTCAACGAGGCCTACAACGTTCTGCTTTCCGACACGGTGAAAAGCGTATCGCTGCCGAGTTCCGGCAATGCGTTCACACTTGAACTCGCCAACCTCGGGAATGTGGATTTTTCGGCGGTCCGGGAAATCCGGTAGCCAGGAACAGGAGAACCAACATGTCATTTAACACCGCTCTCAGTGGTCTCAATGCAGCACAGTCGTCACTGGATGTGACTTCCAACAACATCGCCAATGCCAACACGGTCGGATTCAAGCAGTCCCGGGCCGAATTCACGGACGTGTACGCGACCGCCTTCGGCAGTATCGGCTCGCTGGACGCCGGCGCCGGTGTCAAGCTGGCATCGGTGTCGCCGCTGTTTACCCAGGGTAATATCAACTTTACCGGGAACGCACTCGATCTCGCGGTCAACGGTGAAGGTTTCTTTGTGCTCAACGACCAGGGTTCCGAGGTGTATACGCGCGCCGGGTCGTTCAGCGTTGACCGGGACGGATACGTAACAAACGTGTCCGGGCAGCGCCTGCAGGCCTATCCCGCACTGGATACGCAGGGCACCAGTTTCAGTACGGCCTCGCTGGGTGATCTGCAACTGTCCGCATCCAGCACACCGCCGAATCCATCTGCCTCGGCCCAGCTGTCCCTGAACCTGGACTCCAGTTCCACCCAGCTGGGACCCGGCACAATCGATGCGACGGATCCGACCACCTTCAACTACTCGACTTCGGTCACACTGTATGACAGCCTCGGTCAGAGTCATACCGGCGGGTTGTTTTTCCGCGACGTCGATACCGCGACCCGCAGCTGGGACGTGTCCCTGGTGATGGACGGGGACAACACGCAGACCACGACGGTACAAAACCTGACCTTCGACAACCTGGGGCAGCTGAGCTCTCCACAGCCGTTGAACTTCGGCAGCTACGATCCGGGTAACGGTGCAGCCCCGCTGGACGTGAATTTCGATTTCACCGGTACCTCCCAGTTCGGCAGTTCATTTACGGTCAACTCGCTGTTCCAGGACGGTTTCTCCACCGGTCGCCTGAGCGGCCTGAATATCGATGCCAACGGTGTTGTGCAGGCACAATTCAGCAACGGCCAGTCCTCCGCGCTGGGCAAGGTGGCGGTGGCCAATTTCGCCAATCCGCAGGGCCTGATCCCGCTCGGCGACAGTAACTTCGGCGGCAGCTACCAGGCTGGCGACCGCCGTCTGGGTGAGCCCGGTTCCGGCAACTTCGGCTTTTTGCAGTCCGGTGCACTGGAGGCCTCCAACGTGGAAATCACCCAGGAGCTGGTCAACCTGATCACGGCGCAGCGCAGTTTCCAGGCCAATGCCCAGGTGATCTCCGCGGATAACACCCTCACCCAGACCGTGATGAATATCGGTCGTTAATCACGCAACGGACGGAACGGGGACACGCCATGGACAAGCTACTGTATGTCGCGATGAGTGGTGCCAGGGAGACCATGCAGGCGCAGGCGGTGAACACGCAGAACCTGGCCAATGCCAGCACCACCGGATTTCGCGCCGACCTGGAATCCTTCAGCAGCCTGCCGGTATACGGGCCCGGTTATGGCAGCCGCGTGTACGGGGTAGCCAGCGGCATGGGGGTGGACTACTCCGCCGGGTCGGTCATCGGTACCGGTCGCGCCCTGGACGTCGCCGTGAACGGGGATGGCTGGCTGGCCGTGCAGAGCCCGGACGGCAGCGAGGCCTACACCCGCGCCGGCGACCTGCGCGTCGACAGCCTCGGATTGCTGCGCACCGGTGCCGGTCAGCCGGTGATGGGCAACGGCAGTCCGATCGCCATACCACCCTTTGACAAGATCGAGATTGCCAGTGACGGCACCATCTCGATCCAGCCCGCCGGCGCGGCGCCCAACACGGTTTCCGTGGTGGATCGAATCAAGCTGGTCAACCCGCCGGTGGCGGACATGGGGAAGGGCCCGGACGGACTGATACACATGAAGAACCGGGAGCCGGCGGTGGCGGACGGTACCGTGCAGCTGCAGACCGGTGCACTCGAGTCGAGCAACGTCAACTCGGTGGAGGCGATGGTGAACATGATCCAGCTGGCGCGCCAGTACGAAACCCAGGTCAAGATCATGTCCAACGCACAGGAAAACGACCGTGCGTCCACCCAGCTGCTGCGGCTGGCCTGATCGCCGGCCACGGCAGAACCGCTGACCAGGACGCCATTGCGCGAACACACCACTACACCGGCCCGTATGGAAGCAGTAAGCCGGCCGGGCTAACAGGAGAGTAACGATGGATCAGGCATTATGGATTGCAAAGACCGGACTGGAGGCCCAGCAGACCCGCATGTCGGTGACGGCGAACAATCTGGCCAACGTCAATACCACCGGTTTCAAGAGCAGCCGCGCGGTGTTCGAGGATCTGCTCTACCAGAACAACGGGCAGGCCGGTGCCCAGTCCTCCGAGGGCACCCAGCTGAACTCCGGCCTGATGACCGGGACCGGCGTACGGGTAGTGGCGACCGAGAAACTGTTCACCCAGGGCAACCTGGTGCAGACCGGCAACAGCCTGGACATGGCCATTGAAGGCCGCGGCTTTTTCCAGATCCTGATGCCGGACGGGTCGCTGGGTTATTCCCGGGACGGCACCTTCCAGATCAACTCGCAGGGCGAGATCGTGACCTCCAAGGGCTTTGCACTGCAACCCGGTATTACCGTTCCGCAGGATGCGCAAAGCGTGACCATCGGTTCGGACGGGACGGTCAGCGTCACCCAGCCCGGCAGCGCCACCCCGACGCAGATCGGCACCGTACAGCTGGCGGACTTCGTCAACCCGGCCGGCCTGCAGCCGATCGGCCAGAACCTGTTTCTCGAGACCGGTTCCAGCGGGACGCCGCAAACCGGTACGGCAGGCCAGAACGGGCTGGGTACCCTGTCGCAGGGCATGCTGGAAACCTCGAATGTGAATACCGTGGAGGAACTGGTCAACATGATCGAGACCCAGCGTGCCTATGAAATGAATTCCAAGGCCATCTCCACGGCAGGGCAGATGCTGCAGTACGCCAACAACAACCTGTAACAGGGATGAAAGGACCAGGGACGATGGACAGGAAACGGATACAGGAAGCGTTGCTGCTCACGCTGTGGCTGCTGGCCGGCAGCCTGTTGCAGGGCTGCAGCAACGGTACGGTGCTGACCCGGCCGGGGGAGGCGGAATACGCAGCGACCTATCCGGCCAGCGTGCAGGCCACCGCACCGGATTCCGGTTCCATCTACCAGGCCAGCACTTCCCGGCCGCTGTTCGAGGATATCAAGGCGCGCCGGGTCGGTGATCTGCTCACCGTCATCCTCGATGAAAAGACGGACGCCAGCAAGAAGGCGACGACCGATATCAGCAAGGATACCAGCACGGATATCAGTGCGCCCACGGTGCTCGGCAACGAAACCACGCTGCACGGCAATCCGCTGAGCACCAGCCTGGGGTCGTCCAACAGCTTCAGCGGGGCAACCGACACAGCCCAGAGCAACAAGCTGCAGGGCAATATCACGGTCAGTGTGTCGCAGGTGCTGCCCAACGGTAACCTGGTGATCCAGGGTGAGAAGTGGATCTCGATCAACCAGGGTGACGAGTACGTGCGGCTGCGCGGTATCGTGCGGCCGGTGGACATCGGCGCGGCCAACACCGTGCTGTCCACCCAGGTTGCCAATGCGCAGATCAGCTATCGCGGCAAGGGTGCCACCGCGGATTCCAACGCGATGGGATGGCTGGCCCGTTTCTTCATTGCCCCCTTGTGGCCGTTCTGAATAACGGACAGGAATACATCATGAAAACATTGTACAGAATGATCGGGGTGCTGCTGGTACTGACGGCATCATTCAATGCGTCGGCGGAGCGTATCAAGGACGTGGCCTCGGTGGCGGGGGTCCGTTCCAACCAGCTGATCGGCTACGGCCTGGTGGTCGGGCTGGATGGCACGGGCGATTCCTCCAACCAGCCCTTCACGGTGCAGAGCCTGACCAACATGCTGGCGCAACTGGGCGTGGTTATCCCGGCCAATGTGAAACCGCAGCTGAAGAACGCGGCGGCCGTCATCATCAGCGCCGAGCTGCCCGCATTTTCCAAACCGGGGCAGACCATCGACGTGACCGTCTCGTCGCTGGGCAACTCCAAGAGCCTGCGTGGCGGCACCCTGCTGATGTCGCCGCTGAAGGGAGCCGACGGGCAGGTCTACGCCATCGCGCAGGGCAATCTCGTCGTGGGCGGCTTCGGCGCCGATGGCGCCGACGGTTCCAGGGTGACCGTGAACATTCCCAGCGCCGGTCGCATCCCGAACGGTGCGACGGTGGAACGCAGCGTGCCCAGCCCGTTCGACAAGGGCGAGTCGCTGACGCTGAACCTGAACACGGCGGATTTCACGACCGCCTCGCGCATCGTGGAAAGCATCAACCGGAACCTGGGCAAGGACACGGCGACGGCGCTGGACGGCGGTTCCGTCAAGGTGCGTGCGCCGCATGACCCGGACAAGAAGGTCATGTTCGTCTCCATGCTGGAGAACCTGCCGGTGGAACCGGGTGAGGCGCCGGCCCGGGTAATCATTAATTCCCGTACCGGGACCGTCGTGATCGGCGATCACGTGCGGGTGCTGCCGGCGGCGGTATCGCACGGCAGCCTGACCGTCACCATCTCCGAAACGCCGGCCGTCAGCCAGCCGGGCCCGCTGTCCGGCGGCAAGACCGCCGTGGTGCCGCAAAGCAGCGTTTCCGTCTCGCAGGACGGCAGCCGGATGTTCCTGTTCGAACCGGGCATCACGCTCGATGAAATCGTGCGCGCGGTGAACCAGGTGGGCGCCGCTCCCGGCGACCTGGTCGCCATCCTCGAGGCACTCCGGGTGGCCGGTGCACTGCACGCGGAGCTGCTGGTGATCTAGATCCTGCAGCAGCCGTAACTTCACATGATCGATAACCTGCCCAGCGCATCTGTTTACACCGACTTCAAGGGTCTGGCGGAGTTGCGTGTCGCGGCCGGCAAGCAGACACCCGAGGCGATTCGCGAGACGGCACGCCAGTTCGAGGCCCTGTTTGTGCAGAACATGCTCAAGTCGATGCGCGAGGCCAGCGGCGGGGACGGGTTGTTCGACAGTGAACAAAGCAATTTCTACCGTGATATCCATGACCGGCAGCTGGCACTGGAAATGGTCAAGGGACGTGGTCTCGGAATCGCCGATATACTGGTGAAAAGCCTCGGCGGTACGACGACGGATTCGGCCGATGCACCGCCGCTGCAGCAGAACCTGACACGCTCCAGCCTGCCGGCCAGCCCGACCGCCGTCCTCTCGTCGCCGGTCCCGCTGGTCAGTATGACGGCGGCGCCCCCCCTGGTTGACCGGCAGGCCGGGGCGCCGCTGGTACGATTCGCCCCGACCGGTGACCCGCCGGGCCGGCCGGCCCCTGCGGCGGCGCAGGACTGGAATCCGGATTCGCCGGAACAGTTTGTCCGCCAGCTGATGCCGCACGCCGTCCGGGGCGCGGCCGAACTGGGTGTGGAGCCGGGGGTGCTGGTCGCCCAGGCGGCGCTGGAATCCGGCTGGGGGCAGAAGCTCATTCGCCATCCGGATGGCAGCAACAGCTTCAACCTGTTCGGGATCAAGGCAGACAACGGCTGGTCCGGCGCACGGGTACAGGTACCGACCCTTGAGTACGAGGGGGGTGTGGCCGTTAAGAAACGTGCGGCATTCCGCAGTTATGGCTCGCTGGATGAGGCAGTCTCGGGATATGTGGATTTTGTCCGCAGCAACCCGCGCTACCGGCAGGCGCTGGCACAGGCCGGCAACACCGACGCCTACCTCAACGGACTGGAGGCGGCCGGCTATGCCACCGATCCGCACTATGCCGACAAGATCCGCGCGATCATGCAACGCAGCGGGTTGGGACAGGATACGGAACAGCTGGTGATGTCGGATAACACGCCGCTGTACTGACGCACGACAGGCAGGCTCAGGGAAGAGGACTGTGTATGGCAAGCGGACTGCTGGGGATCGGAACCTCTGCACTGCTGAGTTATCAGCGGGCACTGGATACCGTGGGGCACAACGTGTCCAACGTCAACACGCCCGGGTACACCCGGCAGCAGGCGGTGCTGTCCGCGCAGGTACCCCAGGCCAGCGGCAGCGGGTTTGTCGGGACCGGGGTGGGTGTCACCACGATCCAGCGCAACTACAACCAGTTCGCCACCAGCGACCTGCGTACGACGACCGCCAGTTCCAGCGAGATGGATGCCCTCAGCGGTCTCGCGTCGACGCTGGACAACCTGCTGGCCGACGAAACCTCCGGTCTGTCGCCGGCACTGAGCTCGTTTTTCGATGCCGTGCAGGGTGCAGCGAATGATCCCACCTCGGTCGCCGCCCGCCAGGTGATGCTGTCGGAGAGCGATTCACTGGCACAGCGTTTCCAGGACCTGAACGGGTGGATGCAGAATGATCGCCTGTCGATCGCCTCGCGCATGCAGGCCGATGTGAAGGGTATCAACCAGCTGGCCGGTTCGATCGCGGATCTGAACCGGCAGATCGTCGAGGCCACCGGCGCCACCAATGGCCAGCCGCCGAACGACCTGCTGGACAAGCGCGACCAGCTGGTGCTGGAGCTTGCCGGCAAGGTGTCCATCTCCACCATTACGCAGGGGGATGGTTCAATGAACGTGTTCCTCGGCAAGGGCCAGTCACTGGTGCTGGGTGCCGCCTCCAGCCAGATGGGGCTGCAGGCGCGCAGTGATGATCCGGGACAGTACGATGTCACGATCGGTGCACCGGGCTCGCCACCGGTGGTGATAACCGGTTTCCTCAGCGGTGGAAGTCTCGGCGGCACCCTGCGCTACCGCGATGAAATCCTGGATCCGGCCATGAACGACCTGGGCCGCCTTGCCGTTGAATTCGGCACATTCCTGAATGACCAGCACCATGCGGGTATCACGCTGTCCGGCGCGACCGGGCAGGACCTGTTCAGCGTGGCGGCGCCGGCGGTCTACGCCGACACCGGTAACAGCGGCAGCATCAGCGTGGCATTCGGCGATGTGTCCGGCCTGACGGCGAGTGACTATCGCCTGCAATACGACGGCAGCAACTGGAACCTGAGCCGCCTGGATACCGGCCAGTCCGTACCAATGACGGGGACCGGCAGTGCGGCGGATCCGCTGGTTGCCGAAGGGCTTGCGATCACCGTGGGTGGTGGTGCCGCTGCCGGTGACAGTTACGTGCTGCGCCCGGTGCGTAATGCGGCCGGGTCCATCAGCGCCCGGATCAGTGATCCGCGCGACCTGGCACTGGCGTCACCGGTGCGTACCTCCGCGGCGCTGGGCAACAGCGGCACCGGGCAGATCAGTGCCGGTGCCGTGACCGATATCAATAACCCGGCGTTCCAGTCGTCACCGGGCCAGTTGTCGCCGGCGGTACTGATCCGGTTCACCAGCGCCACCAGCTACCAGGTGCTGGACCAGTCGACTCTGGGCGTGATCGACTCCGGCAGCTTCGATCCCGCCACCGGTGCCGATGTCTTTCCCACGGCTTCCGGTATCGATTACGGCTACCAGGTCCGGATCACCGGCAATCCGGCGGCCGGTGACGAATTCAGCGTGAACTACAACACGAATGGCACGGGCGACAACCGCAATGCACTGGCCATGGCCGGCCTGCAGTCGGCGCGCCTGATGAACGACGCGAGTGCCAGTTTCAACGATGCCTATGGGCAACTGGTCGCCAATGCCAGCAGCAGGACGCAACAGGCCAGGGTCGGCAGCGAGGTACAGAACAGCCTGCTGACACAGAGCCAGGATGCCTGGTCGCAAGCTGCAGGTGTCAACCTCGACGAGGAGGCGGCCAACCTGCTGCGCTATCAGCAGGCGTACCAGGCGGCGGCCCGGATCATTTCAGTCGCGGACCAGATGTTCACTACCCTGATCAATGCGGTGGGAGGATAAGCCATGCGAATTTCCACTTCGCAACTGTTCCAGCAGAGCGTTAACAACATGATGGAGCAGCAGCTGCGCCTCTCGAAGGTGCAGCTGCAGCTGTCCAGCGGCAAGCGCCTGGCCAATCCCTCCGATGACCCGGCAGCCAGTCTGCGCAATCTGCAGCTGCTCGACCGGCAGGCGCAGAACACCCAGCATCTGTCGAACCTGGACAGCGCGGCCAGCCGGCTGGATCTGGAGGGCGGCACGCTGACCACGGGCGTGGACCTGTTGCAGCGGGTGCGCGAACTGGCAGTGCAGTCGGTGAATGCCGCGCTCAGCCCGAGTGACCAGAAGGCCATCGAGGTCGAGGCGCGTGGACTGCTGGACAGCCTGGTCGCGCTGGCCAATACACAAAATGCAAACGGCGAATACCTGTTTGCCGGCTACCAGGTCGGGACCGCCCCGGTCAGCGCCGACGGGGCCGGCAACTTCACCTATAACGGCGACCAGGGGCAGCCGAACCTGCAGATCAGCCCGCAGCGCCAGATTGCGGTGGGGGACAACGGGGCCAGCGTATTTATGGGTATCCAGACCGCCGCCGGTGGTTTGGACAGTGTGTTCGGTATCGTGAGCAACTTTGCCGATTCCCTGGCCGCCGGGACACCATCCACGGATACCCTGACGGACATTGACGCCGCACTGAACCGGTTGTCGGCGGTACAGGCGGACGTCGGTGCCCGCCAGCGTGCCGTCGACCAGCAATCCCAGGTCAACCAGTCCTTCGGGCTGGTGCTGGACCAGGAGCGTTCCAGAATCACCGACCTGGATTATGTCGAGGCGATCTCCCGTTACAATCAGGAAATGACTGCCTACCAGGCCTCCCAGCAGGTGTTTTCCAGGGTGCAGGGCCTGTCCCTGTTCAACTATCTGGTCTAGCTGCCGGTTGGCCTGAACGTCCGCTCGTCAAATTCTGTCACCGAGCCGGCGGGTAGCGGGAAGCGTCCGCCGTGGAATGCCCCGTTCCCGGGCCGTTAAAGTCGCTGCCTGCGCAGTCGATAGCAGCAACAGTGGCCAGGATGGCCCGCATTCATCGAAGGGGAGCAGGGAATGAATATCTCCGGCGCAGCTCAGCAGTACGCCTGTGGTCAATACACAGTGACCTGTTGCAAATCCAGCCAGCAGGGCCAGGCCGGTACTGCCGTAACGACCCCGGCCGACCCGGCGACAGCGTCCGACGCTTCCGGTGCAGTCCCCGACGGACAGGATCCCGGAGCCGTACATCGCCATCACCACCATCACCACCATGGTCATCACGGGCATATGCACGCAGGCCGGCACGCCGGCTGGCAGGTGCAGGGCCGTAACGCTGCCTGCGACGGGCAGGCCAGCCCGCACGCCGCCGTGGCAAAGGCGCTGGATGACGCGGTCGATACCCTGACCCAGCAGGTTTCCGGCACGCTGGCCGACCTGCCGGCCGGGGCCGATACCACACAGGTACAGCAGGTGGCCGATCTCCAGTCCGGCTTCATCGAGTCGATCCGGGATGTCGCGGCACAGTTCCGGGTGCACGACCTGGGTCGCAAGGATGCCCAGGCCGGACTGCAGCAGGCCTTCGACACGCTGACGACGGGACTTTCCGCAATCTTCCCGGACCAGACTGCCGGCACCGATCCGGCACCGGCTCCGGGCGGGGAGAGCGCAACGGCCGCGGCGCCGGTCCAGGCTGCGGCGGCGGGATCCACGACGGCGGTTGCCGAGACGGCCGGTAGTACGCCGCCTGCCGGGGCAGTGAATGATGCCGGTGCAGCCGCTGACAGCACGGTGGTGGCGGCGACCGACGCCGGTAGCGCGCCTTCATTGCTGCAATCACTGGAAACGATCTTTGCCGGCGTGAAGGAATCGCTGCAGTCCGGCCTGCACCAGGCAACGCCGCAAAGGGATACCGCACAGTTCGGGAATATCGAGGATCTGTTCAGGAAGTTCGTTGCGTTCTATCAGGAGATGTCCGCTGCCGGTGCGCAAGGCACGGATACCGCGACTCCCGCAGCATCGAGCGAGGTCAGCCTGGTCGCGTGAAATGCCGGGGCGGGCCGCCTGGCCCGCCCCGAATCCCGCTCCTTCACCCCCCCGGACAGGTCTCGGTGGCGTCCCGGCCGGGCTACCCCCCTTATCTAACCCTAAAGGCTGTGCTAGAATTGCCGTTCCTGGTTTCAGGCAGTCGGCTGGTCTGGCTGGCGGATGTCAAAATAGTGGCGTCCCTGCCATACAACCTCCCTGGAAACCGGTTGAATCCGGCGACTGTCTTGCCGTTGCGCACAGGTTTACGGTAGTAAAGGTGGCGTCCCTGCCGTACTACCTCCCTTAGAGAATCACTACCGTAAACCTGCGCTTCTTCCTTCGTCGTGCCGGCATCCTGCCGGCCGTACCCGACCCCGCCGGATTTCGGACAGCAATGACTTGCTGCCGGTGTCGCCGGAGTTGTGCGGAAATCAATCGAGGTGGCTGGCGCTGTGTTGAATACAACAGGCCGGTTGTCGTCTGGGCAGATTTAGGACCCGTGGAGATCGGTATCGACAACCTGGACCTGAGTATATAAAAGTTTTTATCAATTACAAGTGGTTTTTGGGTATTCCTTGAAAAAATTTATAGATTGCCTCGTAACGCACTGTTCCTTTCAAACATTTATCTTCAACAGCGATACCGCCTCCGGTTTGAGCCGGGACGACGAGCGCGACTTGGCAAATTGCTCGTGTTGCTCGACCAGCTGTTCACTGAGTGACTTCAGTGACTGGTTGCGGGGACGGCAGATGGCGTGCAACTGCGCAAGGGCCTCTTCACGGCTAATCTGCTGTGCGTGCATGACCAGCCCCAGGGCAACACTGACGATGCCCGACACCTCGACGGCCTTGCCCAGATTACTGATCTCCCGTGAGCGGGACAGCATGGTATCGAGCTGTGCACTGACCTGCTGTGCCGTTACCGGCTTTACCAGGTAACCCAGGGCGCCGATCCGGGCCGCCTCGATGATGGTGTCGTGGTCATCCGAACCGGTCAGGAAGAGAAAGGGCGTGTCGTATTTCTGCTTGAGGGTCCTTGCCAGGGCAAGACCCGTGGTGTCCGGCAACTGCTGGTCGATGATGGCTAGGTCAAAGTGCTGCTGTTCACAGGCGTCAATACACTCACGACCATCGCTGGCCGCGAACACCCAGAAGCGGTCGTTACGAATGCCTTCACCGATGGTGAGACGGACAATCGGGTCGTCGTCCACCAGCAAGATACTCGATTGATCCGGTGCGCCTGCCATCATGGGCTGCTTCGCTCCTCGCCAGTCAGCAGTCTGACAGGTTTTCCGGTC